>CAZWHN010000049.1:0-11346 GCA_964633635.1 uncultured Alistipes sp. | reverse complement strand
ATACCTTGGCACACTTGCCACAACCGATACAACCAGCCTTGCAGGCCTTCATCGTCACGGCACCCTTGTCCTTCGATACGCAGCTTACATACACGGCACGATTCTTCGGCCACTTCTTACGCAGCTCAATGATACCCTTCGGGCAGGCCTTGACGCAGGCGCCACAAGCCGTACACTTGTCGGCATCGACCTCGGCAATACCCGTCTCGGGATTAACCTTGATGGCGTCGAACTGGCAGGCTTCGACGCAATCGCCATAGCCCAGACATCCGTAGGCACAGCCCGTCTCGCCAGCATAGAACGAAGCGGCTACGGCACAGCTCTTCGTACCGTTGTACTCGTTCGTGCGCGCACGCTTACTGCACACGCCACCACAGCGTACCGTGGCAACCGTGGGCTCCTTCTCGGGAGCCACCTTACCCAGATAGCTCGCCATCTGCTTCATACACTCGGCACCACCCACGGGGCAGAACAGAGCCGAGATATCGTCGCGCAGAACCATAGCCTCGGCCATAGCACGACAACCGGCAAATCCGCAACCACCGCAGTTAGCACCCGGAAGCATCTTCTCAACCTCGTCGATGCGGGGATCCTCCTCCACCTGAAACTTCTGAGCAACGAAGTACAGGATAACGGCCGAAAGAATACCCAGCAAGCTGAGGGTCAGAATTGTAGATAATAAAACCGTCATTTTGTTTGTTTAATTATTATAAATTTTATTGTATTTTTCATCCTTTCGCGCAGCAGGTACAGCACACCATAATATGCCGCCACGCCAGCCATCGCCACCACAACGGCCACACCCTCGCTCGCACCCAGCAGGATCGAGCCGATGAGAGCCACCGTTAAAATTAAAAAAGGCACCACATAGGCCACTACGACCGACTTGGCACCCATAGAGTCTTGCAACAGAGCAACTTCGACGCTCTCGCCCACCTCGTACTCCGAGCTCAGCGTAGTCACCACCTCGACCACCTTATCGGCCGACTCCGACTGACCACACACCGACTTGGCGTGGCAGCCGCTGCAAGCACTACTCACAGTCATACGCACAAACACGCTATCGCCCTCGATGCGCACAACCTCTCCCGTATGTTTTATCGTTGCCATCCGTCTCGTTTTATTAAGTAGAACGAAAATCTACTAATATCCGTATTTGTTGACAAGCGGGAATAGGCACTCGTGACGGAACGAGCAGGTCGAAAGACGCAATACGGGGGGATACTGATAACGCTTCTTGACGTTCTGCATCACCATCGAGTGGATCTTCTCCACCACGGCCGAGTCGAAACCAGCATTGACGATCTCCTCACGGTGCTGGCCCTCCTCGATCATACGGTAGAGGATGGCATCCACAACCTCATAGGGAGGCAGGATGTCGCTATCCTTCTGATCGGGACGCAACTCCGACGTAGGCTCCTTCTTCAGAATAGCCTCGGGGATGGGGTTGTTGAACTTGAGGTTGATATATCGCGCCAGATCGTAGATCTCGCTCTTGTAGAGGTCGCCCGTGGGGCTGAACGCACCCGCCGTGTCGCCATAGAGCGTACACCAGCCGATGGCATTCTCGCTCTTGTTCGACGAGTTTAACAGCACATAGCCATCTTTATTTTGGAGAGCCATCAGGAGCACGGTACGGATACGCGACTGGATATTCTCCTCCGTAGCGTCGAACTCCGTTCCGCCGGTGATGGGCTTCAGGGTATCCATAATTGCGGTGTAGGCAGCCGTGATGGGCAGCACACTGAACTCGATGCCCAAATTATCGGCCAGAGCCTTTGCATCCTCAACCGAGTCGTCCGACGAGAACTGCGAGGGCAGCATCAGCGCCTTCACATTCTCCTTACCCAGTGCGCCCACAGCCAAGCAGGCCACCACAGCCGAGTCGATACCACCCGACAAGCCTACGCAGGCCTTCTCGTAACCGTTCTTGTGGAAGTAGTCGCGCACACCCAGACAAGCAGCCTCATAAACCATTCGTGTGCGATCGTTGTACGATGTATAGGGGACATCCACCCCCTCGTGGGGCTCCATAGTGTCGAAGATGACGAAGTCCTCCTTGAAGCTCTTCATCAGCAGCTCGACCTTGCCCTGCTTGTTCATAATGCCCGAAGTGCCGTCATAGACCAAGTCGCCCGAGCCACCAACCTGATTGATGATGATGATGTTGCGACCCTCGGTGAAGGTCAGGCGGCGCATCATCTCCAGTCGGCGCGAGAGCAGACCCTTGCCGTAACGACGCGAGTTGACGCTCACCACAAAGTCGGCCTCCGAGTCCAACTCGTGCAGATGCGAGAGGTCGTCACCCACCATCACGGCAATCTTGCGACCGCAGACGTCGATCACTTTGTATCCGTCGCCACCCACGATAAATCCCATCTCACGACGTGCCGTAACATACTGCTTCTCGACGATTTGGTCGATGCGGCCGTCGCGCAACACGGCAGCGGCACTCACAGCACCTCGCTCGGTCAGGTAGGGCGAGCCAACGATGGCCGTAAGGCGTCGGCACTCCACGGCAATCTGCTCAAGAGCCTCCTCGCACAGAGTGAGGAATGTGGTCTTGCGCAGCAGGTCGTAGGCGGGTGTTCCGCTCACGGCATACTCGGCAAAGAGTATGAGGTCGGCTTTGGCGGCCTCGGCCTCGCGGATGGCACCGATGATTCGAGCGACGTTAGAGTCGATGTCGCCGATGGTATAATTTAATTGGGCAAGAGCGATCTTCATTTTTCGCGAAATGATTTAGGATACATACCAATCTAAATACGCCGCAAAGGTAGTCATTATTTTACAAACAAAGGAAAAATCGTAATGATTTTTAACAAAAAAGGGATGAATCCCTTTCAGAATTCATCCCTTAAAAGTTTCGTTGCGACGACGGCCATTCACTCCGCCTCGCGCAACCGTTTCAGCCCTCAGCCTACTCCTCGTTATCAGCCACGAGGATGCGACCGCAGTACTCGCACACGATGAGCTTCTTGCCCTGACGCACGTCCACCTGACGCTGGGGAGGAATGCGGTTGAAACAACCACCGCACGCATCACGCTTCACGGTCACCACAGCCAAGCCGTTGCGAACGCTGCCGCGGATACGGTTGTAAGCCTTGAGCAGACGCTCGTCGATCTTGGTCTTAGCCTTCTCGGCCTTAGCCTCGAGCGATGCCACCTGATCGGCGGTCTCAGCCTCGATGCTCTCCAGCTCGTTCTTCTTGGCCGTAAGGTCGATGCCTCGATCGGCAGCTACCGCCTCGGCATTCTCCAGCTGAGCCTTCTTGTTCTTGATTGCGGCCGAGTACTCGCGCAGACGCTTCTCCGCCAACTCGATCTCAAGCTCCTGATACTCAATCTCCTTGGTGATGGCGTCGTACTCGCGATTGTTACGCACGTTGTTCTGCTGCTCCTTGTAGTGAGAGATCTGAATCTTGGCCTGATCTATCTCGCGCTTACGCTGCTTGGTGAGCGAGTTGAACTCCTCCACCTCGGCGTTAATGTTTTCGATACGGGTCTTCAAGCCCTCGATCTCGTCCTCAAGGTCCTGCACCTCGAGGGGCAACTCACCCTTTACTTTGTTGATTTCATCGATCTGAGAATCAATCTTCTGCAACTCATACAGAGCCATAATCTTCTCCTGCATCGAGTAATCGACTTCAGATGTTTTCTTCTGTGCCATATATCTTAAATTTATTTCTTGACAGCTACCACGGCAACCCCACGTCTATACCACTGACAGCACCACCAGCCACTTGCCTATGCCTGCCGACTGCCCAACCGTTACGTCCGACAGCCAACCAGCCACTCCGTCCGACAGCACTTTCAACTGCCTACCCTACGGTTTGCGACACATATAATTCACGGGGTTGCGAGAGCGCACACTCTTGCGAACTGCAAAGATAGGTATTTTTTTTGATAAAATGTCAAATAAAATCTGAATTGCGCAATATTCGCTCTCAAAATGGCCCATATCGGCTAAAATAATTGCATTTTCGTGCCGCATAAAGTCATTATACTTCAAATCTGCCGTCAGATAGATCTCCGCACCAGCACGTCGAGCCTCGTCGATGAGCGACGCTCCGGCACCCGTACAGATGGCCACACGTCGCACCTCCAGCCGCACCACATCACTATGACGCAATGCCCCTACTCGGAAGCGCTCGATCACCTGCTGCATAAACTCCTCACTCGGCATTGGCTGTGGCAACTCGCCCACAACGCCAAATCCCGCACCATCGGCCGTGGTGGGTTGCAACACCTCGACACGCTCCAGACCGAGGATCTCGGCAACACGCCAACTCATACCCTGCGGCGTAGAGTCGAGGTTGGTATGGGCGGCATAGAGCTTGATGCCGTGACGGATGGCCTGCTCGACACATCGCTCGGTGGGCGAGGCCGAATTCAGGCGCTTCAGGGCGTGGAAGATGATGGGGTGATGGGTGATGATCATATCGCACCCCTCGGCGATGGCCTCCTCGATGATCTCCTCCGTGACATCGACGGCCAGCAAGGCGCGCTGCACCTCATCGTCCATACGTCCCACGATAAGACCTGCGTTGTCGTACGACTCCTGCAAGCTGAGCGGCGCGAACTCCTCGATGGCCGTAGCTACGTCTCTCACTCTCATAGGCTAAAAGAGCGACTGCTCGTAAAATGGGAACAACTCCTTACTCTCCTCGTCGCTCTTCTTCTTGCGACGTGGCGCACGTTTCTTCTGGGCGGGGGCGGGCTCCTCCTCATCGCTGAACTTCTCGACAACGGCACGGCGGGGCTTCTGCTCCGCCTCAGGCTCTGCTGTAGCTGCCGCCTCCTCGACCTCCTGCGGCTCGACTATCTGGTCGTCGTCATCGGTCTTAAGTTCCTCACGCACCTCGACCAACACGGCACGCACACGCTGCAGACGCTCCAACAGCTCGGTCTGGCGAGCCAACTCATCCTGCGACGAGTGACGCATAACCTTCGCAGCGCCCTTGAGCGTCATACCACGCTCCTTGACCAGATGGTAGATCTGCTTGAGTCGCTCGACATCGGCCTCGGTGAACATACGGTTACCCTTGGCATTCTTGTGAGGTTTCAGGCAATCGAACTTCGCCTCCCAGTGGCGTATGAGCGACTGGTTTACGTCGAACATCTCGGCCACTTCACCCATCGAGTAGTAGATTTTCTTTACTGCCATAGCAATATCTTTTTTACGTTATTTCAAAATTCTGAGCGAGTTGGGGTACATATTATTCACTCGCGCACCCACACGCTTCACAAAACCCAGCGCACGACCCTCCCATCGCACCAAGTTAATCCCTTCGGCGAATGGCTCGGCCGACATATCCTGCTTGCGCAGGAATTGCAACGCCTGCTCCAGCTCCACATCGCGGCACTCGACAGCCTCTTGGTTAAGATCGGCATAGAAGGCCAACGCACCGTCGGGTTTGAGTCGGCCCTTGAACACCTGCCCCATAGCAACGCCCGAGTAGATCACCGCAAGCGACGATGAGAGCGCCGCCACATCGTCATATATCTCCTCACGACAGCCATACAGCACCTCGCCCGCCGAGTAGAATCGCATACGCTCGGGACTCTGCACCCAGCGGCTCAACTCCTGCGCGGTCTGACGATCGACCTTCGTGATGGCCTGACGGCGAGTTTTCGGCGCACGACGACGCGACGAGGGAATACCCGCCTTGCGAGCCACAGCCATAAACATACCCTCACCCTCGACACGGTGCGGGAAGAAGCGGAAGGTCTGGAACACCCCTTCGCGCCCCACCTCAACGCCCCACGAGGGATCGACATCGATCGCGGGCACCGCCTCCAACTCCTCGCCCCACTCATCACAGGCACGACGCACAACCTCCTCATCCTCCGTGCGGTTGAAGGTGCAGGTGCTATAAATCAACACACCTCCAGCCCGAAGTGTCTGGTAGGCATTTTGCAGAATCTCCCACTGTCGCTCGGCACACATTCGCACATTGGCCTCGCTCCACTGCTCGAGGGCCTCGTCCGACTTACGGAACATACCCTCACCCGAACAGGGGGCATCGACAGCCACCGCGTCGAACCACCCCTCGAACGCCATAAGACGCGAGGAGTCGTTACACGCAACGACCATATTTCCCAAACCCCACTTGCGGGCATTATCGGCCAGCACGGCTGCGCGGCTGCGATTGATCTCGTTGGCGAGGACCAGACCACGCTCGCCCACGAGCGAGGCGTAGTGGGTACTCTTGCCACCAGGGGCGGCACAGACATCCAGGATGCGACCTCCCTCGCACTGCTCTCGGCCTCCCATCGCGCAGGCCATAATGTAACCAGCAAACTGCGAACTTGCCTCCTGAACATAGTAGGCTCCTGCGTGGAAGTCGGGATCGAGCGTAAAGGCGGGACGTTCGTCGAGCAGGTGTCCCCACTCGCTCCACCCCACACGTCGGCTATCCCATCGGGGTGAGGTCATCTTGCGGGGATTGAGGCGAATGGCGGTCGAAGGCTCCGTCGCAAGTGCTGCGCAGAGCAGCTCGGCCTCGGCTGCGCCCAGCTCCGATTGCATACGTTCTACAAATTTCTGTGGAAGATTCATCGGCTCTATTTTAAGGTCAGCGCTTCTAACTCTTGGCAAATACGATCCACCACCGCGGGGTTGGCCACGAAGTCATCGACATCCTTGTCGATGATCAGCACACGTCCCTTGTAGATGTGGTTGATCCAATCCTCATACTTCTCGTTCAGGCGCGAGAGGTACTGTTCGTCGATATTCATCTCGTAGGCACGGCCTCGACGCTTGATCTGCGTCACGAGTGTGGGTATGCTGGCACGCAGATAGATCAGCACATCGGGCTGGGGGATGAGCGTGGTGGTGAGATCGAAGATCTTCATATAGGTAGCAAAGTCACGCGAGGAGATGAGTCCCATACTATGCAGATTGTCGGCGAAGATGTGGGCATCCTCGTAGATGGTGCGATCCTGAAAGATGTTCTGCTCGCCCGATCGGAGCATATCGAGTGTCTGCTCGATACGACTGCCCAAGAACGAGATCTGCAACTGGAACGCCCAGCGACTCATATTGTTGTAGAAGTCGCCGATGTAGGGATTGTCGCTCTCCTCGTAGTAGGCCTTAGCCCCGTAACGTCGGGTTAAGATCTCGGTCAGCGTGGTTTTGCCGCTGCCTATGTTACCTGCAATTGCTACATACATATTTTATATAATCTTCATTTATTTCTTCTCTTTCGCCCTCACTATACCAGCACCCGGTCGTGGGCTGCGGCGAGGATGGCATCGCTCACCGAGGAGTCTTCCCTCAGACGTGGCACCTTGCGTCGATGCTCACTCGCCTGCCAGCGATGAAATGTCCCGCGTGGCACCTTCACCACCGCCGCACGATACATCACGCTGCTACGCTTGGCGTCGTAGTCCGAGTTCAGCTCACGGAGCGTCGAGTCTAACTCGCGGGCGAAGCGATCCTCGTCGTCGGGCTCGTGGACAAACTCCACAACCCATCGGTGGTAGCCCCGCGACGAAGGCAGGAACACGGGCGAGAGGGTGTACTCCTCGACCACGGCACCCGTCAGAAGCGAGGCTCGAAGCAGCGCCTGCTCGGCATTACCGATCATAAGCTCCTCGCCAAAGGCGTTGATATATTGTTTGGTGCGCCCCACGAAACGTATGCGGTAGGGATCGACCGAGGTGAATCGCACCTTATCGCCCAACTCGTATCGCCAGAGACCATTCTCTGCACTCATCAGTACGGCATACTCCACGCCACATCGCACACCCTCCAACGGCACCACATCCTCACCTCGGGCAAACTCGTAGAAACAGCCGTAGTCGGGCATAAGCAGCATCTCGTCGCTGTCGCACCGCTCGGCAATGGCGACAAAACCCTCGGAGGCGTTGTAGCTCTCCAGATAGTCAATCCGCTCGCCCACCACATCCTCGAAGGCATCGCGATAGGGGCGAAAGCTCACCCCTCCGTGCATAAACAGCTCCAGCTCGGGCCACACCTCCCGAATCGTTCGGCGTCCAGTATAATCCAATACACGCCTTAGCAGCGCCATATTCCACGACGGCACACCAGCTAAGGCCACAATCCGTCGGGCAGACCACTCGCGGGCTATCGTGTCGCACTTCAGATCGAAATCCTCGATGCGTGCCGTGCGTCGCCGTGGTGCCCGCACCACATCGGCCAAGCGACCTGCAGCCTCGACCAGCAGTGCCGAGAGATCACCCACCAGAGCACCACCCTCGCGGTGACATCCGCCACTGAGCGTGAGCGTGTGCCCCTCGAAGAGTTGGGAGGCGGGATGTGCAGCCAAATAGATCGCCACCACATCGGCCACGCCTCGCAGATGGTTGTGCCTCAGCGAACGCTCCGTGACGGGGATATATTTACTCCGAGCGGAGGTGCCCGACGAACGGGCAAACATACGAACTCGCCCCTCGGTGGTGACATTACGCTCGCCACGACGCATACGTTCGATGTAGCCGCTCATAGCGTCATAGTCGAGGCGTGGCACCTGATGCACAAAATCCTCCACGCATCGCACCCGTCCAAGGCCATAATCACGTCCGAAGGCGGTCGCACGACCTCGCCGAAGCAATTCGTCGAGTGTCGAGTACTGCAACTCGACGGCTCGTCGTGCCGCACGTTCGATGCGGCCATATCGCGCGAGCATCACCTCGCGCATAAACTTTCCAAAAACCGACATTTTCGAGTATTTTTGCGGGCTGTCGTGGTCGAAAACTTTTCGTCCTCCGACCGCCCCTAACACAACTCCGTTTATCGGTCTCTTCTTTATCCTGTTTGAAAGAACTTCTAATTAAAGAACTCACCCACGGTGGCGATTGATCCCGGCATCGAGAAGACCACCACACGGTCGTAGGCGTTGATGCGGGTGTCACCCACGGCGATGAACACCTTGTCGCCACGCACGATACCGCCAATGATGACATCCTGCGGCAGACGCATATCCTTGATCATACACTTCGTGGCGGGCGAGTTGGGCTTGACGATAAACTCCAGCACCTCGGCCTCGCTGCCCGACAGGCAACGTATGGCCTGCACGTCGGTGGACATCGTAAAGCGGAAGATGTTCGACGCCGTGACACGCTTCTTGTTGATGATGGTATCAATGCCGACGCTCTCCGCCAGACGTATATAATTGAGGTTCTCGACCTCGGCAATGACCTTCTTCACGCCCAGGCGCTTGGCTTGCATAGCGGCCAGAATGTTGGTCTCGCTACGGCCCGTGACGGCCAGGAAGGCATCCATACTTGCCAATCCCTCCTCCAGCATAGCGTCCAGATTACGGCCATCCTCGTGGATGATGAGCGTATGCTCCAGCTCCTCGGCCAGACGGTAGGCCTTCTCGCCATTGTACTCGATAATCTTCACATTCATATCCTCCTGCAATTCCGATGCAACTCTCACGCCGATGCGCGATCCGCCCAGAATCATCAGGTTCTTGACCTCGACACTCTTCTGTCCCGAGAGCTCCGTCACACGACGTGCCACATCCTTGCGGGCGATGATATAGACCACGTCACCCTCGAAGAACTCGTCCTGACCTCGGGGAATGATGGTCTGGCTGCCTCGCGTGATGGCCACGGCACGGAACTCCGAGATGGAGCCATCGTCGGCCAAATCAATCAGCTTGCGACCCAGCAGTGGCGAGGTGGGCTCCAACTTAAACACCAGCAGCGCCAGCAACCCACCCGAGAAATCGACGTAGTCGGTGGTGGAGGTGTGACCCAATAGGTTCGTCACCTCGAGGGCTGCCACCTGCTCGGGGTGGAACAGATAGTCGATACCCATATCGATGAAGACCTCCTTGTTGTTGGGCTCGAGGTACTCGTTGTGGTCGATGCGGGCGATCGACTTCTTGGCACCGAGCTGCTTGGCCATAACGGCTGCGAGGAGGTTTACATTCTCGTCGTGATTGACCGCAATGAAGAGATCGCAACGACGCACACCCGCCCGACGCAACACGGCGAAGGTGGTGGTGTCGCCCTCGATGGTGATCAGGTCGGCGGCGGCCTTCAACTCGTCGAGAGCCTTGGCGTCGGGATCGATCACTGTGATTTCGTGTCCGCTGCCGCTCAACATTCGGGCCAAGTGGTTGCCCATCTCTCCGATTCCAGATATTACGATTTTCATTGGCTCAATCTTCTTGCTTGCACACTATCGGCCCCACACCCGACGTTTGATTGGGTGAAGGGCACATAATTTTGCAAATTAACATACAAATATATAAATTTGTGGGAAGATTTTCAACTAAATAAAAAATTTTAACTCATAACACGCTATGTCGGTAACATTTTCTACTCTGCTGATTGTCATTTTAATCTCGATCGGATTTGTGGGCTTCTTCTTTCTCGGGCTCTCGCTCACACAGATCTTCAAGGGCCACGACATCGACTCGGAGATAGCCACCAACAAGAATATGCAGCGTCTGGGCATCAAGTGTGCCGTGCAGGAGTCACGCGAGGATACGGGTACCGACTGCGCCGACGTAGGTTGCCACGGCAACTGCTCATCGTGCGATATTGAGCATACGCCCGAAAAGTAAAACCCCAGAACCCAACTACAATGAGAGAGATAATCGACTTTCTGGAAGAACTCTCGGCCAACAACGACCGCACTTGGTTCGAGGCCAACCGCGACCGCTACAAGCAGGTGAAGAGCCGTATGGACTTCGTGGCCGCACGATTTATCGAGGCGGTGGCGGCGTTTGACCCTACAATCGAGGGGGTAAGGGTGCAGGATGCCACCTATCGCATCTACCGCGACACACGTTTCACGAAGGACAAATCGCCCTACAAGACGTGGTTCGGGGTCTATGTCTGCCCGCGAGGTAAGCGATCGGGATTCTCGGGTTACTATATGCACGTCGAGCCCGATCAGGACTACTATATGCTCTGCACGGGCGCCTACTGCCCCACGGCGGGAGAGATCAAGAGCGTGCGCGAGGAGATTATGACCGAGGGCGATGCCTTCGTCGAGACCATCTCCGAGGCCAAGGGCTTCGAGATTGATTGGTCCAACGCCTACAAGCGTATGCCGCAGGGGTGGTCGGCCGAGGATCCCCACTCGGAGTATTATCGTCTGCGCAACTACCTGCTCTTAAAGGTGGTTGATCGCGAATTTTTCCTTCAGGAAGATTTCATCGAGAGGGCTGCCCAGCTGCTAAAGCGTACTCGTCCCTTCAACGACACCCTCAACCGCGCCATCAGCTACGCCCGCGAGATGGGATGGTAGCCTTCGGCGGGCTGCAGAAGAGCGTCAGCGTCACACGTCATATAAAAAAGAAAATGAGCCTGTCTAACAAGTTTTTTGTTAGACAGGTTTTTGTATATAATAAAAAGTTT
>CAZWHN010000048.1:8408-11452 GCA_964633635.1 uncultured Alistipes sp. | reverse complement strand
CTTTCTTATTCTCAATCTTAGATACCGATTGCTGTTCATTGGCTTTAAGTGCCTCAACCTCTTGGTTATATAAATCGAACTCATCATAATCCATCAATATAGCACACACACTTAATGCTGCCATATATGAATAGAGAGCATTTCCCCTATTTTCAATCTGAAGAAAGGTTTGAGCCGCCTCGAGGAATTTATCCTTTGCAGCCTCCAGAAAATTCTGCCTTTGGTACAATCTGGCCAGAGCATTGACTGTAAGACCTAAAAGATGTTTATCTTCGGCGCTTTGCAAGAGCTCCTCGGTGTGGGTGTATTGAACAATGGCAGAGTCGATGTTATTTCGATTCTCGTATATGCGCCCCGAATAATAAAATGCGTACGCTTGTTCTATCTGTGGTCCACGATGGCTATAATATTGCAAAGCGTCAGAAATCAGCGAATCCGACTCAACGTCGATATAATTCTTATCCAATGCCTGCGAATAGAGCAACGCATAACGAGCCTTATTGTAACGCCCCCGCAGAGATTCTTTATTTATGTTTCTGATCTGAATCAGCGCACTGTCGGGGTGTTGCTGCATATAATCGGCCACGGTGTTCAAAACCTCAGCCTGCCATCTGCCTTCAGAACAAGCAGACAGCAAACCACTAACAATCACTATAAGCCACAATCTTATACGCATTTTCACAAAGGTTTTTCCATACACCCCAAGCAACACTACTCCCCTCCCGTCATCGTGATCTCGGAGATGGTTGTGGGCTCTCCCCACGGGGCGATGTCGACTATTTGGAGCGTCATCTCCGATGGGGTGGTCGCATTGATCTTGAACGTGTAGTTATACTGTTTGCCAGCCTCGAATGTTACGGTCGTAGGCTCATAATAGTAGTTCTCGTCATCCTCGCCGCTCGCGCCCTTAAGCGTAAATTGGAATTTGACCTCTTCTTGCCCATTCTGTGGAACTACAATCGCCGAGTAGGCCGTATCATCGCCCGTTTCGGGCATAAAGGTCACCTCTCCTGCGGTTCCATCCGTAGCTACGGCGCCAGAAGATAGATTTACGTTGCCATCAATTGCAATACCACTAATCTTAAATGATTTTGTTTTTCCCCACTCGTCATCGCTAAAGCCTGTTCCTCGTTTGATGGTGACGTTGATTCTGCTCAGCGAGTGGTTGAACGTAAGACTAACGGGTGATGAGGTTTTTGCTACCTCAGTTACTTTTGCGGTTATGAAGTCACTTGCATAAAAATTCGCCGATGTGGTCTGATCTGATTTTACCGTAAATGAGTATGATGTGGCGTTGGCCGCCGTGATGTTGCTATCGTATGGGTAATACGCAAATACCGACAGCTTAGCATCATCCGTCTCCCAATAGATCTCGCCTCCCGCTGGAGCCTCCAAATGCTTAGATGCGACATCGTAATTGAACACGGCATTATTGATTTGATTATTGGCGGCGGTCGTGCTCAAAGAGCTACTTGTCGAAACAAATACTCCAACCTTATCGTCATCCTCAAATCCCGATGCATTGACTCGTGTGCTGTTGGGATAAATTTCGCCCGTGATGATCATCTGCTGGCGAGTGGTTGCGTTTTCTGGAATGGTTGGTTCGGTTGGAGTGCTCTCCGCACACGCAGAAAATACAAGCGTTGCGGCAACAAGCAAAAACTTTATTCTTACGAGATACATTTCGTGGACTTTTAAGATTAGGTTCAGTAACGCATCCATATTGATGCTGTTACAAATTTAAATATTATTTGCACTGTATGCAAATTTGATGGGTAAAAATATCGAATTTGATTCTGAACAACAAAAAAGGCCCACCCGATGGGGTGAGCCTTTCCGTAGGACCTCATTCGGACCCTTGTAAATCGTCCAAATTACTTCACGATAACAACGCGGTTGGTGTTGTTGATGGGGAAGATGTTCTGAGTAGAACCAACGCCCTTCCAAGTAAGCTGATCCTTGTTAACACCCTGCTCGATGAGGTAATCGTAAACAGCCTTAGCACGCTTCTCAGAGAGCTTCTGGTTGTACTCTGCAGAACCGGTCTTAACGTCAGCGTGGCCAACGATGGTGAATACCTGATCCTTGGGAGCAGCAGCGATGTTCTCCTTGATGAGCTGCATCTGTGACTTAGCACGATCCAACAGGCGAGCGCTGTCGAAGTTGAAGAATACAGCCGATGAACCGATAGCGGGCTTCTTCTTAGCCAACTCAGCACGCAGAGCCTCGTTGTCCTTCAGAGCCTGATCGGTAGCAGCCTTCTGAGCAGCCAAACGCTCAGCAAGCTTGCCCTCGTTGCGGTGTGCGTCAGCCAAACCAGCCTCCAGAGCTGCGATTGATGCCAAGTAGCCATCAACCTCCTCCTGAGAGTAAGCCTTGTTCCAGTCGCGCTTGTTGAAGCGGTAGGTCAAGCCCAAAGTTGCTGAGTACATCTGACCATACTTACCGTTCAATGCGGGAACAGCAGCGGGGATATCACGCTCGGGAGTAAGGATACCCTTCAACTCTACGTTCAAATCAAAAGCCTTGCTCAAACGGAAAGTATTGATCAAACCTGAAGCGAAACCGAAACCAGTAGCTGCATCATCGTTAACATCTACAACGCTTACACCGAAACCAGCGAATACCTTAGCGTAGTAAACGCGATCCTCACGGTAGCCACCAATCCAGTTAGAGAGGTTAACAACAGCGTCAACGTGAGGCATAACCCACTTGCTCTCGTATGTAGTAGTCTTGGTAGAGGGATTGATCTGACCGCCAGTAACCTGCAGACGAGCACCTACGATGGGGTTGAACCACTTGGTTACGCTACCCTCGAGCTGCCAACCGATATTGTCAGAAAAATCGCCCTGATCCTTCATCCAATCATTCCAACCGGTTGCGTTAACACCACCACCAATTGAGAGCTCCCAGTTTGACCAGAAACTGTTGTTCATAATGCCTTTCCAGCGAAGCTTCTCAGCTGAATTCTCCTGAGCGAACACGGCGCTTGCAGAGAACGCTACAATAGCGATAGAAAGTAAAAACTTCTTCATAATTAAAAA
>CAZWHN010000048.1:0-8308 GCA_964633635.1 uncultured Alistipes sp. | reverse complement strand
TTGCAGAGAACGCTACAATAGCGATAGAAAGTAAAAACTTCTTCATAATTAAAAAATGTTTATTTGCTGTGAATAATAAAAATTCTTCTGTTTGCGACCAATCGCTCGGTCATCCTACCAACGGGAGTTTTTGCCTTTTGTTGTCTCTCTCTTCTCTCCATCTCTCTTCCCACACCTTGTGTGAGTCGATTCGCTCCTCTCATCTTTTCGTCTCGTCACTCCTCTCCTTCTCTCTCTCCCCCTCGGTTGATAGGAATGTACATAGAGCCACCTCTTGCTCACCCCCTGCAAACGGCGTTACCGAGGGTTTTGCTATCGAGCCAGCACCACATATACGATGCAAAGATGTGAATAAAATAATAAAAAAACAAATAATTAACCTCTTTTTTCACTATTTTCACACGCCTATGCATCAAATGGACGCCAATTAACCGCATTTAGAATATCCACACGACATACAAGTCAAACATCCATTCTGATATGCCATCTCCTCCTGACCACACTGCGGGCACTTACCCTTGTGCTTCGTACCGTCGGCGATGTACTGCTTCAGAGCACGCTGCACACCATTCTTCCAGGTGTTGATGCTCTCGCTATTAAGGTGCAGACCGTCAATCAGATGCACCACCTTGTCGATAGGCATTCCGTGACGCAACACGCCCGAGATGAGCTTCGCATAGTTCCAGAACTCCTCGTCGAACAGACGCGAGATACCACCGATGGTGTTGGTGTAGCCGTAACGATCCTGATACTGGAAGTCGTAGCGCTTCGAGCCGTCGGCCTCACGCACCTTGATGATCCAACCCTTGGTGATCTTGCGGGGGATGTACATAGCATCCTCCTCGATCTTACCCGTAAAGATCTCGTAGGGACGGTCGTTCTGAATACCTACGAATGCAATCCAATCCTCGCTACCGTTCTTAAAACGCACGATGTCGGCGGGAATCGACTTAGGACGCTTCGCCTTCGAGGGCTCGCTACACTTCTTCGCCGTGCCCTTCTTCTTGGCGTCGATCAACACACCGTCGCGGCAGCCGTCACGATACACCGTCACGCCCTTACAGCCACACTCCCACGCCGTGCGGTACACATCGGCCACAAGCTCCTCCGACACCTCGTTCGGCAGATTCACCGTCACCGAGATCGAGTGGTCCACCCACTTCTGGATAGCACCCTGCATACGCACCTTGGCCACCCAGTCGATGTCGTTTGCCGTAGCACCGTAGTAGGGCGACGCCTCGAGCCACTTCGCGAGCTCCTCGTCCGAGATAGACTGCAGGTTTGCGGTGTCGTAGCCGTTCTGCTCGAGCCACTTAACAAACTGGTGGTGATATACATAATACTCCTCGAACTTCTCGCCCATCTCATCGACGAAATCGGCCTGCTTGCCACGATCCGAGGGGTTGATCTTACGACGACGCTTATATACGGGACGGAACACAGGCTCGATACCCGACGTGGTCTGCGACATCAGCGAAGTGGTACCCGTGGGGGCGATCGTAAGCATAGCGATGTTACGACGGCCGTGCTTAACCATCTCGGCATAGAGCTCGGGATCTACCTCCTTGATACGCTCGATCATCGGGTTGGCAGCCTCACGCGCTGCGTCGTAGATGGGGAATGCACCACGCTCCTCGGCCATCTTAACCGATGCACGGTAAGCCTCAACGGCCAACGTACGGTGAACGCTCACTGCGAAGTCGATAGCCTCGTCCGAGCCATAACGCAGACCCAGAGCAGCCAACATATCGCCCTCGGCCGTGATGCCCAGACCCGTACGACGGCCCTTCAGAGCCATATCCTTGATCTTGAGCCAGAGGTCGTACTCCACGCGACGGATCTCCTCCTCCTCGGGATCCGAAGCCACCTTGTTGATGATGAGCTCTACCTTCTCCAACTCCAGGTCGATAATGTCGTCCATCATACGCATCGCCTTGCCAACGTGCTCGCGGAAGAGATCGAAGTTGAACTTCGCCTCGGCCGTGAAGGGGTTCTCCACATAGCTCAACAGGTTGATAGCCAACAATCGGCAGCTATCGTAGGGGCACAAGGGAATCTCACCGCAGGGGTTGGTCGATACGGTCGTGAAGCCCAAATCGGCATAGCAATCGGGGATACTCTCGCGCAGGATGGTGTCCCAGAACAGCACGCCCGGCTCGGCCGACTGCCACGCATTGTGGATGATCTTGTCCCACAACTTCTTGGCGTCGATGTCGGTCACAACAACGGGGTTCTCGGCGTCGATGGGGAACTGCTGACGATACGACAGACCGCTCTGTGCGGCACGCATAAACTCGTCGTCGATCTTGATCGAGACGTTGGCGCCCGTCACCTTGCCCGACTGGGTCTTGGCATCGATGAAACGCTCGGCATCGGGGTGCTTGATCGAGAGCGAGAGCATCAAGGCTCCGCGACGACCATCCTGCGCCACCTCGCGTGTAGAGTTCGAGTAACGCTCCATAAAGGGTACGATACCCGTCGAGGTGAGGGCCGAGTTAAGCACGGGCGAACCCGTCGGACGCAAGCCCGAGAGGTCGTGGCCCACGCCACCGCGACGCTTCATCAGCTGCACCTGCTCCTCGTCCATACGGAAGATACCACCGTACGAGTCGGCGTGCTTGCGGTTGCCGATCACGAAGCAGTTCGAGAGCGAGGCGACCTGAAGGTTGTTGCCGATACCGGTCATCGGACCACCCTGAGGGATGATGTAACGGAAATGGTCGAGAAGCGAGAATACCTCCTCCTTCTTCAAGGGGTTGGGGTACTTCATCTCGATGCGCTCGATCTCGGCAGCGATGCGGTGGTGCATATCCTCGGGCGTACGCTCGTAGATGTGGCCGAAGGAGTCCTTGAGGGCGTACTTGCTCACCCACACCGTGGCGGCCAGATCGTCGCCTGCGAAGTACTCCTTCGACGCTGCTACGGCGTCGTTGTAGCTCACTTCGGTGAGTTGGTTGTTGGTTTTGCTCATAGTGTTATGTTATTTAATTTTATATATTGCGATTTATATGTGTGTCGTGAACAAGGGCGCAAAGCACCAATACAAAGGTCTTAATTTTTCCAGCACGAAAACAATTTTTCACGCAAGATGTTTTCACAACTTTTCAACAAAAAACAAAAATGTGCGTCAGAGCACGCTCCGACGCACATTTTTTCGTGAATATTTTTTCTCGCTCCCGATGCGGCTCCTTTGGCCCGCACCTTGGGTCGATACTATTTTACGACGATGGCATCAATCTCCACCTTGGCACCCATCGGCAACTTGGCCACCTCGTAGCATACGCGGGCGGGCATCTGCTCGGTGAAGAAGGTTGCATAGACGCCGTTCATCGCTGCGAAGTCGGCGATGTCGTCCAGCAGAACCGTAACCTTCACCACGTCGGCCAACGTGTAGCCAGCCTCCTCGACAATCGAGCGGATGTTGGTAAGTGACTGACGAGTCTGCTCCTCAATACCCTCGGCCATCTTGCCCGTCGAGGCATCAATGGGCAGCTGACCCGAAACATAGAGTGTGCCGCCACACTCGACGGCCTGCGAATAGGGACCTACGGCCTTGGGGGCCAGAGGCGATGCGATAATCTTCTTCATATTGCTCTTTTTTTAATTGTTTTCGTCTGTCTGCTAACGCCCCTTTTGGAGCATAACTACGACAAAGGTAAAAAATTTCATTAAAAAATCGGCAACATCGTCCCATTTTGAGAAAATTATCTTGTCACCACTTCGGCCAAAAGCTATACTCCCTTGCCCAAATCGTATGCCATCTGCATATAAGGTGAGCCCTCGCTGCACCAAAACGAAAAAAACGCACCCAAAGACGAAAAAACCGTGCATCAAAAACCGAACGATAATTTGCAAATAACCACCGAAATATATATATTTGTGCCGTTTGGGCCTATGGCCTTAAACTGAAGGCAGAGAAAAAGCAAAATCTATAAAATATTAGTTAGGAAAAAATGTTAAGCAGAAAAGTTGCAGCACAACTGCGCGAGATCGAGACCCCGTTCTATCTCTACGACATCAACCTCTTGCGTCAGACGCTCGAGAGTGTGGTTTACGAATCAAACAAGTACAACTACAAGGTACACTACGCCATCAAGGCCAACAACGACGACTACCTGCTCTCGATCATCAAGGAGTACGGCATCGGCATCGACTGCGCCAGTGGCAACGAGGTACGCAAGGCCATCGAGTCGGGCTTCGATCCCAAGACGGTGGTGTATGCTGGCGTGGGCAAGCGCGACAAGGAGATCCTCTACGCTTTAGAGCAGGAGATTCTGGCCATCAACTGCGAGTCTATCGAGGAGCTGAAGGTGGTGAACGAGCTGGCTGCCCAGATGGGCAAAAAGGCCGACGTAGGTCTGCGTGTCAATCCCGATATCGACCCCAAGACCAACCGTTGCATCGACACCGGTCAGGCCGACAGTAAGTTCGGTATCTCATACGAGGAGATCCTCGAGAATGTCGATCTGATCCGCTCGCTCGAGAATATCAACATCATCGGCATCCATATCCATATCGGTTCGCAGATCCGCGAGCTGCACGTCTTCGAGAATATGTGCAACAAGGCCAACGCCATCGTCGAGAAGTTGGAGTCGCTCGGCTTCTCGTTCCGTATGGTCGATGTGGGTGGCGGTCTGGGTATCAACTACGACGTACCCGAGAATGAGCCCATCCCCAACTTCGCATCGCTCTTCGCCATCGTGCACGAGCACCTCAACGTCGAGGGCAAGGAGGTACACTTCGAGTTTGGCCGCTCGTTGGTGGGCGAGTGCGGCGAGCTGATTGCCAGCGTGCTGTTCAACAAGACCACAGCCACGGGTCGTCGTCTGCTGATCATCGACGCCTCGATGACCGAGCTGATCCGTCCGATGCTCTACGGTTCGTACCACAACATCGAGAACATCACCTCGCAGGAGGAGATCTTCACCAAATACACGGTTGTGGGTACAGCTTGCGAATCAACCGACGTATTCGACGAGAATGTGAGCCTCAGACGCAGCAAGCGTGGCGATTTGCTGGCCATCAAGTCGGCTGGTGCTTACGGTCGTTCGATGGCTTCGCAGTACAATATGCACGATCTGCCTAAGGCTGTTTATAGCGATCAGCTGGGCAAATAATCCACCATAGGTGGAAAATATACGAGGGGTGTTCGGAGATTTATTCGGCACCCCTCGCTTGTTTCATTTTTTTTGCGTATATTTGGAAAATATTTTTCCTCGAACGCTATGAACATCGAACTTATAAAATCGGAACTTGAGAGATTGACGCTCCTTCTCTCGGAGTGGAGCGAGCAGCAGACGCCTTCGCCCATCGAACGCGACATCGCGCTCGACCATCTGAAGAGGCTCTATAACCAGATTCGTTTCCCCGACTCGATCGGTGACTACGCATCGACGGCGGCGGTGGCTACAGCCGTAACGGAGGGTGTTGCAACGGAAGGTGTTGCTGAGGCCGCGGCGGCTGCCACGCCAATCGACGAGTTGGAGCAGTGGCTCTCGGCCGATGATGGCGAGAAGGATGTCGAGGTGGAGTTTCTCTTTGCCGACGAGGATGACTCCGACGAGGAGGCTGACGTTATAGCTCCCGAGAATGGGGATGATGCTCCCGTTGCAGCGCCTGCCGAGGAGGAGGTTGCGCCCGCCGAGGAGGAGATAGTGCCCGCCGAGGAACCCGTGGCAGAAACTACGCCCGAACCCATAGAGATTCCTGCGTCCGAGCCCACGTCCGAGCCCATAGAAATTCCCGAGCCCACTCCCGAGCCTGACCTCATAGAAATTCCTGCGCCCGAACCCGAGCCTACCCCCGTCGAGAAACCTGCTGAAAAACCTGCTGAAAAGCCCGCCGAAAAATCGGCTCCGCGTCGCACATTGAGCAGCCTGTTTGGCAACGACGAGGAGGTTGTGCGTCGTCCCCGTTCGAAGCATCAGCGTATGATGTCGATCTACAACGACAACGAGCCCCGCCCCGAGAAGGTGGTCGATATATCAAAGATCTTCGATCTCGATATGGACGACGAGCCCACGCCAGCTCCCGCCACAAAGCCCGAGCCCGTAGCGCCCACGCCCAAATCGGAGCCTAAGCCTATGCCCAAGCCCGCGATGGAGCGCCCCGTGGAGGAGCGTCCCACCGTTTTGGCCGAGGCTATAGCCCCCGCTACCCACACCTTAGCCGACACCATTGCCGCCACCACCGCATTGGGTGATGAGATGAACCACTCGAAGATCCGCTCATTGCGCGACGGCATCGGCATCAACGATAAGTTCCTGATGATCCGCGATCTGTTCGATGGCGACGGTGAGGCTTACGACGAGGCCATAACGGCACTCGATGGGCTCGACACACTCGACGATTGTATGATCCACATCATCGAAAACTACGCTTGGAACCCCGACACCGAGGGCTCGAAGTTCATTATGCAACTGCTCGAACGCAAACTCTCGTAACCTATGTCGAAACTATACATAGTCCCCACGCCCATCGGCAACCTGGACGACATCACGCTGCGAGCCATCAAGGTGCTCGGCGAGGCCGACTACATCCTGGCCGAGGACACCCGCACCACAGCGTTCCTGCTGAAGCACTTGGGCATCGAGAAGCGACTCTACTCGCACCATAAGTTCAACGAACACTCGACGGCAGCCTCCGTAGCCGAGGCCATCGGCGAGGGCCACACTGTGGCTTTGGTGTCGGACGCTGGCACACCCGGCATCTCCGACCCGGGATTTCTGCTGGTGCGCACCTGCGTCGAGGCAGGCATCGAGGTGGAGACGCTGCCAGGCGCTACAGCACTCATCCCCGCTCTAGTGCAGAGTGGATTCCCGTGCGACCGCTTCTGCTTCGAGGGCTTCCTGCCGCAGAAGAAGGGACGCGCGAAGCGCCTTCAAGAGTTGGCTTCGGAGACACGCTCGATAATCTTCTACGAGTCGCCCTACCGCGTTGTGAAGTGTCTGGAACAGCTGGCCGAGACCTTTGGCGAGGATCGTGCAGTGTCGGTTTCGCGCGAGCTTACGAAAAAGTTTGAGCAGACCGTGCGAGGCACGATAGCCGAGGTGTTGGAGCACTTCCGCGAGAACGAGCCCAAGGGCGAGTTTGTGATCGTCGTGGCTGGTGCGCCAAAGGCCGACAGGCAGGAGCGTCGTAACTGCTACCGCAAGGATAAGCCCACCGAGGAGTATAGTAACGAGGAGTAATCAACCACGCAATGTCAAACCAACCACGAGAATTAACCCCCGCCCAGCGTGTGGCGTTGGAGCTGCTGTGGATCCTTTGCCGCGGCTTTGCTCTACTGCCCCACTGCATCCGCCACTACATATTCGGCACGCTGTGCTATCTTACGCTGTGCTATGTGCTGCGCTACCGCCGTCGGGTGATAATGGATAATCTGCGTCGCTCGTTCCCCGATGCCGACGATAAACGTCTTAAGGAGATCTGCCGTGCGACGTATAAAAACCTCTCCGAGCAGATCATCAACACCATCAGCCAGTCGGGCATCAGCGACGAGGAGCTGCGCCGCCGTATGACCTTCGCCAACGACGCCCCCACACGCGAGGCTGTGGCAGGTCGCAGTGCCGTATTTATGACCGCCCACTACGGGCCGTGGGAGGCGGGCAGTGTGGTGTCGTTGGCCTTCCCCGATCAGACCTTCGTGGCGGTCTATCACAAGCTCACTAACG
The DNA here is from genome assembly GCA_964633635.1 of uncultured Alistipes sp. Lineage (GTDB taxonomy): Bacteria > Bacteroidota > Bacteroidia > Bacteroidales > Rikenellaceae > Alistipes. The sequence goes on along the minus strand of CAZWHN010000048.1, from coordinate 635 downwards.
CCGTGGTGGACGAGCTGATGAAGCGCATCCGCCGTCATACGAATGTCGAGCTGGTCGATATGAAACGCACGATGCGCCACTTCATCGACAACCGCAATCGCCGTCCGATGATTATGGGCCTTATAGCCGACCAGAATCCCACGCTGCGCCCCAATATGAGCTGGTATCCCTTCCTGCATCAATGGACCGCCTTCTTCGATGGCGGCGAGATTCTTGCACGCAAATATTCGCTGCCCGTCTATTACTTCTCGCCACGTCGCAAGCGTGCGGGCTACTACGAGGGGCATTTCACCCTTATCCACGACGGCGAGAGCCCCATCGAAGCGGGTGAGATCACACGTCGCTATGCCGAGCTGCTCGAGCGCGACATCGTGGCCAACCCCGGGATGTGGATGTGGTCGCACCGCCGTTGGAAACACACCCCACCGGCCGAGTTACAGGCTGTAAAGTTATGAAACGTACCGCAGTAGTGATCCTGAATTGGAACGGCCGCCAGCATCTGGAGCAGTTCCTGCCGAGCGTGGTGGAGCACACCCCCGCGACGGTGAGCATCGTCGTGGCCGACAACGGTTCGACGGACGACTCGGTCGCATTCCTCGAGCAGCACTACCCCACACTCGAGATCATCCGCCTCG
>CAZWHN010000047.1:0-11881 GCA_964633635.1 uncultured Alistipes sp. | reverse complement strand
GCGTCCCGAATTCAGCTCCTGCGCTTGCGCTGCGGCACAACACACTAAAAGAGCAAATATGCTGAGTATAAATTTTCGTTGCATCATCGCCGTTACAAATAAAATGAAACTCCCACTCCGATAGAGAGCAGATTAACCTTGAACGCCATATTGCTGGATTGACGCTTTCCCGTAGCCACCTGATTGTGAACCTGTTTTACGTCGCTGAAGTTGATGCCCATCACGCCTACATTCACCTCGATGGCAACGTCGTTTGTGGCAAATGCCATCAGGCCTGGCGACACACCGAGCGAGATGGTGTAACCCTCTTCGTATGTTCCTTTTATGGGTTGATCGGCTGCAAAGATCGACTGTGTGCCGCCTGCACCGAGCGAGATCTCGTTGAAGATGGCAAAACGCTTGCTGCGTCCCAGCGGTATGTACTGACGCCAGATGGCCGCCACGCTGTACGAATGGCGAACGGTCTTGTAATCATTGACGGTGATCTCCGTTCCGGTCTCGTCGTCGCCAAATTTGAGGTTGGCGCTATCGACCGTCAGGTTCGAACGCGAGTATGTTCCCCTCACGCCTAACGCCATATTGTTACCCACGGCATAGGCCACCATCGGACTCACGCGGAAGGTGTAGCCCTCGGAGTTGATGCCCTCGATCAGTGCGAAGCTGTAGTTCTCGTTGACGTGCGTTGAGTAGGCGATGTTCGCCCCCGTGATCCACGACCCCTTTGCCACAAATACATTGTCCATATTTGTGACCCCTCGTGCTCGGATCTTGTCGGCACGGGTGGGCTCGGTGTCGAGTTCGGAGCGCACCTCAGAATCAACCTCGGACTCCACCTGCTGGGCAAATAGACACAGCGGTGCCAAACTCAAAACGATGGCTGCCAAAAACTTAATATATCTTCTCGAAAGAGTCATATCATTCACCTAAATTCAAGTGCGCAAATATAGTAAAAAGTTGTGCCAATATGGTAAAAATTCAACGAATATCCCGAATTTCATAATGAATAGTAAATGAGCAAGATGCACCCTTTGCGACCCTTGTTGGCTGATGCTGTGACACTTGGTGGCGAGTGCATATAAATTCATTATGAAATAAATCGCATTGGTTGAAATTATTTTTTGCAGAACTCGATTGTTGTTATTTTTGCATACGGATTATATATTTTTGGAAAAGTGCGCATACGAAACATCATAACACTCCTTTTGCTGTCGCTGCTGGCGACGGCTTGTAACACCGATAAGGGCGATGCCGAGGGCGTTGTCCCCACCCCCGTCGAGCTTGTGATCCGAGCCTCGCAGGGTGTCACTACGCGCGCGAGCGTGGTGGAAGACCCCGAAATCGTGGTCGGAGCCGACCTCGCAACCGCCGACCTTGCTGCCGACCCCGTAGCCCCCGACACCCGCACGGAGTTGGGCACTGCTACCGATAGTGAGCTGCCTATCCATTGGAGCGGGCCGGTCAAAAGCGACGTGCCGGGCGAAGATAAGCCTGGCGATCAGATTATGGTCTGGGCAAAGCCGAACTCTGACGCAACCGTAGGCTACGCTTTCGAGCAGACGGTCTTTTCGCTTGCTCATTTTAATTACACCTACTCGTCGGCCGATTTCACAGCCGAGGTGGCCGAGAGGATGGATAAGGATTACACCTACACCTACCACGCCATCTATCCCATCCGTACCGAGGATGAAGATGGCGACGTCATCTACCCTGGTCCTACCGGGGAGATTACCAACACCTCCGTCACCTACTCCCTCCCCACCACCCAGACGGGTGACTACAATGGCGCTTACGACATTATGCGCGGCACGGCCACGGGAGCGGCGTTGAACGATAGTAGCGATGCGGACAACTCCATCTGGCCTCAGCCCGAGTTGCGTATGCAGCACCTGATGCACCTGATGCGCATCCGCGTGCCCGAGAATAGGAATCTTATGGGTCGCTCGATCAAGCGTTTGGAGATCACCTTCCCGCAGGAGATTGTGGGTGGAACGGTGACGTTCGATCCGACTGACCCCACGGAGGCTCCCACTTGGAGCGGCCAAAGCGCGAAGGTGACGATCGACTTCGATGACACAAACCTGCTTGATGCCGCAGGGCGCGATGTGTGGATTTTTGTTAAGCCTGGGGAGATCAATGGCGATATCTCGTTCCAAGCCTACGACACTGCGGGTGTACCCGCGGCCGCAATCTCGACCGAGGTCGATAAAACTCTTCAGTCGCAGCATATTACCCCGATTGCGCTTACTATTCCATCGTCGCTGTACCCCGTCACTTACCTTAAAATCACCGAGACGGCAAATAATTTGGGTGAGGCGTGGAATACAATGACTTTGAGTAACGCAACTTTTGTCAAACCATTTACGCTTGAAACTACTAATTCGTTGGGCGTGGCCTCCAACACCGCAAAAGTTTACGAAGTGGCAATTGCTGCTGAACCATCGACAATGCAGGGCAGGTCGATTGCGGCGTCGTATGATTCGCCCAATGCGATAGTGAGTAACTCTATTGTATTGCCATCGACAATAAACAATAAGCAAGCGAATGTCAATAATCAGGTGCCTTACTTATTGTTTGAGGATTTTTCTGGTATATTAGCAGAAGGGGAATCGTATGGAAATAATAGTTATAATAGTGGTGATGAAAGAGAACAACCTGGAGAATCTTTGGATGGTGTGATGCCTACTAATGGTTGGAACGCTGCTCGATATTGGGTTAAGCAAGGAAGCGGAGCTTTTAGATTTAATATTAGATTGCAAAATGTATCTATAGGTGTTAATATTCCTTTTGTAGGGTGGGTTGGTACAGATTTTAGAACAAAGCATTATGGGCGTCTTGATACACCTCCCCTAATAGCATTAAAAAGTAATGCAAATGTAAAGTTGGTAGTCAAATTTGATGCTGGAGCTTATGTACAGGCTAATAGCGGTGGAAGTAGTGCAAAAAATTCACCATATACACAAGTCGCATTGGCAACACATACTAATAGCTCAAATCCTATTAATGGCGTTGGAACAGGAACTGCTGAGAGTGGTTCTATTGAAAACTTCGGAACAACCCATTATACATCTGATGTAATGGCTAATTCTTATGGGAATAATGCTTTTCAAGATACTTACCCAACCCATATCGCGAATGTTAGTTCCGCAACGAGATCTACGCGATTGTGTTTTTATCCCTCAACGACTTATGCAGAACAGGGGCTGTCTGTTAATGCCGAGTTTAATGTATACCTCGACAATATCAAAGTTTCAATAGCACAATAACCTCAAAAACCGAAAATTAAATACAAAAATTAATAACAACCTTATGGAAATCAAACATCTATTCACTCGTTCGCTCGCGTTGTGTGGCGTGGCAGTCGCTCTGACCGCTTGCAACCTCGAGGACCAACTCGTCCCCGAACGCGTGACGAGCGACCCCGGCTATTTGGATCTTAGCTGCGCGGTCGATCCTTCGGTCAGCGAGCAGATCACTCGCGCCGACGAGACCCCCGCGGGTATGACCAAATTGCCCGACGTGGTGATGAACCTCGTTTACAAGGAGGGCGATCAGTCCAAGGGACTCGATTACTCGAAGCTCGCTTTGCGGATCTGGGGCACCTACGACAACCCCACGACCAAGGACGGCGACGATGCCGACAACCTCTACGAGGAGACGTTTAAGCCCTACGACTGGGAAACGCTGAGCGAATTCCAAAGCAGTCACGAGGAGTTCCAGCGCGGATTCTACTACGCTCGCATCGAGAGCATCCCCGAGATGGCGAGCGGCAAGATCAAGGAGGGAGTGAACAACCCCTACTTTGTGTACGAGACGCCGAATGATCCCGATGCTCTTACGGATCCCAACAGCACTGTGAATGAGCCGATTCGTGTCAAGGCGCTCGAGACCACCAAGGTTGAGGCCGAGCTGAAGCTGGCGAACAGCTGTCTGAAGTTGCAGACCACGCAGGCGCTGATGGATTACTACACCGAGATCGAGCTGACGATCCACTCGGCGGATGGCAAGATAACTTTCAAGCCTGGCACGGGTACGACGGGTTCTGGCACGACGACCGACAACACCAACGAGGTCGTTGCGTGGGATTCGTACGATGATGGCGGCGAGAGCCTCTACTTCTTCAATGTGAGCGAGCCTGTCAAGATCAACACCAGCACACCCCAGACGGTATTCACTACCGCGCTGAAACTCAGCGGCTACGCTAAGAAGCAGAATGAAGTGAAAGTATATTTCACGAGCAACGGTAAAGCTGACGGAGATCCTGTTGAGATTAAGCCTAAAGATGCCAACGGCAAGGATATCTCGTTGGCGGCAGGTACGTTGTACACCATCAAGGTGGGTCACTCGACCGCTGGTACGACGAATAAGCTTGAAATCATTTACAACGACTACGGGGAGGCTGACATAACAGTTATCGAGCTTCGTCCCGACGAGGAGGATAACACGACTTCGGGCGATGACACGACTTCGGGTGGCAGCACCACAGGCGGTGACACAACCTCGGGTGATGACACGACCACGGGCGATGACACAACCTCGGGCGGCAGCACCACAGGCGGAGGCACAACCTCGGGTGATGACACGACTTCGGGCGATGACACGACCTCGGGTGGCAGCACCACAGGCGGTGACACAACCTCGGGTGATGACACGACCACGGGCGATGACACAACCTCGGGCGGCAGCACCACAGGCGGAGGCACAACCTCGGGTGATGACACGACCACGGGCGATGACACGACTTCGGGTGATGACACGATTTCGGGTGGCAGCACCACAGGCGATGACACAACTCAGCCTGCAGCATAATCGAAATCAACGAGAATAAAAACATAAAAGATATGAGAAAATTAAGACGTTACATCGAAAGATTGCTGCCCGTGGTGGCAGTGCTGGCGCTTGCGTCGTGTAGCCTCGACGAGATTGACGAGGTGAAGAAACCCGCCGATTCGGGCGATCGTTGGGGTTCGTTGACGATCGAGTCGCTGGTGATCAATACCGATAACGAGAGCCTCGATCGAGGATCGAACTCTACCCGCACCGATGGCGAGAATGGCACGGCAAGCTCTGCAAGCGAAACATTCAAGGTGCCTAATCCGAATAATGTAGCCGAGGATCTCGACAACTATTGGATCGAGGTGTTCGATGCCGATGGCAATGTGGTGGATATTAATGGTGACGCCACGGGCACGGGAATGGCGTATAAGGCTGTTATGGAAAAGAACAGTGTAGAGACGCCAGTTACGTTGTTGAATGGCGATGAATTGAAGCTCAAGGGCATCGTCCTCCCTCCTGGACAGTACACCGTGTGGGCGTATAAGGATAGTACCAAGGGTGTCTATGATGCAACAACGGGTAAAGGTATTGCCAATGTAGCCGAGGATAAGAAAGAGGATGGTAAAACGACAACTCCCGCCTACTATATGGGTAATCAGACCGTTGAAGTGGTGTCGGCAGAGGATTTGAATTCAGCTACCTCTACCCCCGTTGCGATCACCTGCAAGTTGGCGCAGACTCTCGTAACTGTTGAGATGTCGGCCGATATGCTTAAGTGGTTTGATGAGGAGAATGAAAACAACGTGACCGGTGGAACGCCTCTGCAAACAATCGTAACGATTGCACCAGAGAATCCTGTGGAGAGTGTAAATTATTCATACACATTCCCTTATAGCTCAAATCACGGCGAGACAGATGCTAATGGCGTCGTTGTTGACGGCGGTCCGTTTGTCTATTTCAAGGATCACGCAGGAGCAAAGGGTAATACGCTTAGCTTCAAGATGGAGGGCGTGTATCTGAATGTTTCGGTGGATAAGCTGGCGGGAGCGTTGGCAGATTTGGCGGAAAAAGGCTTGGAAAGTACATACAAGGAAAATCTCACCTACGTCTCGATGGAGCGAGAGATTTCGAATGTGACAGCAGCGCAGTGGCGCCAAATCTCGTTCGATATCGATCACAATACCGAGGGTGATGTGCAGTTTGAAGTGACAATCAGCAGCTACGTCTTTGACGAGGAGATCGAGGTCGATGTGCAGACGCTGTTCTTCGGAGGCCCTGATAAGTATCAAGAGGAGACGGTTCCCGACATTGATCCTTCGGCTCCCGTGGTGACGATCAATACAAGCGATAAATCGACAACTGCAGTGATTGCTGCTGATTTGTATGATAATAGCCTTGTCAAGTGGGGTGCAAACTTGGAGATGACAGTAACACCTAATAATGGAACAACTGTCACCAAGGTCTATGCTGATATTAGTTCGACTAATTCAAATTTAATGTTGGCGTTGGAAAAGGCTGGCTATACCGATGGTCGAGTTAATTTCTTGCCGAGTGTATCAACAATATCGGAGGATGTAAACTATTTTACGATTGATGCGACAGATCCGAGCTCTAAGGTTACTATGGCATTAAGTGATCCAGGTATGACCGCTTTGCAGGATACATACCCAGGTACTCACTCGATAACAGTGTGGGCCGAGGATTCGGAGAATCGTTTGAACTACACCGATCTGACGATCAAGAGCGGCGACGAGACGGGCGGTAATATCGGCTCAGCATCCGGCGGCTCAGGTGGAAAGGTTGATGATAATCCCCCGACTATTGAGTGGGTAGGTCACGATATCACAAAACGATATGGACTGGGTGGTACATATCCTAAAGATGATAGTAATGGTTTAAGTACTGATAACTGCAAGATTAAGGTTAAATCAACGGCTCAGGGCGGATTCACAGAGATGTATGTTGATATCATTAGTTCTGTGTTGACTGATGAAGAGTTGGGAAAAGCAGGAGGTCTTAGTACCCATATTGATCTTGTTAATCCAGGAGATGTATTTCCCATATTGCAAGGATTTGGATTTTTCGAGAGTGAAACAGATACTTCGCACGGTGGAAAAAGTGAAGTGGAGTTTGATATCACAAGTTTCTTGGGTATGCTTAGGGCAGTTTATCCGGATGAGGGTAATTGTGATTTCAAATTAACCGTTGAAGATGCGAATGGTGATACTGTAGGAACAGTGATGTTATACGTTTATCCTGGTCAAAACTAACACACTATGAAAACCATATCAAAATATATACTTATGGCGGCTGTGGCGCTGATGGCTGCAGCCTGCCAAGAGGGTCTGGATCAGATCTCTACCGAGGAGGGTATGGGCAATGTGACGCTCAATATCTCTACCAAGGAACATACTCGTGCGGGAGACGACTTCTCCCCCGAGGAGTTGCGTGTGCGAATTTATGACAAGGATGATCGCTTGGTTCGCCTATACACCGAGGCTGACGACATCCCCGAGAAGATCGCTTTGGTGGCTGGCACCTACACCTTCAAGGTCGAGGCCCGCGACAAGGCGCATACGACCAAATTCAAGGGCTCGGACATCGCAGACGATCGCGAGAAAATCTACTACATCGGCGAGAATAATAATGTGATAGTCGAAGCTGGCAACTCTGTCGATGCTGTAATCAATTGCGATCCCCAGCACGTCCGTGTGGGCGTAGTGCTTGATAAGGATGAGGGCGAGAATAAGCTCTTGAGCAAGATTAAGATCAATCTTGCCGTTATGAATATCAATGGTAAAGGTACTGCTGCCGATAATCTTAAGAAAGCAGATTTCGACACGGCTTATGCTGCTGCATCGGGTGCGGATAAACTCGATTTCGAGGTCGATAGCGTAGCTTTGAAGGCCTTGAGCGACTATGCCTACTTCCTCCTGCCAGAGGATGAGGAGGGTAACCCCACGGTTGAAACCATTGCGTGGGCTATCACGGGTAAGCATACCGTTAAAGCCGAGACCGAGGGAGATCCCGACGTCGTGACTGCGTTTGACAGAGCTGGTCAGATCGAGGTTCAGAAGGGCAAGGCTTACGAGTTGCAATTCCGTTACTCGCAGCTGCCCGATGGTAGCATTACGGTTACGGTTACGGTTGATGATACGGTCGATGGCAAGGACGATAAGTACACCTTTAAGCCCGAGCCTGAGATTACTCCGTTGACGGGTAATGATTGGACCGAGGATGCTGCGGATAATGTATATGTAGTAGGTACATCTAACATTTCATTTAAGGTTACGTCGATTAACCCGATTAATGGCTTTGGCGTCAATGATATAAAGGTTTGGGAAAAAGGAACGATTGCTTCGGGCTATGAAGATTGGATGACCGTTACCAAGAATGATGATAAGGGATTGGATTTTACGGTTACTGTTAATCCCAAATTCTTTGCCACGCTCCCGGGTGGTACGCAAAATTTCCATTTCGCGGTATATGATGGCGCAACCGAGGTCGGCAAGTTCAAGACAACGTTCAAGAATCAGGGATTGACGGCTCCGACTGAGGTGGATTTGTGGGCAAATACTGCTAAGTTCAATGCGGTGGTGACCGATGGGTCTGCACAGAATGTATCTGTTAAATTCCACAAGGTTGGTAGCGAAGAGTGGGCAGAGGTTGCCTTGAGAGGTGGTAGCAATTATGATTATGCTGGCACATCAGAAGCAGCGTGGACTGAAGGTAAGAATGTGAATGAAAAAGCTGTTTATACTCCCAATAGCGATAAGAGTATCTTTGCTAACAATACCTATGAGTATCAGTTGTATATTGGTGGTGAGGCATATGGTCCGAGCGCAACACTGACAACAAGTGTCGAGCAGCCAATCCCTAATGCCGATTTCGAAAGTTCTTCGCTTTCGTGCTGGGGAACGAATAATAGCAATGCACCATTCTGGGGAAGTGGAAATAACACTTACAAGAGTAACTTGTGTGTCCAAAGTTCATACTTGGGAATGCAAAATAAATCTGTAGCTAAACTGGAGTCAAGTGAGACGTTAGGAATGTTGGCTGCTGGAAATGTATTCACGGGAACGTTCTCTATGTCGGGATTCTCTGGAACAGTGTCTTTTGGTGTGGATTACAATTGGGTAGCTCGCCCGACGGCAATTAAGGTTAAGGTGTGGCACAATATCGGTAATGTGACCACGACCAAATATGCATCTACAATCCCTAATGGTGAGCCCGATCAGGCGTCTATTCAAGTATGCGTCATAGACTGGAGCAAAAAACATCAAGTAACGTCAGGAGAGAACGCTCCAACAGGCGTATGGTCGCCCGAGAATGGAGCAGATGCTGTAAGTGCTGGTAAAATTATCGGTTATGGAGTAGTTTATCCAATGGGTACAACATCTGGAGACTCAATGGTTGAAATGACGATACCAATTCAATATTATGATAAAGTTACCAAGCCTACGGGAGCGTATAAGCTGATAATCTCGGCCGCGACAAGCCGTTATGGTGATTATATGAATGGTTGCAACAGTAACGTAATGTACGTCGATGACTTCCAGTGGGTTTATTAATCGAAATTGAATGAATCTGATCAAACGAATAGTGTGGATGGTGATGGGGGCGGTGTGTCTCGTGGGTTGCATCGAGAACACAATCCCCTATCCCGTCGAGGAGTTGGAGATCCTGAGTCTGCGTGGTGAGGGATTTAGTTCGACGATAGATGCCCAACGGCGCGTGGTGACGCTCACGCTCGACGAGCAGACCGATATCTCGGAGGTGGTGATCACCGAGGTCGAGCTGACGGAGAATGCTGAGGCTTCGATGGAGTTGACGGGTGTGTTCGATATGCGCTCGCCGATTGAGGTTACGCTGTCGTTGTATCAGGACTACATCTGGACAATCCGTGCCGAGCAGCCCATCGAACGATATTTTACCATCTCGGGACAGGTGGGACAGTCGGAGATTGATGTCCGCAGTCGTACGGTCAAGGCCTATGTGCCAGAGGGAACGGATCTGACAAACATCAAGGTCACCTCGATTAAACTTGGCCCCAAGGAGGTTACGACGATGACTCCGTCGATGGAGGAGCTTACCGATTTCCGATCGGTGAGATATGTTTATCTGCGTTACCCAGCTCTGGATGGAGATATGGAGCGCTGGCAGATTTATGTGCTTGAGACCGAGGTTTCGGTGCAGATTACGCAGGCCGATGCTTGGGCTACGGTGGCGTGGTTGTACGCAGAGGCCAAGGAGGGTGCCACTGTCGGATTCCGTTACCGCGAGAGCGGGCAGGATGATTGGATCGAGGCTCCTGCACCCACCATCGAGGGCGGAACTTTCCGCGTGAAGGTTGGTGGTTTGAAGCAGAATACCGAGTATGAATTTATTGCATACTCGGACGACGATATCTCGGCCATTGTGAGTCGTACCACCGAGTCGGTGGTGCCGCTTGTCAATGGTGGTTTTGAGGCGTGGTGTACGAAGAACGGTATCATCTATCCCTACTCGGATGGCGATAGCCCCTATTGGGGTACTGGTAATGTGGGTGCCAGCATCGCAAATGAGACGCTGACCGAGGGTGTTGCCGATCCTCGTCCCGGGTCGTCGGGTGCGCTTGCCGCGCGTCTGTCGTCGAAGTTTGCCAATGTCTTTGGTATTGGTAAGTTTGCTGCCGGCAACCTCTTCATTGGTTCATACGTTAAGAACGACGGTACGCACGGTATCGTGAATTTCGGCCGTCCCTTTACGGCTCGTCCTACGGCGCTGAAAGGTTGGCTGAAGTACAACTGTGGTGAGGTGGATCGCATCACCACACAACCGCCGGGTGTGACCATCAACAAGGGTGACTCGGATCGTGGAATGATCTACATCGCTCTGGGAGATTGGGATCCCGCCACCTATGGCGGAACGGAGCAGAGCCCCGTCGAGGTGGCCACGCGTCGTATCGAGGAGACTGCCTTCGACACCAATAGCGAGGCTGTGATTGCCTACGGTGAGATGCCTTTAGATGAGAGCATCGAACAGTGGACCGAGTTCACCATACCGCTCGAATATCGAGCTACGGATCGAGTGCCGACACACATCATCATCGTATGTTCGGGATCGCGCTACGGCGATTACTTTACGGGCAGTACGAAGAGCGTGTTGTGGTTGGATGATTTTGAGCTCATCTACGAGTAAGTCTCTTAGCAAGTTATACAACATCTAATAAAAAGAGGGTGCTAACCAAAAGTTAGACACCCTCTTCTGTTTTTGCAGTGTACTCCTACTTCAAATACTTATCCAGCCAGCCGAAGAATTCGCGGTTCCAGACGATCGAGTTCTGCGGTTTGAAGACCTGATGGCCCTCGTTCTCGAACTCCACCAGACGGGCGTCAACGCCCTTCAGACGAGCGGCTGTGAAGGCCTGCAGCGACTGGGTGTAGGGGATGCGGTAGTCGTACTCGCCCGTGATGATCATAATGGGAGTGTCCCAGCGATCGACGAACTTGTGGGGCGACTTGGCGTACGAGCGCTGTGCCACGGCGTTCGACTTATCCCAGTAGTTGCCGCCGTAGTCGTGGTTGATGAAGAAGAGCTCCTCCGTCTCGCCATACATCGACTCGAAGTTGAAGATTCCGCAGTGCGAGATCAGGGCCTTGAAGCGGCCATCGTGGTTGCCCGCGAGGTAATACACCGAGTAGCCTCCGTACGATGCACCCACGCAACCCAAGTGGTCGGTGTCACACCACGGCTCCTTAGCCACGGCGTCGATGGCGGCCAGGTAATCCTCGATATTCTGACCAGCGTAGTCACCCGAGATCTGCTCGCGCCACTCCGATCCGAATGAGGGGCAGCCACGGCGATTGGGTGCCACAACGACGTAGCCCTGCGATGCCATCAGCTGGAAGTTCCAGCGATAGCTCCAGCCCTGCGATACGACGCTCTGCGGGCCACCCTCGCAGTAGAGCAGTGTGGGGTACTTCTTCGTGGGGTCGAAGTCGGGCGGCAGGATCACCCAAGTGAGCATCTCCTTGCCGTCGGTGGTGCGGATCCAGCGCTTCTCGACCTTACCCATCTTGACGTTGTCGTAGACGTGGGCGTTGATGTTCGTGAGCTGTGTGAGCGA
>CAZWHN010000046.1:0-11896 GCA_964633635.1 uncultured Alistipes sp. | reverse complement strand
AAGGTTCATTTAGGTTAGTAGTTTTAGGTTGGTAGAGGATATCGGAAGGTTGTAGCTGAGGAAGCGCGTTTCTGTGGCGCGTGAGGCTACTAAGACAAGGAGCGGTGCTCGCTCGGCGTCGAATACCTCCGAGACCCTCATTTTTTTTGCCCTTTTCTGAGGGGTTGCCCTCGAGTTTTTATAATCACTTCACCTTTTTCGCTCGATTCCGATCCCGCCGACGGTATCAAAATCTTTTATCCATCATCCTCGCGACTTTTTGGAATAGTACAGTTTTTGCAATGGTTGTGGTGTTGAACAAAAAACCGTTGTACTATGAAAAAATTATCTCTTATCGCGGCGTTGTTCCTTGTCTGTGGGGTGGCTGTCGCACGCGAAAATAGGATCGCTGAAAATTACCCTGCCGAAAATAGTATCGCCGAAGATAGCCCTGCCGATCGCCCCATCCGAGTCGATCAGCTGCCGAGCAAGGCGCAGCAGTTCCTGCGCGAGTACTATCCCCACTCGGAGGTGGTGATGGTGGGCGAGGATGGCTGGGAGGTGAAGCGTTACGAGGCCTTCCTTGCCGATCAGACCAAGGTCGAATTCCTCTCCAACGGCTCGTGGCATAGCATCGAGAGCCACTCGCCACTGCCCGAGGGGGTGGTGCCCAGTGCAATCGTGAGCTACGTCGAACGCAACTTCCCCAAGACTCCAATCATCGGCATCGAGCGCGAGCGTCGTCGCTACGAGGTGATGTTGCAGAGCGGCTTGGAGCTCACCTTCGGCAGCGATTATCAGTTGGTCGATATCGACGATTAATCAATCAAAAAATCCTTATGCTATGAAAAAGTTATCTCTTCTCCTTCTTGCGGCGGCCGTGGCGATGGGCCTTGCGGTCGGCTGCGGCGACGATGACGATGTGATCTACCCCGTCACACAACAGGTTCAGCAGGCTCTCTACGCGATGTACCCCGAGGCCGAGGGTGTCGAGTGGGCGAGCGTGGGACGCTACCTTGTGGCCGACTTCGATGTGCCGAGCGAGGGGTCGTTGCCCGTCGAATATGAGGCGTGGTTCACACCTGGGGGTGTGTGGCAGATGAGCGTCAGCGATGTGGCCTTTACGGCTCTGCCCGAGGCCGTTAGGCAGAGTTTTCAGCAGAGCCAGTACGGGGCGTGGATCGTGGAGGATGTCGATCGCATCGAGCGATTGGACCTCGAGACCGTGTATGTCATCGAGGCCGACAACAACGCCCAGAACAACGATGTGTCGATCTACTACACCTCGGCGGGTGTGCTCATCAAGAGTGTTGCGGATGATGATGGCTACTACGGCGATCTGCTGCCCACCACCCCGACTGACGACGTGATGGCCTATATCAATCGCCAGTACCCCTCGGCTTCGATCCTCGCGGTCGATTATCGACGTGGGGCAACGGAGGTGACCGTTCTGGATGGGGAGTATGCGCGTGAGCTCTACTTCGATGCTATGGATCGCTGGCTGCTCACTCGCACCAACCTCAAGCAGAGCGCCCTGCCGTCGGCTGTGGTACTGGCACTCGACGGGTTGTTCGTGAGCTACTTCATCGACACGGCTGCGCTGGTGCAAAACTCCTCGTCGGAGTACTACTTCGTTCAGATCGAGAGCTCGGCTGGCGATAGTCAACTACGCATCTCGTCCACGGGCGAGGTGCTGTAAAACCAATTTTTCATACGTTTAACCGCAAGGGCGCTGCCACCGCAGCGTCCTTGTTTTTTTCCTACCAGCTTATAGCTGGTATTGGAAAATCGGCAAACAAGTAGTAACTTTGCGGTTAATATGGAACAGAATTACATTCGCGAGGAGCGTTACGACGCCGAGCGCATCGAAAAAATTGCATATCACTACCGTGAGATACTCTCGCTGCTGGGCGAGGATGTCGAGCGCGAGGGACTGCTGAAGACCCCCGAACGCGTGGCGAAGGCTATGTCGTTTGTGACCAAGGGCTACGGTCAGGACCCCGTCGAGATCATCAACTCGGCCATCTTCCGCGAGGAGTACAAGCAGATGGTGCTGGTCAAGGACATCGAGCTTTTCTCGATGTGCGAGCACCATATGATGCCCTTCGTGGGCAAGGCACACGTTGCCTACATCCCCAATGGTCGCATCACAGGCCTCTCGAAGATCGCACGCGTGGTGGAGTGTTACTCTCGTCGTCTGCAGGTGCAGGAGCGACTGACGGTGCAGATCCGCGACTGCATTCAGGAGGCATTGAACCCCATCGGCGTTGCCGTGGTGATCGAGGCGAGCCATATGTGTATGCAGATGCGTGGCGTGGAGAAGCTCGGATCGGCCACCACGACCTCGGCCTTCACGGGAGTGTTCCTGAAGGACACCCGCACCCGCGAGGAGTTTTTGACTCTGATTAGCAACAAATACCGTTAATCCCGCAACCCCGAAGACTATGCTTCGCACACTACGAATCCTCAGCCTGCTACTCGCAGTAGCATTTGCGGCCTGCTCGCGCACAACCACCGACGAGGCCCAGATCAAGGTCATCTCGTACAACATCCGCTATCAGGGCGAGCCTACGACCGACGGCGAACACTTCTGGCCCTACCGTCGCCACGCCTCGATCAATATGGTGCAGGAGGAGCGTCCCACGGTGATGGGAGTGCAGGAGGCTTTGGAGCCGCAGTTGCAGTTCCTGGCCGAAAACCTGCCCGAGTACGGACACGTTGGCGTAGGTCGTGACGACGGAGTGAGCGCAGGCGAGTTTATGGCCATCTTCTACCGCAAGGATGAGGTCGAGCTTGAGGATTGGGGTACATTCTGGCTCTCGGCAACTCCCGACGAGCCCTCGCGTGGCTGGGATGCGGCGTGCCACCGCACCTGCACTTGGGCCATTATGCAGCACAAGGCCTCGGGCAAGCGCTTTGCGGCGCTGAACACCCACCTCGACCACCGTGGTGCCGAGGCACAGGCCAATGGATTGCGACTTATCGCCCAGCGTATCGGGGAGTTGGTGCCCACCGAGATGCCCATCGTGCTGACGGGCGATTTTAACTCGACGACCGACAACGCCATCTACAAATCGTTGGAGGGTTTGCTGAGCGACTCACGCGAGCTGGCCACTGAGACCGACCGCCGCTCGACATTCAACGCTTGGGGCAAGGGCGAGGCCGTGATCGACCACATCTTCGTGCGTGGTGTGCAGGCCGAGCGCTTTGAGGTGCTGTGCGACAAGAACTACGGCGCACCCTACATCTCGGACCACTACCCCGTGGCCACGACAATGAAATTTTAACAACTAAAACCATACGAAAAATGAAAAAGATTCTGTTATTTGCCCTGACGGCCGTGGTTGCACTTGGTGTGACGTCGTGTGCCGAGAAGAAGAACGAGATCAAGGTTATCTCTTACAACGTCCGCGTAAATGTCGAGAGCGACGGCGAGAACAAGTGGGATGCCCGCAAGCACGCCTCTGTAACGATGATCCGCGACGAGAAGCCCACCATCTTCGGCTTGCAGGAGGCTAAGCCCGAGCAGATGGCCTATCTGGTGGAGAACCTGCCCGAGTATGGCCACATCGGCGTAGGCCGCGAGGACGGTGTGTCGGAGGGTGAGCATATGACCATCTTCTATCTGAAGGACGAGGTGGAGCTTTTGGACGGTGGCACCTTCTGGCTCTCGGAGACCCCCGAGGAGCCCTCGATGGGTTGGGACGCTGCGTGCAAGCGTTCGTGCACCTGGACCAAGCTGCGTATGAAGGATACGGGCAAGGAGTTTGCATACATCAACACCCACCTCGACCACGTTGGTAAGACGGCACAGCGCGAGGGCTTGGCTCTGATCTGTCGTCGTTTTGCCGAGATCGTTCCCGTGGGTATGCCCGCGTTCCTGACGGCCGACTTCAACGCCCTGACCTCAGACTCGATCTTCGAGCCCCTGAAGGCCGAGATGTTGGACGCTCGTGAGACCGCTCCCGAGACCGACCGCCGCGCTACATTCAACGCTTGGCAGGAGGGTGGCGAGGATAACCAGAATCGCGTTATTGACCACATCTTCTACCGTGGTGCCGAGGCTCACACCTTCAAGGTGCTGCGCGACAAGAACTACGGCGCTCCCTTCATCTCGGATCACTATCCTATAGTAATGACTGCTACGTTCTAATATAAAACACGTCATTCCCCAGAGGGCGTAGCCCGACGATGGGAATCAACCTTATATAAACGTCATTGCGAGGAGCAAAGCGACGTGGCAATCTACCTTTGTGTAGTAGCATAAATTATACATAAAAAATGGAACAACAGATACGAAAACTCCTCTCGGCGATCTCGCATCCCGAGACTCAGCAGGACATCGTCGCCAGCGGCATTGTCGAGCAGGTGACAGCCCGCGAGGATAAGATCACCGTCGTGCTCTGCTTCCCCAAAGCACGCGACCCCTTTGCTGTGCGCATCCGCAATCTTGTTGAGCAGACCCTTAAGGATGCCTACCCTGCGGCGGCGGAAAACATCACCGTGGTCGTGAAGGAGGGCACACCCCGTGCCCCGCAGCCCAAGCGCGAGAGCACAACCACCACCGTGGGCAAGATCATCGCCGTAGCCTCGGGCAAGGGCGGTGTGGGTAAATCGACCGTGACGGCCAACCTCGCCCTCACGCTGCGCAATATGGGCTACCGCGTGGGCGTGCTCGATGCCGACATCTACGGCCCTTCGCAGCATAAGATGTTCGGATGTGAGGACTACATCCCCGATGCCGTGCAGCAGGACGGGATGGACTACATCGTGCCAGCCGAGAGTATGGATATCGAGCTTATGTCGATCGGATTCTTCATCAACCCCAACGATGCGCTGATGTGGCGCGGCGCTATGGCCACCAACGCCCTGAAGCAGCTGCTGCACCAGACTATGTGGGGCCATCTGGACTTCCTGCTGATCGATATGCCCCCGGGTACGGGCGATATTCATCTGACGATGATCTCGGAGATCAAGATGGACGGCGCCGTCATCGTCTCTACGCCCCAGCAGGTGGCCGTGGCGGACGTGGTGCGTGGTGTGGAGATGTTCCGCCACGAGCAGGTGGCTGTCCCCGTATTGGGCGTTGTGGAGAATATGGCGTGGTTTACCCCCAAGGAGCTGCCCGACAACAAGTACTACATCTTCGGGCGGGGCGGTGCTAAGGAGTATGCCGCCAAGGCCAACGTCCCCTTCCTGGGCGAGATACCGCTCATACAGGCGATTATGGAGGGCGGCGAATGTGGCACCCCCACCGTCGCCACCGACCCCGACGTCGAACGCCACTACCGCACCGTCGCCGAACGAATGATTGCTCAGTTATAAAGAAAAAAGGTTGCCCCACACGGAGCAACCTTTTCTTATAAATACCTTTTCTGTTTTACTGCCATTTCTGTTTCTGCAATCACCTCTCTTACAACCACTTCTTGTAGCGGAAGTACCAGATTGTGAGTCCCGACGCCATAATCATCAAGCCGATGGCGAAGAGGTAGCCTAATGGCACCGTCGTGTCGCCCACCTGCCACACCCAATCCAGCTCGGGCATAACGTGGAAGTTCATACCGTAGATACTCGCAATCAACGTCGCGGGGAGGAAGATCACAGCCGCCACCGAGAAGATCTTCACGATCTCGTTCTGCTCGATGTTGATCAGGCCGAGGGCCGAGTCCTGAATATAATCCAGACGCTGCGAGCTGAAGTCGGCGTGGTTGATAAGCGAGTTAACGTCCTTGATCATCAGCTGCAGACGCGGGTAGATATCGTTCGGGAAGCGCTCGCTTCGCAGGATATTCGACAGGATACGCTGGCGGTCGAAGAAGTTCTCTCGGAGGACCATCGTGCTCTCCTGCAACAAGTTGATGCGGTGGATTACCTCCTTGTCGATGGTATCCTCGGTGTTGATATCCTTGCTCAGCTTGGCAACCTGCTTGGCAACCATCTCCACAAGGTCGGCATCGAAGTCGATGCGGGCCTCCAGGAGCGAGATGAAGATGTGGTAGCCCGTCGAGTAGCTGCGGTAGTTCATCTGCAATCGTTTCTCCGTCTCACGGAAGGTGCGTGACTCGGCCTGACGTTGCGACACGAGCACACCCTCGTTCGAGATGATGAACGACACGGGCTCGACCAAGAAGGCACCGCCCTGCTGCGGGATGAAGAAGTTGGTGTTCGAGATGATCGAGTTCTCATTCTCGGAGTACTTCGAGGTTGACTCGATCTCCTCGACCTGCTGGCGCGTCTGGAGGCTCTCCTCCATAAAGTTCTCGACGGCCTTCTGCTCCTTGATCGTGGGCGAGAGCAGGTCTAACCACAGAATATCGTCATAGCCCAGATTGTCTAACAATTCGGGCTCGGCGTTGCGTATGATCTTGTTGTATTGCTTGAGATAGATTGTAAGCATTGTCTGCAAATTTTACGGGTTGAACTCCTTTTTGGTCAGGGGCGCAGGTGAGCAACACACCCGCGCGAGAGCATCCGTCGCCCGTGTGGGGCGGCCTACCCTCTTCAGCCAGGATTGGATCGAGGCTCGACGCGGAGCCCCGCCTCCCAGAACTTTTGCAGTGCCGAGTGCTTCTCGGCGTTGAATACGAAATCTATGTTTTGAGTGAGATACTCGTAGGCATTGTAGTGCTTTTCGTGGAAGCCATTCTCGACGATAGCCTCCCATACCGACTCCACACCCAACGTGAGGGCACGTTGCAGTGCGTCGATGTGTTCGTACGAGGTGCCCTTGCGAGCCACCCACACCGCGAAGGCGAAGGGGAGATGAGTCAGGCGGTTCCACTCCTCCGACAGATCGTACGAGTAGTTGAACAACCCCTCGTGGTCGAAGACCTTGTCGCCGATCAGCAGGAAGGCATCCTCACGCTGGGCGTATGCCACCTGCGTGTAATCACTCAGGTCGTACCACTCGGGCGCGATGTGCCAGAGGTTGGCGGCCAAGTAACCCACCAACTGCACCGATGTGCGCGAATGGGCATCGAGGAAGACACGACGCACCTGATTGATGGGCACGTTCGAGAAGAGTGTGACGGTGCGCACCTTGCCCGACGAGCCTATGCAGTAATCGGTGATGATGGATGTTGATTTCAGCGTGGGAACCATTGCCGAGGGCATCAAAGCGATGTCGGCACGGCCAGCGATGTAGTTCTCGTAACACCCTGCGGGTGGAGCCAACAAGAGGTCGGCACTGAGATTAGCCTCGTGCTGGATACCATAGATGAATGGTATCGTATTCAGATACGACACTGCCGCTATGCGTACGTTGGTAGCCATCATCCATAGTAAACCTAATTAGTTCTACAATCGGTTAAAATGCCGAAGAGGGGCAATCCACAGCCCTGCTGGGTCCTTTCGACGAGCACTCCTTCCACTCCCGACGGGCACTCCATACCCTTTCGACGAGCACTCCTTCCACTCCCGACGGGCGCTCCATCCTCCCCCACAACCCTCCATATCAACGGTTTTTGCGAATACTTCTCAACGGTTTTTGTGGGCACTTCGACGTGCAAATATAACAAAAAGAATGCAAAATCCAAAAATTGAGGGATAAAATCCCTTCGGCACCTCGCCCCCAAAAACGCAAAGAGGCTGCCATCAAGTATGTTGGCAACCTCTTATTATTATTGAGCAAACTCCTTACTCGATATATACCGTCTGGCCGCTTAGGCGGCTGTGCTCGGCTTCGTAGCAGACGACGTGGCTCTCGATCGACGAGTCGATCGTAGTGCTCAGCACGCCCTCGCTCGAGCGAGTGATGCTATTGACAAACTCCTCCACGATATTCAGGTCGGCACCCGCGTGGAAGGGCTGCGAAGCTAAATCCGAGAAGTCGAACACCTGCTCCTCACCACCGCGGAAGCGACGCACGCGGAGCGTGGTCTCGTTACCGTCGATCTCGCCGTGGGTGAGTTTGATGTGCGTGCCGCGGAAGTCGTTGCGCGTGAAGGCATTAACGACGAACGAAATGACCGTCTTATTCTCCAACTCCATATTGAGCACCTGATTATCCACCACGTCGTTGTCGCAGTGGTGTACGCAACGGCCATAGGGTCCCTCGCGCAGCTCCTTGTCGATCACCTCGTCGATGGTGCTACCCTCGGGCACGTCGAAGTTGCGGATCCACTCGCGGCGCTCCTTGTAGAGATTCACCGCCGAGTAGGGGCACGATGGCTCGATATGGCAGTCGATACAGCGCTCGGCACTACCCTCGGTGGCGGTCTCGGGACGGAACCAGCGCAGCGAGCCGAACGAGCTCACCTTGCGGCACTTCGAACCAGCCACCCACAGCAGGAAGTCGATGTCGTGGCAGCACTTGGCTATCAGCATCGGGTTGGTGCGGTGAGCCTGACTCCACAGGCCACGGACGTAGCTGTGCATCATACGGTCGAGGTTGATCTCGGCGTAGTGGTTGATCGAGATGATCTCTCCGAGCTCGCCCGAATCGACCATCTCCTTGATCTTCATAAAGTAGGGGTGGAAGCGCAAAACGTGGCACACGCCCACGACCACGCCCTTGCGATGGGCGGCAGCCTGAATGTCGAGACACTCCTGCTTGGTCTGCGCGATGGGTTTCTCGAGCAGGACGTGGTATCCCGCCTCGATCGAGCGCATAGTGGGTTCGTAGTGCATATTCTCGGGAGTGCCGATCAGCACCGCGTCGGCCTCGACGTGGCTACGGAAGAAGTCGTCGAATGAGGCAAAGCAGGCCTCCTCGCCAAGACCGAATCGCTCGGCCATATTGCGACGGCGTATCTCGACAGGCTCGACCACTCCGACCAACTTGAGGCGTTCGGGGTGGCGTACGGCATACTCCATATATTTATTGGTGCGATTTCCCGCACCTATCACAACAATTTTTACTTGTCGCATATCGGTTATTTTAGGTCAGTGTTGCGCTTTGGCGTGCGCATTAATTGATGGGAATCCAACATTTCCCACGCAAATATAATAAAATGATTTAAAAAATCGGTTGATCTAAATCATAAAAAGTGTTGCGACTTACTTTTTTGACATAAATGACGAATATTTGGATGTTATTTCAGAAATGTAGGAGGGGGAGCGCGTTTGCAATTGGGTACAAAAAAACGGCTGCGTCCTAAGGGCGCAGCCGACCAGCAATCAAAAAACCATATTCTACAAAAAGAGTATTTTTCTTTAATTATGTTGTTTGCCTTGCGAGGTTTTCGAGGCGGGGTGTTTGGGTTTTTAGGGTGGGCTTTGCGGCTCCACTGAATGAAGAGCCTTCCGAAGCCTCTCATCCTCCTCTCCCCCCCCTCCTGCGAGTGGCAGTGCGCTCGACACTTAAAACGGGGTCGGAGGTTCCGTGTCAATCGGAATTGTCGCGTTATTCTGATTGTCACGTTGCTCTTCTGCCGTTGGCGCCGTGCCTGCGCCCTGTCACTGCTGCAAGGTGCGGATTGCTCCGCTCCTCCGACCTTTCCGAGCGTGGATCGTTGCTTCCCCTCGGTGTCGGACGAATGCCCGCCTCCGTACAAATGTCGGCGGGGAGGTATCGTTAGAAACGTATTAGCGTATTACTTACGGCCGAACTTCAGGTCGAGGCCAAGACCCCAAGCCCAAGAGGTACGATCGTAAACGTCGGTGAAGTCAACGCCCTGATACTGACCACGAGCCGTAGCGGTCTCGTAGAAGGTGGGCATAATACCGAGGTTGAGGCGAGCCTTCTCAGAGAACTTGTAAGCCGCACCGAAGCCTACCGACCACGAGGGGCAAGAGAAGTTCATATCTGAGTAGTTGTTCTCGATCATATTGAGCTGCGTGCGCTGCACACCTGCCGACACCAACCAGCGGTCGCTGATGGTCCACTCGGCACCGAGCAGGTACTCGTTGGTGTTGCCATCGATGGCGGGAGTGAACGAGTTCTCGGCATCCTTATCGAAGTAGTGGTGCCACTCGGCGGTAACCTTCACGGGGCCGAAGTGACGGCTTACGGCTGCCGACAACAGGGCGGGAGTCTCCGACTTAACCTTTGCGCCGTCGGGGAAGATGCCGTTGATGACGGGGTCAGCGGCCGATACGGGAGCCGACTCGATCTCGAGCTCGGTACCCATCTTGAACTCATACTTAACCGATGCATCCCAAGCGCCCTTGTGGAAAGCCAACGCTACAACGGGGCTTACTGAGGTGCCCTTCTGCTTAACGTCGAGCTCGTGGTCTGCCGTCAGAGCAGCATACTGAGCTGCTGCACCAGCCAAAGTGGGGTTGATCGAGCCCAACATCTGACCAGCTGCGGTGAAGAACTGCGAAGCCGGCATCATCTGGCCCGTCAGGCCCATAGCGGCCATTGTGGGGTTGGTCATAATATCGTCAATCTCACCCTCGTATGCGTTGTTCGTCACGCCCAAGCGTACCTGAGCGGCTACCGACAACCAATCGGTGATGCGGAATGCCACACCTGCGTTGAAGGCCAAGGTCATCGACTTACCCGTGAGCTCCATATCCATTGCGTACTGGTTAGCCGTGAGGCCGAAAGCCTGACCGAGCTGTGAGATAGCGCCGGGCAGAACCGAGAACTGACGCTCGAATGAGCCCAAGCCCTCGTCGAACTCCAGCGAACCGCCACCGCCATTAACACCCATACCGAGCATTACGGCCCAACGGTTGTGCTTCCACGCGAGGTGAACGCTGGGGATTACGGGAGAGAACACCTCACCCTTGAACTCCTTCGACATACCGTGGTTGCCAGCGCCCATAGCGAAGGGGGCGTAGGTCGAGTTGATGGTACGAGTCTGAGCGGCCATCTGGTCGTTGATGCCAATGTGGAAGCCGTTCTCCATAAATACCACACCTGCGGGGTTGTTGTAAACAGCATCGGGATCGAGCGACGTACCGCGAGCGATGCTACGCAGGAACGATGCACTCTGGTTTGAGTTAGTCATAGGACCACCCGCAAAAGCTGAAGTAGCGAGTGTAGTCACGGCCACGAGGGCCAACATCATCTTGTAAAGTGTCTTCATCTTCAATTTTTTTTGTCGCCTCGCGTGATTGCTTAAGCGCGGGGCGCAACGTGTTAATATTGGTTTTTTGAGATTGTGTTCTCTTCGGGGCTCAATCGGCGGCGGCACATAATTATTAATTTAGGCACGCAGCGCCGAGAGCAGATTTCGGATACAAAAGTCAAATAATTTTTCCATCCATCAAAATTTATGTGGTTAAGACCCCCTGAATGGTATGAATACGGGCATTTAAGGGGCGAAAAAGCTCATTTTGTGGCGAAATTTTCCGCCAAAATGTTTTATTGGGGAATTCGAATGTTTTATAAAGGATCAGCCATTTGGGACTTTTTCGGGCAGTCGGGGAGCCTTCGGAGGCTGGCAGAGCAAAAAAAGTAGGCATAATCGTCACATTTTGAAATAAAAGCCGCCGCAGGGTGAACACCATATTATTTTTTTCCGTATCTTTGTAGTGAATACGGTCGCGTCCGAGCGACCCGCCTGCTGACGGCAGATGCTCAAAACAAGCAACGAAAACTCAAACAAACAATTTAATAAAACAGAAAATTATGTTCGCAATTGACAATTACGATTTCACCGGTAAGCGTGCAATCATCCGCGTTGACTTCAACGTACCCCTCAACGGCGAGGGTCAGGTAACCGACGACACCCGTATTCGTGCCGCAATCCCCACCATCAAGAAGGTGCTGGAGAAGGGCGGTGCTGTGATCCTGATGTCACACCTCGGTCGTCCCAAGAAGAATCCCGATCCCAAGTACTCTTTGGAGCAGATCATCCCCGCTATCGAGGCTCGTCTGGGTGTAGAGGTTAAGTTCGCTGGCGACTGTATGGGCGAGAAGGCTGCCGAGATGGCTGCCGCGCTGAAGTCGGGCGAGGTTATGCTGCTCGAGAACCTCCGTTTCTACGCCGAGGAGGAGGGTAAGCCCCGTGGCTTGGCTGAGGAT
>CAZWHN010000045.1:0-11999 GCA_964633635.1 uncultured Alistipes sp. | reverse complement strand
TGCCATCGTCGAGCGTGTGGGCGGCACTCGGGAGAAGACGATTCCCCTGTTGCAGGCTCTTCAGGACGAGTTTGGCTACCTGCCCTCGGATGCCCTGAACCGAGTCTATGAGACCACCGAGATCACCCGTGCGGGATTGCTCAGCGTGGCTACGTTCTACGCCCAGTTCAAGCACGTTCCCTATGGTCGCCACATCATCAAAGTGTGCGTCGGCACGGCGTGCCACGTCAAGGGCGCAGGTGCGGTGTACGATGCCTTCCGACGCGAGCTCAATATGGCCGAGGATAGCGTCACCACGGAGGATGGAAAGTATTCGGTCGAGAAGATCGCCTGTCTGGGCTGCTGTGCATTGGCGCCCGTGGTGCAGATCGACGAACGTATATATAGCCACGTCCAGCCCGGTAAGGTGCTGAGCGTGTTGGCCGAGCACGACGAGTATGTCAATTCGCACCCTCGTTCGGAGGAGGAAGATGCCGATGGCAATGCCTACGTCGGCGAGGTGCGTTTAGGTATGGAGAACTGCTGTCAGGTGAGCGGTACGGCCGAGGTGTATAAGGCGGTGCTGAAGGCACAGCGTGAGTTGGGTGTTGCTGTTAAGCTCAAGCCCATCTCGTGCGTCGGAGCCTGCAATCAGGTGCCGATGATCGACGTGGTGGAGGCCGATGGCAAGATTACCCGTTACCCCAACGTCCGCCCCAAGGAGATCAAGGAGATCCTCATGCACCACTTCCCCGCAGCGAACCGTATGAAGCGTTGGCGCAACTCGATCCTCAACCAGATCGATATGCTGCACACCGACGAGACGTGGGACAACATCCTCTATAAGCCCGAGCGTGAGCGCACGGGCGAGATCAACACCTTCCTCGACTATCAGGTGCGCATCTCGACCGAGGGATATGGTCACATCAACCCCCTCGATCTGCAGGAGTATCGTGCCCACGGCGGCTTCGAGGCGCTGGCCAAGGTGCTCAAGCAGGGCAACCGCCAGCAGGTCATCGACGACGTGCTTGCAAGCGGCATCCGTGGTCGTGGAGGCGGTGGCTTCCCTACAGGACGCAAGTGGCAGCTGGTGGCTACGGCCGAAGGTGAGCATAAGTATGTTGTCTGCAATGGCGACGAGGGCGACCCGGGAGCATTTATGGACCGTATCCTGCTGGAGTCTTATCCGTTGCGAGTTATCGAGGGTATGATCATCGCGGCCTATGCTGTGGGTGCGCATAAGGGTATCTTCTACATCCGTGCCGAGTATCCGCAGGCTCTGATTAGAATCACCAAGGCGCTGGATATGTGCCGCGAGGCGGGCCTGTTGGGAGAGAATATTCTGGGTAGCGACTTCACGTTCGATATCGAGGTGTTCAAGGGCGCAGGTGCTTTTGTTTGTGGCGAGGAGACGGCTCTCATTGCCTCGATGGAGGGTGATCGCGGATTCCCGCGCCAGCGTCCTCCCTATCCTGCCAATAAGGGATTGTTCGGCTGTCCGACACTAATCAACAATGTCGAGACCCTGAGCCAAATATCATATATCATCACACGCGGCGTGGAGAAGTATCGCGCCGTCGGCACACCCAACAGCAAGGGAACCAAGGTCTTCGCGCTGGCGGGTAAGGTGCGTCACGGAGGATTGATCGAGGTGCCGATGGGAACCACCATCCGCCAGATCGTCGAGCAGATCGGTGGCGGTGTCGAGGGCGGCGAGAAACTCAAGGCGGTACAGATTGGAGGCCCTTCGGGCGGATGTATCCCCGCCGAGTTGTGCAACGCCGAGATCGACTTCGACGCACTGAATCGTTTGGGTGCCATTATGGGCTCGGGCGGTATGGTGGTACTGAGCGAGAGCGACTGTATGGTCGATGTGGCACGCTACTTCCTCAACTTCACGAGCGAGGAGTCGTGCGGTAAGTGTACCTTCTGCCGTGTGGGCATACGTCGTATGTTGGATATTCTGGATCGTCTCTGCACGGGCCGAGGTCAGGAGGGCGATGTAGAGCGATTGGAGGAGTTGGCACACGCTGTCAAGGATGCGGCACTCTGCGGACTCGGCAAGACGGCGCCCAACCCCGTTCTGGCTACGATAAAATATTTCCGCGAGGAGTACGAGGAGCACGTTCGTGGCATCTGCCGCACGGGAACGTGCAAGGATATGGTCAAGTTGGTCGTAACGGATGCCTGCGTTGGCTGTACCAAGTGCTCGAAGGTGTGTGCTGCGGAGGCCATCGAGTATCGCCCCTACGAGAAGCACCATATCGACGTGGATAAGTGTACGATGTGCGGATTGTGCACCGACGTATGCGAGTTCGACGCCATCAAGCGTATATCATTAAAAGCTGAGTAAGATGAAGATTACAATAGACGGAAAGGAGTTGGAGGTTTCAGGCCAACTCACTCTTTGGCAGGAGGCCAAGCAGGCGGGAATTCGTATTCCGGCAATGTGTATGGCCGAGGGACGCGAGCATCGTGCTGGATGTATGGTCTGCGTGGTTAAGGATGCTGCCTCGGGACGACTTCTCACCTCGTGTTCGACCAAACCCACCGAGGGTATGCAGATCGAGACCTCTACGGACGAGGTACTCACGCAGCGTCGTCTGGCGTTGGAGCTGCTGTTGAGCGACCATCGTGCCGACTGCGAGGCGCCCTGCACTATGGTATGCCGTCAGGGACTCGACGTTGAGCATTTCCTGGCCGCTTACGATGCCGATCGTATGGCGCAGGCGCGTGCCATCCTGAAGCGAACGTGGCCCAATCTGCCAGCGGTAGGTTGCGACGATTGCAAAGCCCCCTGCGAGAAGGCGTGCCGCCGAGGTACGATCGACAAGGCTGTCGCCATCCGCGAGATCATCCGCAAGGTTGCCGCAATGAGCGATCTTCGAGATGAAGAGGCCGAGCCTTCATTGGCTCGACTGGAGGCCGATGTGTTTGCTTCGCGTCTGGGACGCTACACCGATAAGGAGAAGGTGCGAGTGAAGGCGCATACGATAGTGCCTTCGGGATGTTTGCATTGTGCTTGCGATGGCCGTGCCGACTGCAAGCTACGCGAGTATGCCACCGCAGCCGCTATCAAGCGTCCCCGCTATGAGGTACGTTCGACGCTGTCGGTCAAAGATCCGCAGCACATTACGGGCCGTATGTGGTTCGAGCCTGCGAAGTGCATTCGTTGCGGATTGTGCGTCTATAACTCCGACAATGGCTTCACGTTCATCGGTCGTGGCTTCACGATGAAGATCGCCATCCCCGACGAGAACCGAGTCAACGTAAAGGAGGAGCTGGCGCAGATTTGCCCCACGGGCGCGTTGTATCTGAAGAACTATTAACCTAAAGGATTATGCGACGACTGCTTTTTACGATATTGCTGGCTGCGATAATGATCTCGTGCGACTCGGCTCGAGCGCTCTTTTCGGGCGGTGCCAACGCTATGGATTGGCCTCTGTTTCGTGGCGATGAGTCACTCAGTGGCTATACCCGCCATCAGCTGCCCGAGCGTCCCACGCTGAAGTGGAGCCACAAGAGTGGCGTGCGTACCATCTCATCTCCCGTGGTGAAGGATGGTACGGCCTATTGGTGCGACGTGCGAGGCGTGGTGCGAGGTGTCGATATCGAGGGCGAGGAGCGTTTCCGTTTCGATCTGGCTACTCCCGTCGAGGCCACTCCGCTGCTGCACGACTCGATGCTCTACATCGGCACGATCGATGGTCGTCTGACGGCCCTGTCGCTCTCGCAGCGAGATACGCTGTGGAGCTACGCCACCGAGGGACAGATCTCGGCTTCGCCCAATCGGGTGGAGTTCGATGGCCGCGAGGCAATCATCTTCGGTAGCTACGACAACTATCTCTACTGCGTGGATAGCTCCACGGGCGAGCATTTGGCTCGTTTCGAATCGGGCTACTATATCAATGGCGCTGTGGCCGTTGCGGATGAGTATGCGCTCTTCGGCGGCTGCGATGCGTGGATGCGAGTGATCGACTGTGCCTCGGGCGTGATGGTCGATTCGTTGCAGATGGAGGTCTACATACCATCATCACCCGCCATTGCCGACGACAAGGCCTATGTGGGCGACTATGCGGGAAACATCTTCGAGTTCCGTTTGGAGGATGGTCGCATCGTCGATCAGCGCGCGATAATCTCGGCCGAGGATGGTGGCGAGTATGTCTCGGTACCAGCCGTGTCGCCTACGACGATATATGTACTCACGGGCGATAAGTACCTCCACGCCATCAACCGCAAGGATGGCACGCTTCGTTGGCGCTATCTGCTCAAGGGCAATGTGGGCGAGAGCTCACCTGTTGTGGCCGACGACCGTGTTGTGGTCTGCACAAAGACGGGCGTGGTGTCGGTGCTCGATGCCGAGTCGGGCGAACTGGTGTGGGAGTACGACACAGGCGAGCAGATCATCTCGTCGCCTGCCATTGTGAAGGATTGTTTCTACATTCTCACCTCGCGTGGAACGCTGTTCTGCTTTGGCGAGGAGAGCTAAATAATTATTGTTATGGCACTTATAAGATTGACCGATATTGAAAAGAGCTTCCGCGACGGCGAGCGTGGTGTGCGTCGCGTGTTGCAGGGTGTGAACCTTTCGCTCGAGCAGGGTGAGCTTGTCTCGATCCGAGGCGTGTCGGGCTCGGGCAAGACTACGCTGCTATCGATCCTGGGCACTACGCTCAAACCCGACTCGGGATTTTACATCTTCGACGGGCGCGACATCACCAACCTCTCGGACAACAGCTCGCTGCGCAGTAGCGAGATCGGATTTTTGTTTCAGGACCATCGCCTGATGCCGCAATACACCGCGTGGGAGAATATCCTGCTGCCCGTGCTGGCCTCGGCATCGCGTTCTACGGCCGACGAGGAGGCTTATGCTCGCGAGCTGATGGCGCTGCTCGGCATCGAATATTTGGCCGATCAGTATCCCTCGACCTTGTCGGGTGGTGAGGCGAGCCGTGTGGCTCTGTGCCGTGCGTTGATTCGTAAGCCCAAGTTGCTCTTGGCCGATGAGCCTACGGGACAGCTCGACTCGGAGAATGCCCAGCAGGTGGCATCGCTGCTTGAGAAGATCAATTCGCATCTGCATACCACAATCGTAGTTGTAACCCATTCGGAGGCGTTGGCCGAGGCGGCACATCGTCGTCTGATTTTGCGTGAGGGAGTGCTTAATGAACAGTAATAGAACTATATACAGACGCAATCTCGCTTATTTCAAGCGCTACTACCGATTGATCGCCATCTCGGTGGCCGTGGCTGTTGCCGTCATCGTGGGCAGCCTGGTGGTTGGTGATTCGGTGCGAGGTACGTTGCGTGGTCTGGTGACCGAGCGTTTGGGTGATACCCAGACGATCATCTTCTCGCAGGAGTCGTTCCTCAGCGAGCGTCTGCTCGAGGAGCCGCTTTTGACTGAGTCCAACGGCTACCTCATCTCCGAAGGATTTATCTCTCACAACGGCAAGCTCCTACCCGTTATGGTGTGGGGCACCGACGAGGAACGCTTGCCCGATGGAAGCGTAATCAATGAGCCTCTGGCCGAGGAACTTGGCGGAGTGCCTGCGGGGGAGCTGGTATTGCGCCTGCCCTCGACGGGATTGGTCCCCTCGGGTAGTATGTTCGTCACGGACACCTACACCACCAGCATCCGTGTGGCCATCGGTGGGGTGATTACGCCCGAGCAGGGTGGAAACCTCAACCTGCGTACCGAGCAGGTGCAGCCGTTCAATATCTTTGTGCCACGAGGAGATCTTGTCGAGGCGATGGCTGTGGAGGGACGTATCAACCTGATAATGAGCCGTGGCGAGATCTCGGAGGAGCAGTTTGCCGATGCTTGGCGTGCGGAGGACTCGGGCCTGCGGCTTACACCGCGTGAGGGTGGGGTGGAGCTCACCTCGTCGCGTATCTTCCTGCAAGAGCAGGTGGTCGATGCCGTTCGGCGCGATAATCCTACTTCGAATCTTCTCTACTCTTACCTCGGCAACAGCATCAAATCGACTGCGGGCGAGGTGGTTTACTCTTTTGTGACGGCCATTGAGCGTTACGGCGATCGCGAGCTCGCCCCTGATGAGGCCATCCTCTCGGACTATACAGCCCAAAGATTGGGCGTCAGGGTGGGAGATCCGATCTCTCTCTCGTACTTCACGGCGGGTGATTGGAAAAACCTCTCGACCGATAGTGTGAGCCTTCGTGTGGGGCGCATCGTGCCGCTCGAGGAGCTGGTGGCTGACAAGAGCCTGAGTGCCGAGTTCCCGGGCCTGAGCGACGTGGAGCGCTGCACCGAGTGGGATAGCGATCTGCCGTTAGATATGGACCTTATAACCGATGAGGACGAGGATTATTGGAGCCGTTATCGTCAGACACCCAAGATGTTGCTTCCGTATGCGGCTGTTGCCGAGGCGTGGAGCGACGACTATGGCTCGGCTACGGCAATCCGTATTGCCGAGTCGGAGGCCAACCTCTCGGCCCTGGAGCCAGCTATGTTTGGTGTGCAGGTGATCCACCCCCAGCAAGCATCGATGGCGGCAGCCGAGAATGGAGTCGATTTCGCTATGTTGTTCCTTGCTTTGGGTTGTTTTATCGTGGCCTCGGCTCTGCTGTTGCAACTCGGCCCCTTGTCGGAGATGTATGAGCAGCGTTCGGAGGAGATTCTCACCCTCTCGATGATGGGCTTTTCGCGTCGTCGCATTGCGCGTATGCTGTGGGGCGAAGCGTTGCCCGTTGTGGGTATAGGTGCTGTGATAGGAGTCGTGGGAGGTGTGATATATACGGTGGTGATTCTGTGGCTGTTGGAGAGCGTATGGCACGGAGCCACACACACGGTGGCCTTCAGCCTGAATATCGAGCCCGTGACACTGCTGGTGGGTGTTGTGTCGGGATTGATTCTGACGCTCGGCGTGCTGGCGTGGGCTGTGCGTAGCGCCCTGCGTGAGGAGCAGACCGAGAAGAAGAGCCGTCAAACCAAGACATCAGTGGGCTATGCGAGAAGTATAGTTGCGGCTATATTGGCCGTGGCACTTTATATATATGTTGTGGTGGGCAATGGCTCGGTGATGATTGCCGTTGTGGCTGGATTTATGGCTATGGTGGCAGCCGTGAGCTGGATCGACAGCCGTATGGTTGCACGCCACCTGAGCGATAGCCGTCGTACTGAGGTCGATGGCGAGCGTCTGGCCGCAGCGTCGCTCTATGCGCGTCGTCGTCAGATATTGTTATCGCTGCTGACGATGACCTTCGGTGTCTTCATCGTCTTTGTTGTTGGTCTTAACCGCCGTTCGTTCGGCGATGCAGCGAGTGTGAGGGAGGCTACGGGCGGATATACGCTCTGGTGCGAGACCTCGGTGCCGTTGCAGCACGATCCCTCGAGCGAGTCGGGCCGTGAGGAGTTAGGTATCGCTGCGGAGTGGCTTCCCGATATGGAGGTTATGCCGTGCTACCGCTTTGTGGCCGACGATGCGAGCTGCCTGAATCTCAACAAGGTGGCTGTGCCTACCGTCTTAGGAGTCGATTTCGAGGCTATGGGGCAGCGCAACTTTGCTATCGGCCGTTCGATCTTCGAGGGCGATGTGATCGAGGGTTTGTCGCAGCCGATGGGGGAAGATGTATATCCCGCGCTGGTGGATGAGACCGTGCTGATGTGGAGTCTCGGTAAGAAGTTGGGCGATAGAATCGAATATACGGCGCAGGATGGTCGCACCGTGACGGTCGTGCTGGCCGCTACGTTGGAGGGTAGCCTCTTCCACGGTAATATTCTGATCGATAGGAGTTTCTTCGACCGTGTATGGCCCGAGACCAATGGTTGTTCGGTCTTCCTCGTGCAGACCGCAACGGACGATGAGGCCGTCACGTCGGCCAAGGAGTACCTCTCGCAGTCGCTTTACGAGTATGGCATCCGTGTAACGGCGTCGGGCGATAGGTTGAAGAGTATCAACGAGGTGACGGACACCTACCTTAGCATATTTATGACTCTGGGTAGCGTGGGTCTGCTGCTCGGATTGTTGAGTTTTGTGATCATCATCCGCAAGAATCTCACTCGCAGCGCAGGCGACATCCGCCAATATCTGCTGCTCGGTTTTGCCAAGAGCGATGTGGCGCGTATGCTCTATCGCGAGAATGTGTTTGCTCCGCAGTGGGCTATCGTAGTGGGTGTAGTGGGTGCCATCATAGGCATTGGACGACAGTGGAGTGCCGTTGGAGTGTGGATCTGGATCGGCGGAGCGGTGGTCGTTGCAGCTATGTGGTTTATGACAACGCGATTCGTTCGACGCGAGGTGGAGCATTGTATGGAGCAATTCGATGAGAGTAATATTAACTTAAAATAAGAGAGGATATGAGAGAGTTTTTTGGAAAGAGTTTGGTTGTGCTCGTGGTGGCATTGATGGCCGCGTCGTCGGCCTCGGCACAGGTGGCAAAGTCGGGTTGGCGCGGTCCCGAGCGCGATGGTATCTACCCAGAAACGGGACTTTTGAAGCAGTGGCCCGCAGCGGGTCCGCAGCAGTTGTGGGAGGTTTTGGATGCAGGTAAGGGTTACTCGAGCCCCGTTGTTGTGGGTGATCGTGTTTACCTCACGGGTATGAGCGACGATCAGTCGCAGGAGGTATTCTCGGCCTATACGCTCGATGGTAAGCGAGTATATTCTACCCCTTACAGCAAGCCGTGGAGCGGTCAGTATCCCGAGGTGCGCACCACACCTACGATCGACAATGGCAAGGCGTACGTTATCAGCGGTTCGGGACAGGTGGTCTGCATCAACGCAGCCGATGGCAAGATCCTCTGGAGTGTCGATGGCGCAAAGTCATTCTCGATCAAGACGGGTAATTGGGGCACGTCGGAGTGTCCGTTGGTATTCGACAATAAGGTGATCTACACCCCTGGTGGCGACGTTACCACGATGGTTGCTCTGGACAAGAACACGGGTAAGGAGTTGTGGCGAAGCAAGCCGCTGGGCGATCCTTCGACTTATATGTCGCCTATGCTTATCGAGCATAAGGGTAAGCGTCAGATCGTAGGCGCTACGGCCAACAATATGATTGGCGTGAATCCCGATACGGGCGCAATCGAGTGGACCTACTCGATCGAGCCTAAGACCAAGGCTTCGTGGGCAAACATCGCTCCCAATACGCCTCTGTTCAAGGATGGCAAGCTCTTCTACAGCCACGGCTACGACATCTTCTCGTTTATGTTGCAATTGGCTGACGATCTGAAGAGTGTTAAGCTCGTATGGCACAATGGCGATATGGATACCCAACACGGCGGTTATGTGCTGATGGATGGCGTGATCTACGGCACCAACCACGGTCGTCCCTCATCGGCGTGGATGGCTTTGGATTGGAATACAGGTCAGACCCTCTACTCGGCCGAGTGGAGCAATAAGAGTGCGGGTGTGGTGATTGCAGCCGATGGTATGCTCTACTGTTACAGCGAGCGCACGGGCTCGGTAGCATTGGTGAAGCCTCTGCGTGATAAGTTCGAGGTGGTGTCGGAGTTCCGAATCACCAAGGGCGACGGTCCCCACTGGGCACACCCCGTGATCAGCAATGGAGTGCTCTACCTGCGTCACGGCTCGGCTCTTTTGGCATATAAGATTAAGTAACACGAAACTGACTTATTAATAAATAGAAAGAAGATTATGACGAAAAATTTTAAGCAAATCTCGCTGCTCGCAGTGGCTTGTGTGGCCACTATGGCAGCATCGGCACAGGTGACGCCCTACGGTTGGCGCGGTCCCGAGCGCAACGGTGTCTATCCCGAGACGGGACTTTTGAAGCAGTGGCCCGCCAATGGCCCCGAGCAGTTGTGGGAGACTTTGGATGCAGGTAAGGGTTACTCAAGCCCTGTTATTGTTGGCGATCGCCTCTACCTGACGGGTATGAACGATGATCAGACTCAGGAGATCTTCTCGGCCTACACGCTCGAT
Source organism: uncultured Alistipes sp. (assembly GCA_964633635.1). Lineage (GTDB taxonomy): Bacteria > Bacteroidota > Bacteroidia > Bacteroidales > Rikenellaceae > Alistipes. The sequence goes on along the minus strand of CAZWHN010000045.1, from coordinate 2,113 downwards.
GGCAAGAAACTCTACTCGGTCGAGTACAGCAAGCCGTGGGATCAGACCTATCCCGAGACCCGCACAACACCCGCCATTGTCGATGGCAAGGCCTATGTTATCAGTGGTTCGGGCGACATCGTATGCCTCAATACGGCCGATGGCAAGGAGGTTTGGCGTGTAGCTGGCGGCACGGTATATTCGCGTAAGACTGGTAACTGGGGCACGTCGGAGTGTCCGTTGGTGTATGATGGCAAGGTGATTTTCACCCCTGCGGGCGAGGTGACCACTATGGTTGCTCTCGATGCTGCAACGGGCAAGGAGGTTTGGCGCACCAAGGCGTGGGGCGACACAGGTGCTTATGTTTCGCCTATGCTCATCGAGTATAAGGGTAAGCGTCAGATCATTGGCTCTACGGCTGTGCACATCTTTGGTGTGAACCCCGACACGGGCGAGGTCGAGTGGGACTTTACCGAGTGGGGTACAGCTCGCAACGCAACTGGCTGGGCAAGCATCGCCCCCAACACGCCGCTCTTTAAGGATGGCAAGATCTTCTTCGGTCACGGTTACGACATCAACTCTTATATGTTACAGCTTGCCGACGATCTCAAGAGCGTAAAGCTGCTGTGGAAGAACGAGACTCTGGACACCCACCACGGCGGTTATGTCGAGCTCAATGGTGTTATCTACGGCTCGAACTGGCTTAACAATGGTCAGGGAACGTGGGTTGCATTGGATTGGAACACGGGCGAGGTGCTCTACGACCACGATTGGGAGAACAAGGGCAAGGGCTCGATCATCGCTGCCGACGGTATGCTCTACTGCTACAACGAGCGCTCGGGTGCTGTGGCTTTAGTTACGCCTACACGCGATAAGTTCGACGTGGTGTCGCAGTTCAAGGTGACTAAGGGTTCGGGTCCCTACTGGGCTCACCCCGTAGTGGTGAATGGTGTGTTGTACTTGCGTCACGGCGAGGCTCTGATGGCCTACAAGGTGAAGTAATCGCACAGATACAGGACCAATAGGTCGCTGCTTAAGAGCATAAAAAATGCCGCCCCGACGTGGGACGGCATTTTTTGTTGAGCTTATCGGATGATTACTTACCCATATAACCCTTGATGTAGTGGTGGTGCGAACCGTAGCGGTTGAATGCAGCCTCGTCCAGAGCCTCCTGAGCTGAGGGGTGAGCAACCGAGATGATCAGGCGAGCACGCTCCTGCAAGCTCTTGCCGTAGAGATCAACAGCACCGTTCTCCGTAACGAACCAGTGGATGTGGTTACGAGTGGTAACAACACCAGCACCCTCGGTCAGCGTGTCGGCGATCTTCGAGATGCCCTTGTTGGTGATTGAAGGCATTGCAATGATAGCCTTACCACCCTTCGAGAGCGAAGCACCGTAGATGAAGTCGATCTGACCACCTACACCCGAGTAGAACTTACGACCCAGCGAGTCGGCACATACCTGACCCGTGAGGTCAACCTGCAAAGCCGAGTTGATGGCCGTTACACGGTCGTTCTTGGCGATTACGAAAGGATCGTTGGTGTAACCTACGTCCATCATCAGTACGCCGGGGTTATCGTGGATGAAGTCGTAAACCTTCTGCGAACCCATCAGGAAGGTCGAAACCATCTTACCCTTGTCGATGTTCTTGGCCTCACCGTTGATTACACCCTGCTCTACGAGGGGCAGTACACCGTCGGCGAACATCTCGGTGTGGATACCGAGGTTCTTGTGGCCACCCAGCTGAGCCAGCACGGCGTTCGGAATAGCACCGATACCCATCTGGAGCGTAGCGCCATCCTCGATCAGAGCGGCGCAGTGCTTACCGATGGCCGTCTCCACCTCGTTCGGGGCGGTGAAGTGAGCCTCCATGAGCGGCGTATCGTCCTCGCACCAGATGTCGATCTTCTGCATCGGGATCATGGCATCACCGAAGGCGCGGGGTACATTCTTATTGACAACGGCGATCACATAGTCGGCGCACTCTACGGCAGCCAACGTAGCATCAACCGACGTACCGAGCGATACATAGCCGTGCTTGTCGGGGGGCGTAACCTGGATCATGGCCACGTTGCACGGAACGGCACCGCAACGATACAGACGCTGCGTCTCGCTCAGGAAGATGGGAATGTA
>CAZWHN010000044.1:0-12355 GCA_964633635.1 uncultured Alistipes sp. | reverse complement strand
AGCCAGTTTTATTTAATGTTTAACCCGTCCCTAATTTTTATGGGACACTAATGAGTAAATTACGTTTGCTCGTAATGTCGCTTTGTGTGGCATTATGTGCTATGGGCGTGTGTGCCCAACAGCCCCGTCGGCTCAGCTTGGAGGAGATCTTCGCTCTGGCCGACAACAACAGCAAAACACTAAAGAGCGAGAGCGCCGCTCTGGAGGAGGCAACGGCTGCCGTGCGTGAGGCTCGCAACGGCCGATTGCCCGATATCAACCTTTCGCTGTCGGCGAGTTATCTCGGCAATGGCCACCTCTCCGACCGCGACTTCAGCAATGGCCAGAATATCAAAATGCCCCACTTCGGGAACAGCCTCGCATTGGAGGCCTCGCAGTTGGTTTATGGAGGTGGCGTGGTGAGTCAGGGCATTGCGCTATCACGTCTGAAGGAGGAGATGGCAGGTGTGACGCTCGAGGCCTCGCGTTCGCGCGTGAGGTTTATGCTGACGGGGTTCTACCTCGACCTGTATAAACTGCAAAATCTGCTGAAGGTGTATGACCGCAACATAGCACTGGCCGAGAAGGTTATCGACGACACACGAGCTCGCGAGGCTGCGGGTGTAGCGCTGCGCAACGATATTACACGTTACGAGTTGCAGCTCAAAAATTTACAATTAGAGCGTCGCCGTGTCGAGAACTCGGCCGAGATCCTCAATTACGATTTGGTGACGATGCTCGGACTCGCACCCGACACGCAGATCCTGCCCGACACGACTCTGCTCGAGCGAACGCTACCGAAGCACGATACGGCATATTGGCAGGCTGAGGCGCTGAAGGATGCCTACGCCGTAAAGCATAGCGCATTGGCGGTTGAGATGGGTGAGCGTGGCGAGCGATTGGCCATAGCGGAGCGTATGCCAAAGGTGGCTGTGGTTGCAGCCAACCACTTCGATGGGCCGATTACGATCGAGGTGCCCGTGATCGACAAGAATTTCAACTACTGGTATGTCGGTGTGGGGGTGTCGTTCCCCATCTCGTCGCTCTACAAGACGGGAAAGAGCATCAAGCGTGCCCGACTGCAGAGCACCCTCAATCGTCGTCGATTGGAGGAGGTGCAGGAGCAGACCTCGCTATCGGTCGAGGCCGACTACATAAAGTATCAGGAGGCCTACGATGAGGTGGCAACTCTCGAGAAGAGTCTGCAGCTGGCGTTGGAGAACTACGGTGTGGTGGAGAATCGCTATCGCAACGATATGGCACTCGTTACGGATATGCTCGATGCCGCCTCGCAACGACTCGGTGCCGAGTTGCAGTTGGCCAATGCTCGCATCAACATCATCTTCAACTATTACAAACTTTTGAACACATCGGGAAATTTATAACACAAGCAATATGACACGAAGAACACGAAAACTGATTTACAACACATTGGCCTGCCTACTGCTGGCCGGCTCGCTGCTGTGGGTGTGCGAGAAATTCATCCACTTGGGACGCGTCGAATACACCGAGAATGCGCAGGTCAAGCAACTCATCGTACCCGTAAACTCGCGTGTGCAGGGATTTTTGAAGGAGGTGCGTTTCGAGGAGTACTCGCACGTCGAGAAGGGCGACACGCTGGCCATCATCGAGGATGTGGAGTTTCGCTACCTCGTGGCACAAGCTGAGGCCAATTTAGAGAACGCCCTGACGGGACGTCGCGCTATGCGCAACGTCATCTCGACCACCGAGACCAACATCACCGTGACCGACGCCAATATCGACGAGGCGCGTGCGCAACTCGAGAATGCCGAGCGTAACTACCACCGTTTCAAGGCCCTTTTCGAGCAGGGCGCCGTCACACGCAAGCAGTACGACGACGTAGCCACGGCTCACTCCTCGGCAAAGGCTCGCTACGAGATGTTGCAGCGTCAAAAGCAGAGCGTGCAGTCGGTCGGCCGCGAGCAGAACACCCGTCTGGGGCAAAACGAGGCAGGCATCAGAGCAGCCGAGGCAGCTCTCGAATTGGCTCGACTGAACCTCTCATACACGGTGATCACAGCACCCTGCTCGGGTGTGACGGGCCGCAAGGAGGTGTTGCAGGGACAGCTCATCCAGCCTGGGCAGACGATTGTCGATGTGGTGGATGAGCAGCAGAAGTGGATCGTCGCCAACTATAAGGAGACACAGACGGCCAACATAGCCGAAGGCTGCGAGGTGGAGATCGAGGTCGATGCTCTGCCGGGCCACACTTTTCGAGGTGTGGTGAGTGCCCTATCGCGTGCCACGGGAGCAAGTTTTTCGTTGATGCCGCAGGATAATTCGTCGGGCAACTTTGTCAAGATCGAGCAGCGCATCCCCGTCCGCATAGACTTCACCGAGGACAACGACCGAGAGGCACTGGAGCGCATCGGCGCAGGAATGAATGTCGAGTGCAAGGTGCTCTATTAAACAGCGAAAAAGATGTCTTGGAATCATAATCAACCCTTCTCTATCCCGCAAATAAAAGAGTTCGTTCCCGAGAGGCTGAAACCGTGGATAATCATTCTCTTTATGATGGTTATGCAGTGTACGGGAGGAGTCTATATGGCGGCGGTGAATGAGATTGTCGGCTCGACTCAACTACTGCGAGAGGATGTGATGATGGCGGGATTCTCGTCGCTTGTCGGTATGGCTCTATATTTTGTGCTGATGTTCAGATTAAAGAGTGCCGTACGCCCCAAAACGACGCTATCCATAACGCTATGCGTACTGATCGTCGCCAACCTGATATGTATGCACACACGCAGTGTGCCATTGCTGGTCGCGGTGTGTTGCATTACGGGCTTTTTTCGACTGTGGGCAATATTTGAACTCAACTCCACCATACAACTCTGGCTATCGCCTAAGCGAGATATGTCGGTGTTCTTCACATACATATTCCTCACCGTAAATGCAGCGATGCAAATCACAGGTGTTGGGTTGGCATTCTTCTCGACTTGGGCTTCGTGGCACTATATGCATTGGGTGATGATTGCCCTTCTGATGGCGATGTGGCTCGCGGTTCTCATCATATACAAGGGCATCAAAATTATGCCAAGGATGCCTCTACTCGGCATCGACTGGATAGGTATGCTGATGTGGGGTGCAACGGCATTATCCGCTTTGTTTGTACTGATATACGGCGAGCATTACGATTGGTGGCAATCTGAGCATATACGCTTCGCCACGGTGTTTGGTGCGGCGGTGCTGGTGTTAAATCTCTTGCGTGCATCGTTTATTCGTCACCCATACATATCGCTCAAAACAATGACGATGCCCATCGTGCCGTTGTCGATCTTGGTGGTTATTTTGGCAAACCTGCTGCTGGCTCCTTCGCACATCTTTGAGCACACGTTGATGGGCAGCATATTGGGTTATAACGAGCTGAACATTGCATCGCTGAACTATGTTGCATTGGCTGGAATAGTCGTGGGGGCATTGTTTACTTGGCGAACATTTGCGGTGAACAAATGGACATACCAACGAATGTTGGTCATTGGATTCTCGTTGTTGGCTATACATCTGGCCTACTTCTACTTCCGCATAGATTACAACATTGCCAAGGAGTCGCTATATCTACCCATATTCATACGCAATGCGGCACAGGTGATGATAAGTACGGTGCTTCTGACTTCCATCACGCGCCTACCGTTTCCGTTCCACTTCACGCAGGGAGTATGCCTGCACAACTTATTCAGTTCGGCTCTCGCTGCGAACATCGGCACAGCCATCGTGGGACGATTATTCACCGTCACCATCGCCCGCAATAGTATGTGGCTCAGTGAGGGGATGGATCACGTCAATGAGTCAATTCGTCACATCCCCTTCGCTCAACTCTACGGCACGGTGCAGCAACAGGCCGTGCTGGAGTCGATGAAGGAGATCTACGGCTGGCTGCTGGTTGTGGCCATCGGCTGCCTGATTGCACTTATGCTCCGCCATAGCGGCGTACACCCCCGCAAAGTGATCGAGCCAACCTACCGCACCATCTACAACCTTATGCGCGGCGAAGTCAAACTCCGCCTACGCCTGCGGCATATAAAGGCATAGACAATTAATAAAAAAGAGAACCTGCCCAACAATGGGGTTAGACAGGTTCTACTTTTATTTATAATAGCACTGAGGTTACTCCACCTCGGCCAAGATTGCATTGGCGGGAACGGCATCGCCAACCTGTACCAGCACCTGCTTTACAACGCCGGCGTAGTCGGTGGTGATGTTGTTCTCCATCTTCATTGCGTCGAGGATGACGATTCGCTGGCCACGCTTAACCGTGTCGCCAACCTTAACACACACCTCGAGGATGCGGCCCGGCAGGGGAGCCTCGACGGTCTTACCCGTGATGGGCTTGATGTGCTGTGCAGCGATGGCAGCCCTAGCCTCGGCAGCACGCTTAGCCTCCTTGGCAGCCTGCTCGGCCTCCTTAGCGGCCTTAGCAGCCTCGGCAGCCTCGTAAGCCTTCTTCTTGGTGTTGGTGAGGAAGTTCTTCGCCACGAGCGGGAACAACTCCAGAAGTAGAACCTCCTTCTCATTCTCGGCCAGCTTAACGCCACCAGCCTCGGGCAGCTCAGGGTTGGGCTGCATCTTATACTTGGTTGTGTCGTAAGGAATCTCCTCGCGGAAACCACAAATCTTCAGACGGAACTCGGGGTCGATCTTAACGGGGGTGTTACCATAATCACCCTTCACCAGACCGATGAACTGTGAGCTCTTGTTGGTGTACATCTCGCGGCCAGCCTTCTCGTCCATAGCGCAGTTAACGGCCTGAGCACCTACGATCTGCGAGGTGGGGGTTACCAACGGGGGCAGACCTGCCGACAGACGTACCGTGGGGATAAGCTCCATAGCGCGGGGCAGAATGTCCTCCGACTTAAGCTGCTTGAGCTGAGCCACCATATTTGAGTACATACCACCAGGGATCTCGGCCTTTTGAACCAACTCGTTGGGAGCGGGGAAACCATAATATGCCTCGATCTTCTGGCTGATGGTGAGCAACTTGTCGAAGTCCTCAGCCTTGGCAGCAGCCACAGCCTCGTTGAAGTACTGGTCAGCCGTGTCAGAGAATGCGAAGCGGTTGGGCTTGGGTTTCTCCGCACCAAATACCGAGAGCTCCAACTCCTTGCGGATATCCTTCAACTGCTCGTTGATCTTAACCACAGCGTCCATATTTACGCCGATGTCGATACCCATCTTCTGGCAGAATACATATACGAGCTCCAATGCGGGGGCACCCGTACCGCCAGCGAACCACCAGCAGTTGGTATCCACTACGTCAACGCCTGCTGCGATAGCGGCAAACACCGATGCCAAGCCGTAGCCCGGGGTAGAGTGGGTGTGGAAGTCGATGGGCACCTTGATGTGCTGCTTGAAGAGCTTCACCAGACGGCTGATGCGTGCGGGAGGAATAAGTCCCGACATATCCTTGATGGTGATCATATCGGCACCCAGAGCTGCCATCTGCTTTGCCTTGTCGAGGAAGTACTCGTCGGTGAATACGGGCTGGGGAGCCTTCTTGCCGAAGAGCTTCTGCAGGAATGTGGGCTGGGGATACTTGGGATCTACCGTGTAGCAAACAGCGCAGTCGGCGATACCACCGTAGCGCTTAACGTACTTGATGGTAGATTTTACGTTATTAACGTCGTTCAACGCGTCGAAGATACGCATAATACCCAGACCGCTCTGGATGGCGTTGCGGCTGAAGCCGTCGATGATCTCGTCGGTGTAGGGGGCATAACCAAAGAGGTTACGACCACGCGAGAGGGCTGTCAGTTTTGAGATGTCGCCAATCTCCTTGTGGATGCTCTCCAGACGAGTCCAGGGATTCTCGCCCAAATAGCGCATAACTGAATCGGGTACGGCGCCGCCCCAAACCTCCATAGCGAAGAAGCCGGCGTCCTTATAATAAGGCAGACAACGATTGATCTGCTCCTGCGTCATACGGGTAGCAAACGAAGACTGCTGACCGTCGCGCAAAGTTAAATCTCTAATCTTTAATGATTTGGCCATAGTATAAAACAAGTGTATTAATAATTATCAATTTCTGTTTCCTAACTAACTTATATATGAGTACCTTTGACTCCACGCAAAGATATTAAAATTATTCGATGCGGCAATTATTTTGTGGCGAATTGTTATCTTTGTGCGGCAAAAAAAGCCATATTTGTGGCCGAAATCATAAAAATGCGATGGAAATCGGCCCTATTCGGAGGTTTTTTGTTCCGATCAGGACTCGGATGGGTCGATGTTTGACGATAATTTTTACACGAAATGACACCCACTTTGGTACTCATAACACTCGTAGCCTACCTCGTGTTGCTCTTCCTGCTGTCGGCTTTGGCAGCCCGTGGAGCCGACAACGAGAGTTTCTTCATTGGCAATCGTCGCACCTCGTGGTGGGCGGCTACGTTGGCTATGATCGGGGCTGCGATGTCGGGCGTGACCTTCATCTCGGTGCCCGGGTCGGTGGCTGCCGACAGTATGTCGTATATGCAGATGGTAGTGGGATTCACCATCGGCCAGATGGTGGTGGCGTTTGTGCTGGTGCCTACGTTTTATCGTCGGGGTGTGGTGTCGCTGTATGAGTATCTCGACCAGCGCTTTGGGCTTATGGCTCATCGCACGGGTGCGTGGTGCTTCTTGGTGGCGAAGGTGATCGGTGCTGCTCTGAAGATATATGTGGTTTGCGCTGTGATGCAGCTACTTGTCTTCGACCATTTCAACGTGGGCTTTGTTGCCAATGCTGCGCTTACGATGCTTCTCGTGTGGCTCTACACCCATCGTGGAGGGGTACGCTCGCTCATCATCACCGACATCCTCCAGACACTCTGCCTTGTGGCGGCTATTGTGGTCTGCGTGTGGGTTATAGGCAGTCGTATGGGGCTCTCTGCCACCGATATGGTTGCGGAGGTGGTGCGTTCGCCTCACTCGCAGATGTGGTTCTTCGACGATCCCTCGTCGGCACGCTATTTCTGGAAGATGGTGGCGGGCGGAGCATTGTGCCTTGTGGCAATGACGGGGCTCGATCAGGATATGATGCAGCGCAATATGAGTTGCCGCACGGAGCGCGATTCGCAGATCAATATCGTACTCACGGCTCTATGTCAGATAGTTGTTATTTTGCTACTGCTCGTGTTAGGCGTGTTGCTCTACCGCTATATAGATTTTGCCCAGCTGCCAAAGCCCGTGCGTGGCGACGATGCCTTCCCGATGGTGGTGATGAGTGGCGGATTGCCGCTGGTGGCGGGTGTGGTCTTTGTCGTGGGGCTGATTTCGAGTACATACTCCTCAGCTGGAGCGTCGCTCACATCGCTCACGACCTCCTTCACGATCGACATCTTAGATGGCAAGCGCCGCTACGACGCTCGCTCGCTCGCCCGACTCCGAGAAACGGTGCACATTGCGATGGCGGTGGTGATACTTGTTGTTGTGACGGTCTTCTATCATTTTGGGAATGATAGTGTTATCAACCTTGTCTTCAAGGTGGCAGGATATACCTATGGCCCAATCCTCGGCCTCTTTGTATTCGGTATGACAACACGCCGTGGCGTGCGTGGCCGATATGTCCCCGTGGTGGCTCTGGCAGCACCCATAGCGAGTTATCTCTTGCAGTGGGCGACGGCACAAATGGACTATTATATAGGCTTCGAATTGTTGGGTTATAACGCATTATTCACTATCTTTGGACTCTGGATAATATCCACCCGAAACGACAACCATTATGAAAACAATAAATAGAATATTATATGCTGTGGCGCTCTGCGTTGCCCTCTTCGGCTCAAGCGTCGTCGCAGCTCAAACCCTATCGACCGATGTGCGCGAGGAGATTGCCGATGTGCTCACTCGCATTGTTAGCCGTGAGGTGCTGGGCGGCAGTGTGAAGGTCGATCGCACCCGTGCCGCAGGCGATAAGTTGGAGATCTACGCCTCGATAGGCCTGTCGTACTACCCATTCCGCGAGGATAACGTACAGGCCATCTACGACTCGGTGCGTATGGCTCTGCCTAGCCGATATGCTAACTACAACCTCTCGATCATCACCGATCGCCATCGTATCGAGGAGCTGATCCCGCTCTACTACCGCACGAAAAATCTCGGTGCGGTGCGTTTTACCAACACCTCCGATGTGCCGCTCATTCGTCGGCTCTCGTCGCTCAATGCTCCGAGCGAGGGACTCACGGGACGCCACATCGCTCTGTGGCAGAGCCACGGCCGCTACTTCGAACAGGATGAGAATCTGTGGCGTTGGCAGCGTTCGCGACTGTGGGAGACGGTGGAGGATCTCTTTACGCAGAGCTTCGTGCTACCCTACCTTGTGCCTATGTTGGAGAGTGCGGGAGCCAACGTGCTACTGCCTCGTGAGCGCGATACACAACTCGAAGAGATAATCATCGACAACGACGAGGGCATTGGCAGCGGCACATACGTCGAGCATAACGGCACACAGAAGTGGCAGGATGCCGGCACGGGCTTCGCCCATAAGCGCGAGGTCTATCTCACGGGGCAAAACCCCTTCCGCGAGGGTACGGCACGCGTTGTCGAGAGCACCGATTCCGATTCGGAGAGTCGTTCGGAGTGGTCTGCTGCGTTGCCCGAGGCGGGACGATATGCCGTGTATGTGTCGTACAAATCCTACGGTAAGGAGAGTGCCGACGATGCCCTCTATACCATCCATCACCGTGGTGGCGAGAGCCGTTTCTCTGTCAATCAGACGATGGGTGGCGGTATGTGGATCTACTTGGGCCACTTCGATTTCGACGCAGGCGAGGAGCAGGTGGTGGTGTCGCTCACGAATCGCAGTGCAAAGGCTGGACGCAAGATCTCGGCCGATGCGGTGAAGATAGGCGGCGGCTACGGCAATGTGGCTCGTATTCCTGCGGCTAAGTTCCAGCAGGAGGGTGTCGATTATGAGGCTACGACGAGCGAGTATCCCCGCTTCTGCGAGGGTGCGCGTTATTGGCTTCAGTGGTCAGGCTTCGATGAGGAGGTGTATACCCCGAAGGAGAATCTGGACGACTATCGTGACGACTATATGTCGCGTGCCCACTGGGTGAATGCCCTGATGGGAGGCTCGGAGCGTCTGCCCAAGGAGGAGGGTAAGTCGATCCCCATAGATATGGCGCTGGCATTCCACTCGGATGCGGGCGTAAGGCTCAACGACGATATTATCGGCACGCTGGGTATCTACTACACGAAGGATAACAAAGGCCGCTTCGAGGGTGGTGCCGACCGCTACCTCTCGCGCGATCTGACCGATATTGTGATGACCCAGATCGTGGGCGACGTGCGCTCGACGGTGGAGTCGCGCTGGAGTCGTCGCGGTATGTGGAATCGCTCCTACTACGAGGCTCGTGTACCGTCGGCGCCTACGATGCTTCTGGAGTCGATGTCGCACCAGAATTTTGCCGATATGCGATATGGCAACGATCCTCGCTTTAAGTTCATCGTAAGCCGTGCAATCTATAAAGGTATCCTGCGCTATCTCTCGAGCCAATACAATGTGCCGTACACGGTACAACCCCTGCCCGTTGAGAATTTCAGCGTCACGTTTACAGACGACGCCTCGGCCGATGTCGATCTAAAGTGGAGCGCAGTGCAAGATCCGTTGGAGCCCTCGGCCAATGCCGACTACTACATCGTATATACGCGAGTGGATGATGGCGGCTTTGACAATGGTCGTCGGGTGGATGGCACGTCGGTAAGGCTGCAACAGGAGCGTGGCCGCACTTACAGCTATCGTGTGACGGCTGTAAATAAGGGTGGTGAGAGCTTCCCGAGCGAGATTCTGGCGGCTCACCGCGTAAAGAACGAGCGTGGACGGGTGCTGGTCGTAAATGGATTTAACCGCGTGAGTGCGCCGCTGAGTATTCAGGGCGATTCGATAGCTGGATTTTACAACTATTACGACTCGGGCGTAGCCTACGTTGAGGATATCTCCTTCACGGGCGAGCAGCGCAACTTCGACCGCCGACTGTCGCGGTCGGAGAACGACAACCACGCCCTCGGCTCATCGTATAGCGACTACGAAACCGAGGTCATCGCTGGCAATACGTTCGACTATCCCGTCGTACACGGCCGCTCGATCGTGCAGGCTGGTTTTTCGTTCTGCTCTTCGAGCGTGGGTGCTGTGGAGCAGGACGTGGTGGCGATGGAGAACTACCCGATAGTCGATCTCATTCTCGGCAAGCAACGCTCGACGCAGATGGGACGAGGTGAATCGGGAGTCGATTTCGAGGCCTTTTCGGAGCCTCTGCAGGATTGCCTGAGCCGTTATACCTCAACGGGCGGTGCGCTGCTTGTGACGGGATGTTATGTAGCGAGCGATCTGTGGAATGGCCCCGAGGCCGATGGCGACGACCGTGAGTTCGCCCGACGAGTGCTGCACCTCTCGTTCAATGGCGATATGGCTACACGTCGTGGTGTGGCGCGTGTGGTGGCCTCGCCGATGCGTCTGCCACGTCAGGATATACGCTTCAACCGTGAACCTTCGCGCGAGTACTATCCCGTCGAGTCGCCCGGGTGCATTGCCCCCTATGGCCGCGACGCCTTCATAGCTATGCGCTATCCGACGAACAATCAGGTGGCCGCGGTGGGTTACAACGGCAAGGACTTCCGCTCGGTGGTGGTGGCATTCCCCTTCGAGTCGATTATCGAGGGTGCCGACCGCGATTCGCTGATGAGCGGTGTGCTGAATTTCTTGAGTCAAAAACGGGAGGAGTAACCGATGGCGTCGAGTAGTTTCAGAACGTGGTCGATGCCGATGGGTATGGTCGTCGGTGCTCTCCTCTGCCGCCAGATAGTGTGGGTGGATGGTGCGGCACACGGTATGCTCACGCCAGCGTTTATCTTCACGATGCTCTTTTTCACCTTCTGCCGTGTCGATGCCCGACGCATACGTTTCTCGTGGATGCATCTGTGGCTGCTGCTCTTCCAGATGGTGGGAGCCGTGGCGGTCTATTACGCCCTTGCGGGGGTGGACACGGTTGTGGCCGAGGGTGCTATGATATGCGTGTTGGCTCCAGTGGCTATGGCTGCGGTGGTGATCGGTGGAATGTTGGGTGCTAATCTCGAGACGATGGCAGCTTATAGCCTGCTGTGCAATGTGGTGATAGCACTCTTTGCCCCCGTCTTGTTGCACGCCTTTGGCAATGGAGAGTGTACGATGGCGCAGATACTGCAAAAGGTGGCGCCACTACTGATTGCCCCCTTCGTCGCGGGACAGCTCTGCCGTAGATGGCTGCCGAGGGTGAGTGGCTGGGTGGCCGATCATAGCAATATCTCGTTCTATGTCTGGCTGCTCTCGCTCACGGTGATCATTGGTCGCACGACCTGCTTTCTGCTTGATCACGCCGATGCCGATCCCCGCACGGAGGTTATGTTGGCTGCGGCGGCATTGATTATTTGCCTTGTGCAATTTGGTGTTGGACGCTGGATCGGTCGCCGATATGGCGATACGGTGGCGGGTGGCCAGTCGCTCGGACAGAAGAATACGGTGCTGGCGGTGTGGCTCTCGCAGGCCTTCCTCGACCCCATCTCGTCGGTTGCGCCGACGGCCTATATCATCTGGCAAAATATTGTAAATAGCTATCAATTGTGGCTCGCGGGCCACAAGCGAAAATAACTCCCACTATGGCAAAACAGAAAATCGAAAAGACCAACGCGGCACGCCTGCTCGATCGGGCAAAGGTGGCCTATGGGCTTGTTCCGTACGAGGTGGATGAGAATAATCTCGCCGCCACGCACGTTGCCGAGCAGCTCGGTGAGGATATCTCGACGGTGTTTAAGACGCTGGTACTCAGTGGTGATCGCACGGGCTTGTTGGTGTGCGTTGTGCCGGGTAATCACGAGGTCGATCTGAAGGCTGCGGCGCGAGCATCGGGCAATAAGAAGGTCGAGATGCTGCCAATGAAGGAGCTATTACCCACGACGGGATACATCCGTGGCGGCTGCTCGCCCATCGGTATGAAAAAGCGTCTGCCGACCTACATCCACTCTACGGCGCTGGAGCACCCAACAATATATGTGAGTGCGGGCGTGCGCGGCCTGCAAATCCGCATAGCTCCCGAGGATCTAATCCGCATCGTCGATGCCGTAGTCGCCGAAATCAGCCACGAGATGGAGTAAAATCATATACTATCTCATCATTTTTTACGCTATGGGGTAGTTTGGTGTGAAGATGTTTGGTAAAACAAAAAATTATCCCTACATTTGTGCCACCAAAATCGGGCGTAAGCCCTCTTGGCAAGCGTTGATCCTGTAGCTCAGTCGGTAGAGCACAACACTTTTAATGTTGGGGTCCCGGGTTCGAGCCCCGGCGGGATCACCGAAGAAAATCTCTGATAATCACACGATTGTCGGAGTTTTTTTGTTTGAGAAACTC
>CAZWHN010000043.1:0-12513 GCA_964633635.1 uncultured Alistipes sp. | reverse complement strand
CTACTGCTTGGGAATCACGCAGATCGACCCGATCAAGTACGACCTACTGTTCGAGCGTTTCCTCAATCCCGACCGCATCTCGCTACCCGATATCGACATCGACTTCGACGACGATGGCCGTGGCCGAGTGCTGAATTGGGTGACGCAGAAATACGGCAAGGAGAAGGTGGCCCACATCATCACCTACGGTACGATGGCAACGAAGATGGCCATCAAGGATGTTGCCCGTGTGCAGAAGCTCCCACTCAAGGAGTCCGACCGATTGTGTAAGTTGGTGCCCGACCGCATCCCCGACAAGAAGATCAACTTAGCCAACGCCATCGAGTATGTGCCCGAGCTGAAGGCTGCCGAGGAGTCGGACGACCCCGTGATGAGCGAAACGATCAAGTATGCCCGTATGTTGGAGGGTAATGTGCGTGGCACGGGTGTTCACGCCTGCGGTACGATTATCTGTCGTGACGACATTACGGATTGGGTACCCGTCAGCACCGCCGACGATAAGGAGACGGGCGAGAAGATGCTCGTAACGCAATACGAGGGCTCGGTGATCGAGGATACGGGACTCATCAAGATGGACTTCTTGGGACTAAAGACCCTCTCGATCATCAAGGATGCCGTTGCCAACATCAAGCACACGAAGGGAATCGACATCGACATCGACACGATCAACATCGACGACCCCGCCACATACAAACTCTTCTGCGATGGTGGTACCGTCGGCACGTTTCAGTTCGAGTCGCCTGGTATGCAGAAGTATCTGCGCGAACTAAAGCCCTCGACCTTCGAGGACCTGATCGCTATGAACGCCCTCTACCGCCCGGGCCCGATGGATTACATCCCCGACTTCATCGACCGTAAGCACGGCCGCAAGCCCATCGTGTACGACATCGACATTATGGAGAAGTACCTGAAGGACACCTACGGCATTACGGTATATCAGGAGCAGGTGATGCTTCTCTCGCGTCTTTTGGGCGGCTTCACCCGAGGCGAGTCGGACACGCTGCGTAAGGCGATGGGTAAGAAGATCAAATCGAAGTTGGACGAGCTCAAGCCCAAGTTCATCAAGGGCGGTCAGGCCAATGGTCACGACCCTGATGTATTGGAGAAGATCTGGGCCGACTGGGAGAAGTTTGCATCATACGCCTTCAACAAATCGCACGCGACCTGCTACTCGTGGGTGGCCTACCAGACTGCCTACCTCAAAGCCAACTACCCCTCGGAGTATATGGCGGCGGTGTTGAGTCGCAACTTGGCCGACATCAAGACCATCACCCAGTATATGAACGAGTGCAAACAGGGAATGGGCATCAAGGTGCTGGGCCCCGATGTAAACGAGTCGGAGCTGAACTTCTCGTCTAACGCGGCGGGCGACATCCGCTTCGGTATGGCTGCCATCAAAGGTGTGGGCGAGGCTGCCGTGCGCTCGATCATCGACGAGCGTCGTTCGGGCGGACCCTACAAGAGCATCTACGACTTCGTGGAGCGTGTGAACTTCAACGTGATCAACCGCAAGTGCCTGGAGAACATCGCCTATGCAGGCGGTTTCGACTCGATCATCGACTTCCACCGCAGCAAGTTCTTCGCCATCGACTCGCGTAGCAGCAACCAGACGATGTTCCTCGAGCAGCTTATGCGCTACGGTCAGCGCGTGCAACAGGAACGATTGAACGCCCAGCAGAGTCTCTTTGGAGGTGGCGCTGTGGTCGATATCCACCCCCCGACGACACCCGTTGCCGAAGATTGGAATCAATTGCAGATTCTGAACAAGGAGCGCGAGGTGATTGGAGTCTATCTCTCGGCACACCCGCTCGACGAGTATAAGATCATCATCGACCATATGTGCAAAACCAACCTCGGTAGCCTGAACGACCTGGAGCCGCTCAGCGGTCAGGAGATTGCGCTGGCGGGCGTTGTGACCTCGGTGCAGGAGATGACTACCAAGACAGGCCGTCACTGGGGTAAGTTCACGATGGAGGATTACGAGGGCTCGCGCGAGTTCGCCCTCTTTGGCAAGGATTATGAGCAGTTCCGCCCGATGATGTACCCCAACTACTTCCTCTTCGTCAAGGGCAAGGTGCAGCCCAAGCCCTACGGCGAGAATCCCGAGCTGGAGTTCAAGATTCTCTCGATGACGCAGTTGGCCGACGTGCGCGACAATATGATCAAGGAGCTGCACATCCAGCTGCCGATTGAGGAGCTCACGCAGTCGTTCGTGGCCGACTTTAGCGAGGTGGTACGCGTAAACAAGGGCGATACGATCCTGCGCACGACCGTCGTTGACCACACGATGGGCACGTCGCTCAACCTCTACTCGAAGCGTTACAAGGTGGCGCTATCGCAGGAGCTTATAGGATATTTGGATCACAACGAAATCAAATACACGTTATCATAAACAATTAAAAAACTTAAAATTATGGCATTAGCAATTACAAACGAAAATTATGCAGAGTTGATCGCATCGGGCAAGCCCGTTGTTATCGATTTCTGGGCAGAGTGGTGTGGCCCCTGCCGTATGGTTGGACCCATCATCGACGAGTTGGCTACTGAGTATGGCGATCAGGTGGTTATCGGCAAGTGCGACGTCGATTCGTGCGACGACATCGTGGCTCAGTACCGCGTGCGCAACATCCCCACCGTGGTATTTATCAAAGGCGGCGAGGTAGTCGATAAGGTCGTAGGCGCTACGAGCAAGGAGACCTTGAAGGCTAAGGTTGATGCGCTGTTGTAATATCTCGGGGAGGGGTAAACGCACACGGCTTAAGCCCTGCCTGAAGATATTTTACAACAATAGGTTGTCCATCCCGAGCGGTGGGCAACCTTTTTATTATAGGAACTACTATTTTGCAAATATTTTCCCGATATTTGCAAAAAATATCCCACCCAATGAACAACAACCCAACCTCTGCGGCAGCCTTTGCCGACACCAAACCCCACTATCCTCTTTTGGACGGACTGCGAGGCGTGGCGGCATTGATGGTCGTATGGTTTCACATCTTCGAGGCCTTCGCCACCAGCCACCTCGACCAACGCATCAACCACGGCTATTTAGCCGTCGATTTCTTCTTCATCCTCTCGGGATTTGTGATCGGCTACTCCTACGACGACCGCTGGGGACGAATGAGCATTGGGGAGTTCTGCAAACGCCGACTGATACGTTTGCATCCGATGGTGGTGATGGGTACGCTGATCGGTGCTGCGATGTTCTACACACAGGGTTGCGAGGTGTGGGATGTGAGCCTGATCTCGGTTGGGGCGCTGATAGTGGCTACGCTGATGGGTGCGCTGATGATCCCCGCTTCGGTGGGCACCGAAGTGCGAGGCGTGGGCGAGATGTATCCGCTCAATGGTCCGTCGTGGTCGCTCTTTTTCGAGTACATCGGCAATATACTCTACGCGCTGGTGCTTCGTCGCCTTTCGACTCGGGCGCTGGCTACGGTGGTTGCTGTGGCAGGATGTGGCCTTGCGTGGTACGCCATTGCAGGACCGTTGGGGGATTTGTGTGTGGGATTCTCGATGGATAAGGTTAATATGGTGGGCGGATCGCTGCGCCTGCTCTTTGCCTTCCCTGCGGGATTGCTACTCTCGCGCATATTCCGTCCCGTGAAGGTGAACGGCACATTCTGGATCGGCACAGCGGCAATCATCGTGCTGGCCGCCATACCCCGACTGGGTGGTGAGGAGCGATTGTGGCTCAACGGCATCTACGACGCCATCTGCTGCATTGCCGTATTCCCATTAGTGGTCTATCTGGCCGCTTCGGGACGCACCACCGACCGCACGACTACGGCCGTGTGTAAGTTCTTGGGCGACATTTCCTACCCGTTGTATATGGTGCACTACCCCTTTATATATTTGTACTATGCGTGGGTGAAGAATAACTCTCTCACCTTCGGCGAGTCGTTGTGGGGTGCGTTGGCTCTGTTCTTCGGCTGCATTGCATTGGCATACGCCTGCCTGCGCCTATACGATGAGCCCGTACGCCACTGGCTTACGCAACGTTTTTTTCAAAAAGAGCAGTGATCCCCTACTCTACATACAGTACCAGACCCTTGAGGTACTCACCCTCGGGGTGGTAGATATTGATCGGATGATCGGCCGGCTGGGTGAGCTGATGCAGGATGCGCACCTTACGTCCCGCAATGGCCGCAGCCGAGAAGACCGTAGTGCGGAAGAGCTCTTTGCTTACCGCCTGCGAGCAAGAGAATGTAAAGAGTATTCCGCCGCTCTTGATCTGCGACAGCGCACGGGCATTGATTCGCTTGTAGCCCTGCATTGCGTTGCCCAGCACCTTATGATGCTTGGCAAAAGCGGGGGGGTCGAGAATGATCAGATCGTATTTGTCGCCAATGTGCTTGAGATACTCCACAGCATCGGCTGCCACAGCCTCGTGCTTATACTCCTCGCCGAAGTTGAGTCGCATATTCTCGTCCGCTAAATGCACGGCACGCTCCGAAGCATCGACCGAGCAGACCTCCACAGCACCTCCCGATGCGGCATAGACCGAGAATCCACCCGTATAGCAGAATGTATTTAGCACCGTGCGGCCCTTGGCATAGTGGCGCACCAGCTCGCGGTTGCGACGCTGATCGAGGAAGAAACCTGTCTTCTGGCCCTCCTCCCAATTAACGAGGAACTTCTCGCCATTCTCCACCACGACGTGGGCCTTATGATCCGAGTGTCCCCAGATGTAACCATCGACGGCATTGAGCCCCGCCTTGAAGGGCACGGTCTGCGAGCTCTTGTCGTAGATAGCCTCCAGACGATCGCCATACACCTCACGCAGAGCTTCGGCAATAGCCATACGCGATAGGTACATACCCACCGAGTGACACTGCACCACAGCCGTGCGGTCGTAGATGTCGATCACAAGTCCGGGCAGCGAGTCGCCCTCGCCGTGTACCAGACGGTAGCAGTTGGTCTGTTCGTTGGCGGTAAGATCCAGCGCACGACGCACATCGTACGCCACAGCAATACGGCGATTCCACCACGCCTGGTCGATCTGCTCCTGCTCCTCGAACGAGAGCACACGCACGGCAATCGACCCGATCTGGTAGTGGCCACGGGCGATGAACTCCTTGGAGCGGGTATAGACATCGACAATGTCGCCCTCCTTGAGTTCGTTTTCGCATTTGATATGGTCGATAGCCCCCGAGAAGATCCACGGGTGGCGACGCAGGAGCGACTCCTCCTTTCCGCGTCGAAGATAAATCTCTGCTCTCATTCTATTTCAGTTGTTCTCTTGTTTCGTTTTCGGTTTGTGGCTTTCGGCGCGAACGACGGCGACGATGCGGTCGCTGTTTAGTGCGCTCCCGACCTTTGCTCTCCTCCTTTGGTTTTGCGCTCTCGGCCTCGGGCGACGACAGCGAATGGAGCGGCTCGATCGACATCAGCTTATTGTATATCTCGATGCAGACCCACGCATCCGTGGCGGCATACATCTGCTGCTGCGGGGTGAGAGTCGAGGCCTCCCAATTGCTCAATCGTTGCGCTTTCGAGACGCGGTGACCCAACACGATGGCCGACATCTTGCGTAGGCTCTTCTCCTCGATACCCCACGCCGAGACTATCTGTTGCAAATCGGCAAAGCCTCGCTCCTTGAAGTGACGCAGAGCGTGCAACGAACGGATATCGCCCGCCACGTCGGCACCCACTTTGATTATATCGGGATTACTCAGTATCTTCAGCAGCGAGCTGTGCAACTTGGTGCGGCACAAGCGGATAAGATAACACCGCTCGGGTGTAGAGAGTTGCAGCAAAGCCACCTTATTCGTCACACCCGCCTTGAACGAAGGGCGTGTTTCGGTGTCGAAGCCGATGAGATGATACGACGCCAAATCGTGACAAGCCGCCTCGATCGCCACCTCGTTATCGACGACAACGATCTCGCCGTCGAATCGAGCCGAGGGCAGCTCGGCAGTCTGTTCGTTGGTTATGGTTGATTGAAAAATCATCGGCTACTGAATTTGAGCCCCAAAGTTACTCAATAATTATCAGTTTACCGCTTATCTGGGCGGAAATTTTGCCCTCCTCCTTCAGTTTATCCACCACGGCCGCCACCCGCTCGGGCGAATGTTTGATCTCACGACACAGCTCCTTCACATCCAACTCGCTTTCGCTCAGCAGATGGAGAATCGTCGCCGCGAGCGACCCCTCATCGGCCTGTTTGCGCTTTCGGGCTGCAAGGCACACATCGCACACACCACACGGCGTAGCCTCCTCGTCGCCAAAATATCGTTGCAGAACGACACTTCGACACTCGGTCTGCTGCTCGGCATAGTGGAGCATATTCTCAAATCGTTCGGCCATCAAGGCGTGACGATGGGTGTAGGTATCGGGCGAGATATAGACATCGCGCGTAGGAAGACGCTCTTCGTTGAAAAATAGCATCGGCGAGGTGTTGGCCGGAACGTAACGAATGATACGCAGTTGCCACATACGTTTCAGCAGCTCCTTCACCCGTTCGATGGTGTAGCCACTCGACGACGCTATGGCACGTTCGTCGATAGGCCGAAACTCGGTGAAAACGCCGTTATATAGTCGCAGAATGACTCGTATGATATGATCCAACTCATTGCGTCCCACGCGGATACGATACAGTTCGTCGCGGCTCACGCAGAAGTGAATACGGGCGGGATTCTCCATCTCCTCGGTCAGCGTCATATAACCATTCTGCTCAAGCAGATTCATCGCCGCACGCACCTTGCCGACATAGATATGATGGCGACGACAGAAGTCGTGGATATTAAAAACGAACGAGGCGTAGAGTCCATCCCCCACAGCCACCTGCACATAGTCGCACACCTTCTCGTATATCGAGCGCACCTCCTCCAGTGGCGGAAATTCGGCATCGAATCGCTTGGTGATCTTACTGCTATCGTCCGACGAGGCCAACAGCACAGCATAGCTGCGCACACCGTCACGGCCAGCACGACCGGCCTCCTGATAATAGCTCTCGAGCGAGTCGCACATTGTGTAATGCACCACAAAGCGCACATCGGCCTTGTCGATTCCCATTCCGAAGGCGTTGGTGGCAACCATCACTCGCACCTTGCCTGCGCCCCACTCCTCCTGACGCAGCGAACGCTCGGCGTGCGGCAATCCAGCGTGGTAATATGAGGCCGAGATACCCTGTTGGCGCAACGTGTCGGCAAGCTGCTCGCACCCCTCGCGTGACCGCATATAGACAATGCCCGATCCCTCGACATTGCGCACTACACGCAACAGCTGTTCGGTCTTATCGTCGGTGTGACGCACGGCATACGAGAGGTTGGGACGGGCGAAGCTGCTACGCAGTACATTGGGCGACTGAAAGCCGAGGTGCTTCATCACATCGTCGGCCACCATACGGGTTGCCGAGGCTGTGAGTGCCAGCACAGGCACACCTGGCAGTTGTTCGCGCAACTCCTTGATGCGCAGATACGAAGGGCGGAAGTCGTAGCCCCACTGCGAGATACAGTGAGCCTCATCCACCGCCAGTAGCGACACCCTCATTCGCTGCACGCGCAGGCGGAAGGTCTCCGTTGCCAGACGTTCGGGCGCGACGTAGAGAAACTTCACATCGCCATAGACGCAGTTGTCGAGCGCAATGTCGATCTGCGTGTAAGACATACCCGAGTGGATGGCCACAGCCGACACCCCCATACGTCGCAGTCGATCGACCTGATCCTTCATCAGCGCAATGAGCGGCGTCACCACAATGCACAACCCTTCGCGGGCGAGCGTAGGCACCTGATATGTGAGCGACTTACCTCCACCCGTAGGCATCAGCGCAAGGGTGTCACGCCCCGCCATCACAGAGCCGATGATAGCCATCTGCCCTGGGCGAAAAGTCGTGTAGCCCCAATATTTTTCGAGTGTCGTGAGAAGTCGCTGCTCCATAATCGTTTCAAACTGCATATCGCAGACAAAATTACTAAAAAAAGTCGTGCATTTGTCATTTTTTTATTATATTTGTGCCAAATAAATTATTCGCAACGAAAATGAGAGTCAAACAGGGATGCAAATTGCGCGAGATCGCAGGCGAGAATGTAGTAATTATGCAGGGCCGTCAGGGTGCCGATTTCACGCAGATCATCACACTCAACGACAGCGCCGTAGTGCTGTGGGAGGCTCTTGTGGAGCAGGAGTTCACTACCGAGGATGCAGCTAAGGTACTGACCGACAACTTCGACGTCGATGCCACCACTGCTCTTGCCGATGCCGAGCGCTGGGTGGCTCGTATGAGCGAGTGCAACCTCATCGAATAAACGCTGGAGGGGGCAAGGCAAGATAATCAGCGAGATAAAATTAGGATAGGCTAAGACTGAGGTATTCGCCAAGCAAGAAAAAAAACGAAAAATAAGGAAGATGGCTAACAAGGTATTCAGAATGTTTGCGGCGTTCACAACGCTTGTGCTGTATGTCACTGTACTTACGGCGAGCGAGGTCGTTGCCTTCACTTGCGAATGCCGCCACCATAAAGCCGATGTCCACACCGCCTTCGATCACGTCCACACCTGCGACTGCGACGATTGCCACGACCACGAGGCCGACTCACATCACGACGTGCAGATCTCCGATCACCAATGCTGTAATCACGATCATTCTAACTCAATAGAACTCTACACCCAACCGCGTAGCACCGACGACGATCACGCCGAGCGTCAGAGCGTTCTGCTGGCTGTGGTGACTGATGTGCTCGACTTCAGTTGCGCCG
The DNA here is from genome assembly GCA_964633635.1 of uncultured Alistipes sp. Lineage (GTDB taxonomy): Bacteria > Bacteroidota > Bacteroidia > Bacteroidales > Rikenellaceae > Alistipes. The sequence continues at coordinate 3,818 of CAZWHN010000043.1, read as the reverse complement.
AAGAGCAGCAACAAGGCGATGCCGAATATGGGGTATATCTCTTGCCCCCGATTGCTTCGGGGCACGCTATGGCGGGAGCCCTGCGTGCGCCACCTCAGGTAGTATAATTTCTCATAGAGGCAGCCTGCGGGCTCGGCCTTAAATGTTGTGTAAATTATACTTAACCTTATTCTAAAAGAATGAAAATCAGAAATATTTTACTTTGCGGCATAATGTCGCTTTTCACTTTGAGCGCTGCTGCTCAGAATGTTAAGGGCGTAGTCCGTGACGCAGCCACTCAGGAGGCACTGCTCGGTGCTTCGGTCTATTGGCTCGGCACCAACATCGGTGTTTCGGCCAATCTCGACGGCGAGTACGACCTCTATCGCGTCAAGGGTTACGACAAGTTGGTCGCTGCCTTCGTGGGCTATAAGGCCGACACAATCACCGTTGCAGAGGGTGTGACCAAGATCGACTTCAACCTCGAGAGCGACAACCAGATCGAGGCTGTGGTGGTGGAGAGTACACTCGGCAACTACGTCAAACGCGAGGGTATCATCAAGAGCGAGTCGATCTCGTTCGCAGGTCTCTGCAAGATGGCCTGCTGTAATCTGGCCGAGAGCTTCGAGAACTCGGCTTCGGTGACGGTGGGTTATAGCGACGCAATCTCGGGCGCACGCCAGATCAAGATGCTCGGACTCACGGGTACATACACCCAGATTTTGGACGAGAACCGTCCCATTATGCGTGGCCTGAGTGCCCCCTACGGACTCAACTACACGCCGGGTATGTGGCTCAACTCGATTCAGGTGTCGAAGGGTGTATCGTCGGTAACGGCTGGTCACGAGGCCATCACGGGCCAGATCAATATGGAGTACCGCAAGCCCACCGACGAGGAGCGCCTCTTCCTTAACCTCTATTTCGACAGCGAGCTCCGTCCCGAGTTCAACCTCTCGACGGCAATCCCCTTGACCGAGGATAAGCGTCTCTCGACTGTCATCCTTGCTCACGGCTCGATGGACACCCAGTCGCACGATAGAAACCACGACGGCTTCCGCGATCTGCCCGAGACCACGCAGATCAACATCGCCAACCGCTGGCTGTGGCAGTCGCTCGGCGGCACACAGATCCGTTGGGGATGGAAGGTTGTGGACGAGAACCGCCTGAGCGGTGAGAACGACTACCGTAAGTCGATGCGCGACGAGATGGAGCAGAGCCTCTCGACCTATGGCTCGCATATGGACAATCGTGGCGTCAATGCCTACTTCAAGTTCGGTACACCCGTAGGCGCAGCCATCTACGACGCCGAGAGCGAGGAGGAGTACCGCTCGAACATCGCCTTCGTTGCCGACTACAACTACTTCAACGAGGATGCATACTTCGGACTCAACACCTACGACGGCCACGACCACTCGTGGTGGTTCAACTTCTCGTATGCGCACTACTTCTCGCCCCGTTCGTCACTTATTATGGGAGCTTCGGCTTCGGTGGTGAATAGCGATGAGAAGGTGTATAATTTTGGAAGAACCCACAACAAGATGAATTACGTCGAGCCGGGTGTTTATGCCGAGTACACCTATGCCAAGCCCGAGAAGTTCTCGTTGGTATTTGGTTTGAGAGGCGATTGGATGGGAGCACAAAATATCGACCGTATATTAATAGATGGCGGCGTTGCTAATACCGCTTACTACACCCCCAAAGAGCGCTTTATCCTCACACCTCGTACCCACCTGCGTTGGGACATCACCCCCTCGACCATCGTTCGAGCTTCGGCAGGTATGGGCTATCGCCGTGCAAGCATCTTCACGGATAACATCTGGATGCTCGCCACAGGCCGCAAGGTTAGGACAACCGACCTTACCGACGATATCGAGCAGGCATTGACGGCTGGCGCCAGCCTCACGCAGTACATCAAGTGGGGCGGCTACGACGACGCTACAATCAGCTTCGACTACTTCCGCACACAGCTCTACAACACCGTGCTGGCCGATCAGGAGTTGGGAATCGTTGGCGGCACGCCCGACGACGAGATTTGGATCTACAACACCGACGGCCGCTCGTTCACCGACACCTATCAGGTCGATTTCCAGTGGACGGCAGCCCGCGGCTTGGACATCTTCGCCACCTATCGCTACACCAACGCCAAGGTGAGCCTCGTGCGTGACGGCAAGAGCCACTTGGTGGAGCGCCCCCTGACCAGCCGCTACAAGACGCTGCTCAACGTGCAGTACGCTACACCCTACCGTCGTTGGGTGTTCGACGTGACGGCTCAGTACAACGGCCCGATGCGTCGTCCTTCGCTCGATGGCGACATTACTCGTTCGGAGCTCTCGCCCGCATACCCGATGTTCTACGCGCAGGTGAGCCACAAGATCCGTAATTGGGAGGTGTATGTCGGTTGCGAGAACATCGCCAACTACATTCAGGACGACCCGATCCTGAACGCCTCGGATCCTTTCTCGCCCGCCTTCAACTCGTCGAGCGTATGGGGCCCGCTGATGGGACGTAAGTTCTACATCGGTCTGAGATTTAATATGTATTAAAATAAAAACCACTTAAAACTTTTACGATTATGAAAAAGATTATTATGCTCTGCCTGATGGCCGTGATCGGCTTCGGCATCGGCGACGCAATGGCTCAGAAGAAGCAGGTGCAGCTCAAGACCACCGTCTTCCAGACCGACGTTGACTGCGAGACTTGCGCTAAGAAGGTTGACAACTCGATCCCCTACCAGAAGGGTGTCAAGGAGGTTAAGGTCGATGTTTCGACCCAGCAGGTGACCGTAACCTACGACACTGCCAAGACCAACGACGAGGCGCTGCTCAAGGCCTTCAAGAAGGTGAGAGTAAATGCCGAGGTGGCAAAGAAATAACGCGGTTTTCGGCGAGGGCAGGCGTTGCGACGCGGCCTTCGAACGAGAACTGACCAACAAAAAAGTGTTCAGCCCGATGGGTTGAACACTTTTTATATATTAGGTAACTACCCTACTTCTTGCGATCCATCATCAGCGCCACCGTCACGTCGCCCGTCACATTGACCGACGTGCGCAACATATCGAGCGGACGGTCGATACCCAAAATCAACGCCATACTCTCGGCAGGAATACCCACCGAAGTGAGCACCATAGCTAAGATGACGTAGCTACCGCCAGGGATGGCAGGTGTGCCGATGCTCGACAGAGTGGTCATTGCGATGATGGTGAGCATCTGCGCCGCAGTGAGATCCATACCGAGCGCCTGAGCGATAAAGAGCGTCGCGATGGTTTGATAGCAAGACGTGCCGTCCATATTGATCGTAGCACCGATGGGCAGCACGAACGATGACACCTCGCGCGACACGCCAAGCCGATCCTGCGCCGTAGCGAAAGTCATTGGCAGCGTAGCGGCACTACTGCTGGTTGTAAAGGCAAATAGCTGCAAGGAATAGACGCTACGGATAAATTGCAAGGGATTAAATCCAGCAAAGAGGCGCACCAACGCGGGATAGAAAAACGCCAGCAGGAACAACAGCGCCACCACCACATTCACGGCATAGACACCCAACGCTGCGAAGACCGTTCCACTACCGTTGAAGTCTATCACAAGGCCTGCCATCAGAGCCGCCACACCCACGGGAGCACAGGCGATGATGTAGCTCACGAGTTTCATAATCGCCTCGTTGAGCGAGTCGAACAATTCGATCAGCGGACGACGTTTCTGCTCGGGAATCGACAGCACAGCCACTCCGAACAGTAGCGCAAAGAAGATGATATGCAACATCTTACCGTTGTTCGACAACGACTCGAAGATATTGGCTGGCACCAGATCGTCCAAGAATGCCAACGGGCCATTGCTCACCGT
>CAZWHN010000042.1:0-12978 GCA_964633635.1 uncultured Alistipes sp. | reverse complement strand
CATTGAGCGGGAGCAGCAGAAACAGCACGGGTGCAACCGTGGCCAGCAGGGGCCAATCATAATAACGTGCCACTAACGGAGCGATGGCCGTAAGTAGCACATATAACATACAAGAGAAAATAATGTTAAATCGGAAGACCGCCTTGTAATCACCCTGCGTGGGGGCGGCCTTGCGAATTAGGGTTTGAGAGAATCCACCATCCACCACAACCTGTGCAACGGTGGTGAAGACCGTCAATACGGCTATGATGCCCATATCCATAGGCATCACACGATTGGCAACCACGATACTCACAACGGCCTGCAACAGCGCCAAGCTCACCTTCTCGGTAATGCTCCACGCTACGCCCGACGCTACGCGCTCGATAAGTTGCCCTTCACTCGCCATCCTCTGCTTGCTTAAAATGCGATTAGTCGAGCAGAGCCTCCACGCCCAGACGGTATGAGTCCAAGCCGAAGCCCATAATCGAACCCTTAGCCACGGGGGCAATCATCGAGATGTGGCGGAACTCCTCGCGTGCGAGGATCGACGAGATGTGCACCTCCACCACGGGAGTCGCAACGGCTGCAATGGCGTCGCGCAGTGCTACGGAGGTGTGGGTGTAGCCACCAGCATTGAGCACAATACCGTCGTAATGGCCTACACTCGAGTGTATTGCGTTGATCAGTTCGCCCTCGATGTTCGACTGGTAGTAGTCGAACTCGACCTGGCTCTCGTATCGCGTAGCGAGCCTCTGGGTGTACTCCTCGAATGTGGTTGTGCCATACACTGCCACGTCGCGCTTGCCCTGAAGATTGAGGTTGGGGCCATTGAGAATAAGTATCTTCTTCATCTTAATAAATTTTTGCATCCATTCTGCCACTCAGTACACGCAGGGCATTCATAGCCAGCGACTGCAACTCGTTCTCGCCTGGGTAGATGCTAATCGGGGCGATGAAACGGCAGTGGTCGCTGACGCTGTCGGTCACCTCCTTGCAGTAGGCTATGCCGCCCGTGAGCAGGATGGCATCCACCTCGCCACGCAGCACGGCAGCCATCTGGCCGATATGCTTGACGATGCCGTGGATCATAGCATCGAGTGCCAACTTGGCCTCCGCATCGCCCTCGGCGGCACGTCGAGGGATCTCGATCATCGAACTTGTGCCCGCGAGCGAGACCAATCCGCCATTGCCTACGATCATCTGTCGAGCCTCGGCGTGGGTGTATTTGCCCGAGTAGCAGAGGTCGATCAGAGCGCCTGCAGGGATTGTTCCAGCACGTTCGGGTGCGATAGGGCCCTCGCCGTCGAGTGCATTGTTGCAGTCGATGGTGCGCCCCTTGCGGTGAGCTGCCACCGATATTCCGCCTCCCATATGTGCCACCACAAGGTTGAGATCCTCGTAGCAACGGCCAATCTCGTCGGCATAACGGCGAGCCGTAGCCTTCTGATTCAGGGCGTGCCAGATCGAGCGGTTGCGGATCTGCTTGATGCCCGTCACCTTTGCCTTCTCCTCGCGTTCATCGACCACGATCGGATCGGCGATGTAGGCCTTCACGTTGTAGAGTGAGGCGATCTCCGAGGCGAGCACAGCACCTAAATTCGAGGCGTGTTGGGGCGTAGTGTCACGTAGCTCCTCGATCATACGCTCGCTGACCTCATAGACGCCACTCTCCAGCGGCGAGAGCAATCCCCCTCGGCCGATGACGGCCGAGAGAGACTCCAACTCGATATTATTGTCCTGCAGGGTCTTGAGGATTATGTCCCTACGCCATTCGTACTGATCGAATACCGATGCGAATTGTTTCAGATCCTCGGTTTGGTGTTGCAGCGATAGCTCCACCTGCGGCTTTGAGCCTCGATAGATGGCTATCTTTGTCGATGTCGATCCTGGGTTGATGACCAGCACCGTGTATCTGTCCAGTGTGTCGTTGTCAAATTGCTGCTCCACCTCGTCGTGCAAGGTCTGAGCGGTAGAAGGGCAGTGTGTCCTCATAAAGGCCTTGTAGGTTAGTGGTTAATGTTAGTTTATCGTGCAGCCAAGCAGGCCAATGCGATCGAGTACTTCTTCGTCAGAGCCGAGTCGCCGCGTGAGGTCAGCACGCAGGGAACCTTTGTACCCATCACCATAGCAGCCAACTCCGAGCCACCGATGTGGGTAGCGGCCTTGAAGAATACGTTTGCCGACTCGATGTTGGGGAAGAGCAGACAGTCGGGATCACCCGCTACGCTCGAGCCCGTCACCTTCTTATGCTCGGCAACCTCCTTGTACAGAGCCACATCCAGCGACAGCGGACCATCGACAATCACCTTGCCTAACTGACCACGGTCGCCCATCTTTGCCAGAATGGCACCCTCGGTAGATGAGGGAACCGAAGGCAATACCTGCTCCGATGCAGTGATGCACGCAATCTTAGGTACATCGACACCAAGCAACTTGGCCGTTGAAGCCAAATAGCCGATGAGCTTCATCTTCTGCTTGAAGTCGGGTGCGGGAATCACCGCTACGTCCGACACCGAGAGCAGCTTGTCGCGGCCCGGCATCTCGATCACGGCAACGTGGCTCAGTACGCCCTTCGGGGGGAACAAGCCAGCCTCCTTGTTCAGGATGCCACGCATATACTTGTCGGTCGAAACCAAGCCCTTCATCAGTACGTCGGCCTGGCCATTCACCACAGCCTGCACAGCTAACTTAACGCATACAACGTCGCTCGTCTCGTGAACGATGTTGAATACCGAGCTGTCAATACCCAACTCAACGCAAGCCTCCTCGATGGTGGCCTTGTCGCCGAAGAGTGTAGCCTCGACCAAACCCTCCTTCCAAGCGTTGTAAACCGCCTCGATGGTGTGGGTGTCCTGTCCATATGCAACTGCCAGACGTTTCTTGCCGCGCGCTACGGCAGCCGAAACGATCTCATCCAAACGTGTAATCATATCTCTTTCTGTTTTTTTTGTTTCTGTTAAAGATTCTTTGTGAGGTTGTAGGTGTCGGTGGCGATCACCAGCTCCTCGTTGGTGGCGATCACGGCAACCTTAACCTTCGACTCGGGAGTCGAGATGATGGTGTTCTCGCCGCGTGTAACGTCGTTCACAGCGTCGTTGAGCTGGATGCCCATAAACTCCATACCGTGGCAGACGTAGCGACGCAGGTCGGCCGAGTTCTCGCCGACACCACCCGTGAAGATCACCAGATCCACACCTCCCATCTCGGCAGCATACTCGCCGACGAACTTCTTAACACGGTTGTAGTACATATCGCGAGCTACGATGGCCTTCTCGTTGCCAGAGTCGTAGGCGTGGTCGATGTCGCGCATATCGCTCGACAGGCCAGTCATACCCAGCACGCCCGACTTCTTGTTCATCATCGAGTTGAGTTCGGCGTAGGTCATACCCTCATTCTCGCCGATGTAGGTGATGGCGCTGGCATCAACCGAGCCGCAACGGGTACCCATCACAAGACCGTCCAACGGTGAGAATCCCATCGAGGTGTCGAACGACTTACCGTTCAGCACAGCCGTCACCGAGCCACCGTTACCGATGTGGCAGGTTACGATCTTCGAGTTCTCCAAATCGAGGCCAACCAACTCGGCCCCAATCTTTGCTACATACTTGTGGCTTGTGCCGTGGAAGCCGTACTTACGCACGCGGTACTTCTCATAATACTCGGTAGGCAGGGCGTAGAGGTAGTTGATGGCGGGGATCGTCTGGTGGAACGAGGTGTCAAATACGGCTACCTGCGGGATGCCGGGCAGCACCTTCTCGATCGAGAGTACACCCTCCAAGTTGGCGGGGTTGTGCAGCGGAGCGATCTCGAAGAGCGAGCGGATGTTCTCCTTAGCCTGCTCGTCAACCACAACGCTCGAGTGGAAGAACTCGCCACCGTGAGCCACGCGGTGACCTACGGCTTTAACCTCATTCAGATCGGCAATCACGCCGTGTGTGGGGCCGGTCAGCGCCTCAAGTACCATACTGATACCCGTGGTGTGGTCGGCGATGGGCTTCACCATCTCAAACTTATCTTTGCCCGTAGGCTTGTGGGTAAGGCTTCCCTCGGGAAGGCCGATGCGATCGACCAAACCTTTGGCCAACAGCGCATTGCTCTGCTCGTCGATATCGATAACCTGATACTTGATCGACGACGAGCCGCAGTTAAGAACTAATACGATCATCTTTCTGAATATTTAATTTTATATGTTTGTTCTATAATAGTTGTTTTCCTTTTCTTGCCTGCCAAACCATAATAGCAAAAATCGCGACATATCCGATTAGTATCAATCCTACGGTTGCCCACGGTGATAGAGTTGAGAAATATACTATCGGAGCATATATCAGTGCGTGCGTAACAAGCAGTGTCATAGTACGACTACCAACAAAGGTGATAGGTTGCAATATCGCCTGCGGAGCATTTGTGCTTATCCATCGGCACAAATTGTTGAATGTTACAATGCCGCAATATGCAAAAATAGGCCATAGGAGGAATTCTCCAACTAAAAGTATATTTCGGTGGTGGCCAACAATTGAGCACCCCAATACTAAAAATGCGATGTATCCCACTGCACAAACTATCGCAACGACTCGTTTTTTCTCGAGCGAATGATACCCAAATCCCATCATAAAGAATGCTATACCCATTGCCACATTAGCAATCAAGAATGGCAGATTGTTGGTATTGCATATATGGAACATATAACCAATCGCAATGCCTGCTACGATGCAAACAAAAGGTGGAATCTTCCACTTTATCAAGTAGTGCGAAATAATACGTACAAAGAACAGCGATAGTATAAACCAGGTCGGAGTGTTGATGGGGATATATCCGTAGATATACATCGTTTTCAATACATTCGATGTCGCAATTTGCAGCGATAACGTGCCATCAACTATATGCATCAATATGTATATGGCGTAACCTATTGCACTCCACTTAAGAAATGTCAACACAAACTTGCGGAAATCCTTTTTTATCCCCTCTGCGCCTCTATTCCTATTGAATAGCTGCCCCGACTTGTAAAAGAACCAAGGCATTGAGAAAGTTAAAAATGGAATGGCTACTCTGACGTCGATATCTCCAAATACTTTGCAGTTGTTCAACGTGTGGAATAACATTACCCAAACAATCAAAATGCCACTTGCAATATCGATATATTGCATACGTTCTTGATTCATACCGTACTTGTTGTAAAATTCATACAAAAATACAAAATAAAGTGTTAAATTGTACGAAAAAAGGGCGAAAAATCTTATTTCCGCCCTTTTTTGCCAATTAAAAATCTATTGCTCTTGTGTATTGTAGAGAATTATCCGCTCGATGGCCCTCTGGCACACGGCACAGAACTGCGTAGCCTCGTTGTCGCGCATACGACACACCACCGCAGGACGATACATTCCCTTGGTCATATATCCGCCACCCTCGTAGGCTCCGATGGTGTAGTTCTTCTGACGCTCTGCCGTGGGCTCGGTGGGCACGGGAGTGCCTGCGGGGATCATATCGCGCCACTTCGAGTCGAAATCGACCATCGTCGTGATGTTCTGCTCCCAGGGCTCATATCCGAGCTTGTAGGTGCCGTCGGTATGGTCGGCGTGCTCGTAGAAATACTCGTCGGCCAATGCTCCGAACGAATGACCAAACTCGTGCACCACAACGGGCTTGAAGCTGGGGTTGTGGGCCGTGGTGAGGGTGTATGAGTTGTAGATGCCGCCACCGCCATAGGTGTCGGTGTTGGCCAAGATGATCAGGTGTTCGTAGTCGATACCAGCTAACGAGTCGTGGATCAGATGCACGCTGTTGGTCGTAAGGTAGCGAGGCGAGTAGAATGTCATAAAGTTGGAGTTGAGTGCCGTCTCGCGCCACTCGTCATCCTGCGGCACGCTGACATTGCTCTGCTTCGAGGGAACTTGCACCGCCACCACATTGAAACGCTCCTTGTGTGAGGCGAAGGGCTCGTATGAGAAGATCTCGTCGCACGCCGTGCGAGCGTCTTTCATAAAGATATCCATCTCCTGTGGGGTGTAACCCTCGGCGATGATCGCCACGTCGATGCACTCCTGGGCAGAGCCGTTGCGAAGCAGGTATTCGTGCGGGGTTGCGGTGCGGCTGTCGAGGTTGCGGATCAGCTTATCGTCTGGCTTTACGGTGTGACGCAGTTTCGCCTGCTGCTTGCCCTCGTTGCTCAGCAATGTGATCTCCACCAAAACCTCCTTTTGGGGAAGTGGCACGAGGAATGTGGCCTCAAAACTCTTCGTCACCTCAGCGGCCTCGTCCGTTACAAGCCACTCCTGAAAAAGACTTGAGAAGGCATTTCGGTAAATTATCTTACCGCTCTCGGGGTCAATTACTTTGATGTCGCCATTTCCTCTTACGGGAATCTGGTCGAGATTTACACGACGACCTGCCCAGCCATCCTGCGAGGCCAACTCGTCGAGAGCTACTATCTGCTGATCGGCATTGCCCACGAAGTGGTAGTCGATGCGAAGTGTTCTATTCTGGAAGTAATCCGAAAAATTCTGTGCCGACGAGCAGGCCGCTACGGCAGCACACATAAGGGTTAGTAATAAGCGTCTCATCTCTTCTTGATTTGATTATTCTTTTTCGGGCGAGGGGAGGAACTTGTATCCCATACCCTTCACCGTTACGATGTGCTCCTCGCCAATCTTCTGGCGCAGTTTGCGGATGTGAACGTCGATGGTGCGGTCGCCCACAACCACCTTATTACCCCACACCGATGAGTATATCTCGTCGCGTGTGAAGAGCTTACCAGGCTGCGAGTGCAGCAGCTCGAGTAGCGCAAACTCCTTGCGTGGCAGCACGATGGTCTCACCACCCTTGCGCACCTGGAAGTGCTCGCGGTCGATCTCGATGGCGGTTGACTCCTCGACAGGGGGGATGCGCTTGAGGATGGCCTGCACACGGCTGCGCAGGATGTTCATCTTGATGGGTTTGTTGATGTAGTCGTCGGCACCAGCGTCGTAACCCTGCAACTGAGTCTCCTCGCTGCCGATGGCCGAGAGAAAGACGATCATCACATTCTTCAGCGCAGGCGAGCGACGCAGCGCCTTGCAGGTCTCGATGCCGTCCAGCACGGGCATCATCATATCGAGCAGGATCAGGTGCGGCTTGACGCGCAGTGCCTCCTGCAAGCCTTCGGCCCCGTTCGAGGCGGTATAGACCTCGTAGCCGTCGCGTGAGAGGTTGTACTTCACGAACTCCAGAATATCGTCCTCGTCGTCGATGAGTAGTATGCGGTATCCCATATCAAAACAAATTTTCTACAAATGTAGCAAAAATTCCCGTAAAAAAACGGACAACGAACGGATAATTTTGTATATTTGCACATCTATATACATTAGTCTTACGACTAACGCTAAAACCATAAAGTGATGGCTACTGAAAAAACAAATCTTGCGACTCCCGTGGAGTCAGTCGGCATTGCCGAAGATGTGCTTAACGTAACTGCCGTGGAGAGTGCGGCCCGAGAGGTCGATGCTACTCCCCAACCCGATGTCGAGGCTGCCGCTGCCGAGGTAGCTGCCTCATTTGCCGAGGAGGATGCTGCTCTGGCTGCCGAGCAGGCTGGTCTTGCCATAGGCGAGCAGATGGCCGAGGAGGAGGCCGCAGCCGATGTGGATCGCAACGATTTGAGCGGCAAATCGAAGCAGGAGCTTGTCGAGATGTTCTCGGCACTTCTCGAGTCGGAGCCCGTGCAGACTCTGCGCAAGAGCGTGGAGGCCATCAAGATTGCCTTCTACAAACTTCACCGTGCCGAGGTCGATGCCGCACGCAAGGCTTTCGAGGCCGAGGAGGGTGAGGGCGCTCAGTTCCAGCCCGCTGTCGATGCGTTGGAGGTGAGGCTGAAGGATCTCTTCAAGGAGTATCGCCGTCGTCGCGATGAGTATATCGCCAATCTGGACCAGATCAAGGAGGAGAACCTCAAGGTTAAGCTCGCAATCATCGACGAGCTTAAGGAATTGGTCAATTCGGACGAGACGCTGAACAACACCTTCGCCAAGTTCCGCGAGTTGCAGCAGCGTTGGAAGGATACGGGCCTTGTGCCGCAGGCCAAGGTGAAGGATCTGTGGGAGACCTACAACCTGCACGTCGAGAATTTTTACAATTTCATCAAGATAAATAAGGAGCTGCGCGATTTGGATCTGAAGAAGAACTACGAGCAGAAGATCCAGCTCTGTGAGCAGGCCGAGGCACTGCTTTTGGAACCTTCGATCGTGGAGGCGTTCCATAAGTTGCAGAAGCTGCACGACGAGTGGCGCGAGACGGGTCCCGTGGCTAATGAGTATAAGGAGTCGCTGTGGGAGCGTTTCAAGGCCGCCTCGAGCCGCATCAACAAGCAGCATCAGGAGTACTTCGACACCATCAAGCAGGAGCAGCTGAAGAACCTCGAACTCAAAAGCGAGCTCTGCACCAAGACCGAGGCTCTGGCCGAGCAGCCCTACTCTTCGCGTAAGGAGTGGAACAAGGCGAGCGAGCGTCTGATCGAGATTCAGAAGATGTGGCGCACGATCGGTTTCGCCCCCAAGAAGGACAACACCCGCATCTACGAGCGTTTCCGCACGGCGTGCGACAACTTCTTCGAGGCCAAGCGCAACTACTATGCTGGTGTTAAGAACGAGATGGAGCACAACCTCGCGTTGAAGCAGGAGATCTGCGAGGCTGCCGAGGCTTTGCAGTCGAGCGAGGATTGGAAGCACGCCACCGAGCAGCTCATCGCTCTGCAAGCCAAGTGGAAGCAGGTGGGTGCCGTGTCACGTCGCCATTCGGATCAGGTGTGGAAGCGTTTCCGCGCTGCGTGTGACAACTTCTTCGAGCGTAAGTCGAAGCATTTTGCAAGCATCGAGGGCGAGCACGAGTCGAATCTGAGAAAGAAGTTGGCTCTTATCGACGAGATGATGGCCGCCGACATTGCAGCTGGCGGATACGATATGATTAAGGAGTACCAGCGTCGCTGGAGCGAGATCGGCTATGTGCCCATCAAGCAGAAGGAGGCTGTACAGAAGAGATATAAGGCTGCCGTGGATCAGATGTTCGGCACGTTGCGAGGCTCGGAGCGCGATCGCTCGATGAACCGCTTCAAGGAGCGTCTGCAGGGTATGAAGGGCTCGGGCGACAAGCGTCTGCGTAGCGAACGCGAGCGCCTTTATAACAAGGTGCGTCAGATGGAGCAGGACATCGCTCTGCTGGAGAACAACATCGGTTTCTTCGCCAATTCGAAGAATGCCGAGGCGATGATCGCCGACATCCGCGAGAAGATCGCCAAGTCGAAGCAGGAGTTGCAGGATACCATCGAGAAGGTGCGCCTGATAGATGCACGTTCGGCCGAGGGCGAGGCCAAAGAGTAGCCCAACGACAACGACGAGTGCCAATGGTCGGACTCGCGGCCAGGCCGCGGGCCCGACCGTTGTCAGTGAATAGAGCAGTAAAAGATTAGACTTTTTTAAGATATAACACTATGAAACTCAGTAAACCAAAGTACATCTTCGTAACGGGAGGTGTTGCCTCTTCATTAGGCAAAGGTGTCATTTCAGCATCGGTGGCGCGTCTGTTGCAGGCACGCGGTTATTCGGTAACGGTTCAGAAGTTCGACCCCTACATCAACGCCGACCCCGGGCGATTGAACCCCTACGAGCACGGTGAGAGTTATGTGACGGAGGATGGTACGGAGTGCGACCTCGACTTGGGCCACTACGAGCGCTTCACCTCAATCACCACTACAATGAACAATACAGTCACAACAGGTAAGATATACAAGAGCATCCTCGAGAAGGAGAGCCGTGGCGAGTATCTGGGTAAGACCGTGCAGGTCGTGCCTCACATCACCGACGAGATCAAGCGTCGCATCCAGCTGCTGGGTGCAACCAAGAAGTACGACGTGATCATCTCGGAGATCGGTGGTACGGTGGGTGACATCGAGTCGCTGCCCTACATCGAGTCGGTGCGTCAGCTGCGTAACGAGTTGGGCTATCAGAACTCTGTGCTGATCCACTTGGCGTGGGTGCCATATATGGCCGTTGCAAGCGAGCATAAGACCAAGCCTACACAGCACTCGGTGAAGGAGCTTCAGTCGGAGGGTATTCAGCCCGACGTGTTGGTACTGCGTGCCGAGCATCCGCTGCCCGAGGATGTGCGTCGCAAGGTTGCGCTGTTCTGCAACGTAACCCCCGATGCAGTTGTCGAGTCGGTGGATATGCCTACGATCTACGAGGTGCCTCTGCGTATGCACGACCAGCATTTGGATGATGTTATCCTGCGTAAGTTGGGCGTTCAGGACGAGGGCGAGCCCGATCTTAAGTCGTGGCGTGAGTTCGTCGAGAAGATCAAGCACCCCAAGCAGACGGTGGATGTTGTGTTGGTGGGTAAATACACCGAGCTCCCCGATGCCTATAAGTCGATCAACGAGTCATTCATCCACGCTGGTGCTGCTCACCACAGCAAGGTTAAGGTACACTACGTCAGTGCCGAGGAGCTTACGGCGGCCAACGCTGCAGAGCTGCTGGGTGGTAAGTCGGGTATCTTCGTAGCCCCTGGCTCTGGCCCGCGCGGTATCGAGGGTAAGATCGAGGCGGTGCGCTACGCCCGCGAGAATAATATCCCCTTCTTCGGTGTGTGTCTGGGTATGCAGTGCGCCGTTGTGGAGTTCGCTCGCAACGTGTTGGGCTTGAAGGATGCTCATTCGGCCGAGATTGACCCCAAGACCAAAAATGCCGTGGTGGATATTATGGAGGAGCAGAAGAAGGTAACAGCCAAGGGCGGTACGATGCGTCTGGGCGGTTATCAGTGTGCGCTCAAGAGCGGCTCGAAGGCAGCCGAGGCCTATGGCTCGGACTCTATCGTCGAGCGTCATCGCCACCGCTACGAGTTCAATAGCGCCTATCTGGAGCGTTTCGAGCAGGCGGGTATGGTCGTAACGGGTACCAACCCTGAGACGGGTCTTGTCGAGGTGATGGAGCTTGAGAACCATCCCTGGTTTGTGGGTGTGCAGTTCAACCCCGAGTACCACAGCCGTGTGTCGAATCCTGCTCCGTTGTTCGTAGCCTTTGTGGGTGCGGCGTTGGAGTATCAGAAGCAGAATCAGACTTCGCAGAGCGCGGAGTAATAATAATTTAACCCCAAGAAATGGATAAGAAAACAGTTATCGGAGTTGTCCTGATGTCGTTGATCTTCATCGGCTATGTGGTTTACAACTCCAAGCAGCAGGCAGAATATCAAGAATATATGGCGGCGGTGCAGGCCGAGGAGCAGGCTCTCGCCGAGACTCAGGCTACGGCCGAGTCGCTTTTGGAGGCTAATGCGGAGTCGGATTCGCTCTCATTGCAGGCGGCAGCCACAGCGTTGCAGCGTGAGGCGGAGATGTTTGGTCAGTCGCTCGTCGAGGCCAAGCAGGCCGAGGAGCAGATCATCTCGATGCAGAACGACTACATCGCGGTCGATTTCTCGACCCGTGGTGGTGTGATGCAGCGTGTGGTGCTGGCCGAGTACACTAAGTATGCACCCAAGGAGGAGCGTACCGAGAAGGTGGTGTTGTTCGATCCCGAGACGGCCGAGTTCGATATGGAGTTCTACGTTAAGCGTGGCCTTAACAACGTGAAGATCAATACTTCGGAGTATGTCTTTACGTCGGAGGGTGTACGCCGCGAGGGCGATCGTCAGGTGCTCACCTTGAGCCTTCCCGTGGCTGAGGGTGCAAGCCTTAAGTATGAGTATATCCTCTACGATGAGAAGAATCTTTCGCGCGACTACCTGATCGACTTCAACGTCAAGTTGGACAACCTCTCGCCCATTATGGCGCAGCAATCGACGCTCGGTTTCGAGTGGGCCAACCGCACCTATCAGAACGAGCGCAGCTACAAGAACGAGAATATGTACACCACGCTCTCGTATCGTCTGCCCGACGAGGAGGATGTGGAGGATCTCGGTATGAACGATGGCGAGGTGAACGAGCAGCTGCAGAGCGAGGTTAATTGGGTGGCTTTCCGCCAGCAGTTCTTCTCACAGGTATTCATTGCTCATCGCAATTTCGCCTATGCCGATATGGGCTTCACGACCGAGGCCGAGGGCTCGGGCTACCTGAAGCACTATAAGTCGCGTATGGGTGTGAACTACACCCCGCAGGATTCGGAGTACCACTTCTCGATCTACTGCGGCCCCAACAAGTACGCTGTGCTGTCGAATGTCGAGGGCCCCGACGGTGAGGATTACTCGCTGCGTCGTTTGATCCCGCTGGGTGGTTGGCTGGTAGGTTGGTTCAACCGCTGGATTGTGATTCCCGTGTTCGACTTCCTGCGTAATTATATCGACAGCTTCGGTATTATCATTCTGATCCTCACGGTGTTGGTTAAGTTGTTGATCCTCCCGCTTACCTATAAGAGCTACCTCTCGACGGCTAAGATGCGTGTCATCAAACCCGAGATGGATGCCTTAAATGAGAAGTATCCCCGTCAGGAGGATGCTATGAAGAAGCAGCAGGAGATGATGAACCTATATAAGAAGGCGGGTATCAACCCGATGGGTGGATGTGTGCCGATGCTGATCCAGTTGCCGCTGTTGTGGGCGCTGTTCCGCTTCTTCCCCGTCAGCATCGAGCTGCGTGAGCAGCCCTTCCTCTGGTCGGACGACCTCTCGTCTTACGATAGCGTGCTCAGCCTGCCCTTCTCGATCCCCTTCTATGGCGATCACGTCAGTCTGTTTGCGCTGTTGATGTGTGTGACGATGGTGGGATTCTCGTACTTTACATACCAGCAGCAGGGTACAGGCAATCAGCCCGGTATGGCAGGTATGAAGTTTATGATGGTATATATGATGCCTGCGATGATGTTGTTCTGGTTCAACGACTTCTCGTCGGGATTGACCTACTACTACTTCGTGTCGCAGATACTCACGATGATCATTATGGTGTCGATGCGTCGCTTTGTCGATGATGCGAAGATCCGCCGTATGATCGAGAAGAATACGGCCAAGAATAAGAACAAGAAGAAGTCGAACTTCCAGCTG
>CAZWHN010000041.1:9512-13498 GCA_964633635.1 uncultured Alistipes sp. | reverse complement strand
ATCCTCCTCGGTCTGCTCGCGCTCTTCGACCTGAATACCGTAGCGCTTGGCCACCATCTTCAGCGCCTCGGGGTAGCTCACGCCCTCGTGCTCCATAATGAAGGTCACGGCATTACCACCCTTACCGCAGCCGAAGCATTTATATACTCCCTTCGATGGCGAGACCACGAACGACGGTGTTTTCTCGTTGTGGAACGGACAGCACGCCTGATAGTTCACGCCCTTACGTTTGAGCGTGACATAGTCGCCGACAATCTCAACGATGTTGGCGGCTGCATAAATTCTATCTACTGTGGCGCGATCGATCATAAGAGTACAAAGGTATTAAAAATTTCCGTCATTCGCTCGGCCCTGCGGGAAATAGTTGTGATAAATGGAGACAAGAAGCAAAATAAATAATATTTTACCTATCTTTGCGTTCGTATAACCGATAATAAATATTTACGCTATGAAAAAGATCCTAAATATCATTGCATCGATGTTGATGCTGATCACACTTGGCACCGCCTGCAACTCATCGACAACTTCGGCACCCGTGCGTACGAGTATGGTTACCGTGGTTCAGGCGACCTTTGATCCCCCCTACTATCTGGTCTTCGACGACGGCAAGTCGGCCTACGTCACCAACCACTCGAAGTGGGTTCCCACCTTCGGCGAGGGACAAAACGAGTTGCGTTATATGATTACCTTCTACGACTTGGACACCCCCGCAGTAGGTTTCGACAAGCAGGTGGAGGTACTCTCGGTTAACCCCCTGACTACCCGCACGATGGAGCAGGTTAGCGAGAGCGACTTCGAGGGCGACAAGGGCTTGCAGAACTACGGGGCTGGCGTGTCGATCGAGGATGCTTACTACACCCCCTATCGCAGCTACCTCACCGTGCTGGCGCGCTACAGCGGCGGTAGTGCCTATACCGTACACGACATTCGTCTGGTGAAGAATGATCCCACGACGAGCCAGTTTGCCGACCTCTATGTGGAGGATGGCTATCTGTGGTTGGAGCTCTACCACAACGACTCAAATGACAAGGGTACGGCGCAGCTCGGCAGCTACATCAGCTACAAGATGCCGCAGGACCTCACCCAATCATACAAGGGTATCAAGGTGATCTCGCGCAACTGGAGTTCGGGCCAGCCCGAGGTCTATAAGTACGACTTCAAGCAGGAGCAGGCACAGTAGAAAACTCTGGGTAGATGGACTTCAAACTTGTGTCGGAATATGCCCCCACGGGTGATCAGCCCGAGGCTATCGCACAGCTCATCGACTCGATCGAGAGCGGGGCGCGACACAACACGTTGTTGGGTGTGACGGGTTCGGGAAAGACCTTCACCGTGGCCAACGTCATCGCCCACTTCAACCGTCCGACCATCGTCCTGAGCCACAACAAGACCCTCGCGGCACAGCTCTACGGCGAGTTCAAGAACTTCTTCCCCGAGAATGCCGTCGAGTACTTCGTGTCGTACTACGACTACTATCAGCCCGAGGCATACCTACCCACAACGGACACCTACATCGAGAAGGATCTCTCGATCAATGAGGACATAGAGAAGATGCGACTCAGTGCCACATCGGCACTCCTCTCGGGACGCCGCGACGTGATTGTGGTGTCGAGTGTATCGTGTCTGTACGGTATCGGAAACCCTGCCGACTTCCACGCCACGTCGATCACGGTCAAGGTGGGCGAGAGAGTGAGCTACAAACACTTCCTCTACCGTCTTGTGGAGGCACTCTACACCCGCACCGAGTTGGACCTCACGCCCGCTACGTTCCGCGTCAAGGGCGACACGATAGATATTATGGCCGCCTTTGGCGACAACTGCTATCGCATCACATTCTTCGACAGCGAGATCGAGAGCATACAACGCATCGACCCCGTGAGCGGCCAGCGTTTCGACTCGCTCGACTCGGTGACAATCTTCCCCGCCAACCTCTTTGTAACGACCAAGGAGCGAATCAACTCGGCCGTCGAACAGATATATCTCGACTTGGGCAAACGCATCGCATTTTTCGAAAAGAACGACCGCCCGATGGAGGCACAGCGCATCAAACAGCGTGTGGAGTACGACCTGGAGATGATTAAGGAGTTGGGCTACTGCCCTGGCATTGAGAACTATTCGCGCTACTTCGACGGACGTGCCGAGGGCACACGACCCTTCTGTCTACTGGACTACTTCCCCGAGGATTATATGATGGTGATCGACGAGAGCCACGTCACCCTGCCGCAGGTACACGCTATGTTCGGTGGCGACCGTGCCCGCAAGGAGAATCTGGTGGAGTACGGCTTCCGTCTGCCTGCTGCAAAGGATAATCGACCGCTGCGTTTCGAGGAGTTCGAGCAGATGATGGGTACGGCCATCTACGTCAGCGCCACACCTGCCGACTTCGAGCTTGCCAAGAGCGAAGGACTTGTGGCCGAGCAGCTTATACGTCCTACGGGATTGGTCGATCCTCCACTTGAAGTGCGCCCCACGGAGAACCAGATCGACGACCTGATCGAGCAGATCGAACGACGTGTCAAGGTCGATGACAAGATCTTAGTCACCACCATCACCAAGCGTATGGCCGAGGAGTTGTCGAAGTATTTCGACCGCATCGGCGTGCGCAACCGCTACATCCACTCCGACGTGGATACGCTGGAGCGAGTACAGATTTTAGAGGATCTGCGTGCGGGGCTGTTCGACGTGCTGGTGGGTGTGAACCTGCTGCGCGAGGGATTGGATCTGCCCGAGGTGGGATTGGTGGCGATACTCGATGCCGACAAGGAGGGATTTTTGCGTAACGTGCGCTCTATCACCCAGATAGCTGGCCGTGCAGCTCGTCATCCCAATGGTCAGGTGATACTCTACGCCGACGTATGCACCGACTCGATCCGTGTCTCGATCGAGCAGAGCAACCGTCGCCGCGAGAAGCAGATACGATATAACATCGAACACGGCATCCTGCCTCGTCAGGCACAAAAGAGCGGCACGGGACAGAGCCTGCTGCTTGCTGGCAGCGAACGCCCGCAGGATATGACTGCCTACCCCATTGTCGAGGAGCACTACTCGGCTGTGGCTGATGTGGAGAAGAGTTACGAGGCCCGTGAGGTTGATATCGATGGACTCGATGCACAGATCACACGCGCCCGCGAGGATATGGAGCGTGCCGCAAAGTCGCTCGACTTCTTGGCCGCAGCTCGCTACCGCGACCGTATGTACGAATTACAGAAGTTGAAGGAGGAGGCGTTGGGCAGATAATTACTCCCCACCCTTGAAGGTGAAATAACGCCCTGCGAGGTAACTATACACTACACACACGGCTGTCGTCAAGGCCTTGGCTGGCGTAGGCCAGATGCCGAGCGTCTCGACAAAAATCTTGATGCAGACGTAGTTCAGCAGTAACGATCCCACAACCGACAGTGCATATCGCACAAGTTGACGAGCAGAACCAAACTCCGTAGCACGGAATGCCACATTGCGATTAAGCCAAAATCCAGTGAAGAATGTAATCGGAAAGACCACCACGAGCGACGCGACGTGGGGCGACATCAAGACAAATCCGAAATCGACAAATCGTTCAGCCACAATGAAGTGGTAAATCACAAAGTACCACACCACATCGAGCACCATATTTCCACCGCCGCAGACGGCATAGCGGAACATCGTGCGCGAAAGAAACTGCTTGAAGGGCCACACATAGCACCCGTCGATGATTCGACCTATCGTTCGAGCCAGCTGCATCATTTACGGTTATATACCCATAGGTCGGGATAGATGTCACAGTACGAGCGTGCGTAGGCGTTGCACTCCTCGCGGCTGTTGCTGCCGTAGATCGTCACCATATACTTATCCTTGAACGGCAACACCACGCAAGCAGCATCGCTGATCTTCGAGCGCACCTGCTCGATGGCACGTGAGGCGTTGGCATCGGTCGAGAAGATTCCCATCACTACATAATATGAGTAGCTTTGTGCAGCGGGTTGCTGTACAGATTGAGCGGGTTGCTG
>CAZWHN010000041.1:0-9412 GCA_964633635.1 uncultured Alistipes sp. | reverse complement strand
CCCCACATAAGATAACCACACACGCACAGAGCCACCACTACGCACACGCCACACACAGCATAGAGCCATCCGTTCGACGAGCGACGACGAATGACGAGCGTCTTGACTCCCTTGGGATTAATGGCGCTATTAAAAGCCTTCTCCATCACGAAGCTCTTGCCCTTCAATTCACCCACACCGCCAATCTTCACCACACCATCCGTGCGAGTCTTGGCGATCCAGCGAGCGTAGATATCCTCGGCCTGCTCGCGTGCGCAACCTGCTATGGCGACGATCTCCTCGACAAGCGACGGCGCCTGCTCACGCGACGAGAAAGCCACCACGTTACGAGGGCTGAGCAGCCTATCGTCCGAGATTTTGCGCGCACCCTGACGCTCGATGTAGAGCGACCCCACATCGGGCAGGTGAACACCTCGGCCACTGATGAGCATATTGTAGATTATCTTATTTACCTCTTCGATCATCGCGTCTATTTTTTAGTTTTCTCGGGGCGATTGGCTGGCGAATCGGGGCGCCCCACGGGGAAACGACCTTGCCACCCCTGCCATATCATCCACACAGCAAGCAGGATGAAGGGAAGGCTCAGCAACTGGCCCATATTGAGCCACATACCCTCCTCGAAGGCCTCCTGATTCATCTTCACCATCTCGATGAAGGGGCGGGTGAGGAATATACCGATCAATCCCACACCGAACATAATGCCCGGACGACGACGTGCCGTGTCGAACTTATAGTACATCACGCAGAGGATGACGAAGGTAATGACGTAGCAAATAGCCTCATACAACTGCGCAGGGTGCTGCGGCGGGATGGCTGCCTCGGCCACGTTGGGATAGAGTCTTACAAACTTGAATGCCCACGGCACATCCGTCACACGACCGACGATCTCCGAGTTCATCAGATTACCCAGACGCACCAGCGCACCGCCGATGGCCACAGGGATCATAATGCGATCCAACCACCAGACGTATGGCATCTTATGCTTGCGCGAGGTGATCCACATACCGAGCAACATACCGAGTGCCGAGCCGTGGCTGGCCATACCGCCGTTGCGGAACTCGGTGATGATGGCCCACGGGCGGGTGATGTAGTAGTCGAACTCATAGAAGAGGCAGTGTCCCACGCGGGCACCTAAAACGGCACCCAGCACGATCCATATAAATCCTGTCTCGACGATCTGCGAGCCGAAGCCCTCACGCTTGACGTAGTTCGAGAAGAAGCGCTCACCAATGAGGAAGGTCAGCGCCCACATCAGGCCATAATATCGCAACTCAAATCCGCCGATAGAGAACATCACCGGATCGGCATTCCATACTATATATAAAAAGTCGTTCAGCATCTTTTATCCATTCACTGCGGCTACGGCCGCCTTCTTTTATTTCTTCTTAAGCGGGAAAGCGAAGGTAGTACCTACACCCAACTCGCTACGAACACTCACGCGCTCGCCGTGAGCCTCCACGATGTGCTTAACGATGGCCAGACCGAGACCAGTACCACCCTGCTCGCGTGAGCGACTCTTATCGACACGGTAGAAGCGCTCGAAAATACGGGGCATATCCTCCTTGGCAATACCTACACCCGTATCCTCCACCTCGATGAGCACCTTGTCGGCCATATCGCGGAACTTGATGCGGGTTGAGCCGCCCTCCTTACCGTAGTGGATTGAGTTGGCGATAAGATTCACCAGCACCTGACCCACAAAATGCTTGTCGGCCGTTACCCAGAAGGGCGAAGGCAGCGAGTCGGCACCCTTGACCGAGAGCTTGATATTGCGCTTCGAAGACTCGATCTCGAGCTGATCGGCGATCTCCTTGGCCAGAGCCACGATGTCGAACGACTCCATCTTCAGGCGGTTCATATCGTTCTCGAGCTTCGAGATGGTGTCCAGATCGTTGACGATGTTGATCAGACGGTCGATGCTCTTCTCGGCACGCTCCAGATACTTGCGGTTGATAAGATCGTCCTCCAGTCCGCCATCGAGCAGCGTCGAGATGTAGCCCTGAATATTGAAGATCGGGGTCTTGAGCTCGTGAGCCACATTGCCCAAATACTGCTTGCGGAAAGCCTCGCTATGCTTCAGGCGAGTGATCTCCTTATCGTTGTCGTCGGCCCACGCAGTAAGCTCCTCCGAGATATTCTCGACGTGCTTATCCTTCATCTCATCGACGATCTCGGTGGTGTGAACATCACGCGAGAGTACCATCGAGTAGATGGGCTTGAGTTTGTAGGCCACATAGCGCTTCATCATAAAGAGCGAGAAGATCGCCATCAACACGAATACACCCACGGCAACGCAGGCAATAAGCCACCACTCAACCGAGCAAGCAAGCATCACGGCAACCACGATGATCGTAGCAACCAAAGCCATCAACAACGACGCGTTCTCTTTTGTCTTTACTGTCATAATAATATTGTTTTTATTGTTTTTACTATTTGGTTTTCTTTTTTTCTTAATTCACTCTCCAGTCGGCCCCTTTGTAGCGGCCTCGGCACTAAAAAATCTTCAAGTTGCCCACCACGCGGTAGATGGCGTCGATGCGCTCCTCGGTGATCTGCATCGTATCGTAGGCCGCACTCGCAGCCTCCAACTTTAGAGTGCCGTCGTCGGAGAGCCTTACTCTACGCAAAAGTACATAATTCATACAAACAATCACATACAACGCTCCCGAAATTATGGCCTCCAGCCCCGTTTTTTGTAAAAAAACGATCGAACCGAGTGAAATCTCCTCCTGCATCGACTCATCGCTGCAACGTATGGCCGCATCACACCGCTCCAACATCGGCACCGAGAGATAACACGACGGCTCAACACGCTGCTGCACGCAGAGACGTTGCAGGGCATCGGCTTCGTAGAGCGGAATGGCGTTGCCGCGTGCCACGCGACCAAACATATCGCCCTCGCCCGTGAGCAACCAACCCATACTCACCTCGGGGAATTTATCGACAATGCGCTGCGCCAGCGCCTGCGAGATTCCGTTTCTACCAGACTTGATCTGATAGAGGTTCTCCGAGCGTTGCAAGCCAATGTAACGCCCGAAATAGTTTATGGTCATATCGGCCCAGCGTATCACGCTATCGAGACGTTCCCAGCTTGTGCTATTATTTGCCATATTCATTTTTTTTTGCAATCTTTGCAGTCGCGGCCTCGTAGTTCAATGGATAGAATATAAGATTCCGGTTCTTACGATGAAGGTTCGAATCCTTTCGAGGTCACACTATTTGCGGGGGGGGGTGAAGCCCTCCTTTTTTGTGCCAACTGAATCGAATCTGCTCAGAATCTTCTACTAACACACATCCATCCTACACAAAGATCGCCATCATCACTCCCACATTGTCGATAGCCTCGACCTTCGCTATTACGACCAACGCTCATCCATCGCAACTCTCGGTCCCATTACCTCGAAAAATATTCGACAACGGGCAACCTCTGCCACCTCGATGAGTAATGCGGGATATTCAATTCCCAAAGATAACATTTTTATTTTTATTTACAATAAAAAAAGTCACTCCTAATCAAAATTAAATTTTTCTGCGGCGAGCGATTAGGCCCGAGGGATATATTATTTCTCGGATTTTTTTCTATCTTTGCATTTGTTATGGCTACCGATCGAAATATGCGACACGTCGAGAGCGATCTCGAGTACGAAAACCGAATACGCCCCCAAGAGCTATCCACCTTCTCGGGTCAGGATAAGATTGTGGACAATCTGAAGGTCTTCATCAAGGCGGCACTGATGCGTGGCGACTCGCTCGACCACGTTCTTCTGCACGGCCCTCCAGGATTGGGCAAAACCACATTGGCAAATATCATCGCCCACGAGATGGGGGCGCAGCTCAAGGTCACCTCGGGTCCCGTGTTGGACAAGCCGGGCGATCTGGCGGGACTACTCACCAACCTCGATGCTGGCGATGTGCTCTTCATCGACGAGATCCACCGCCTCAGCCCCATCGTGGAGGAGTATCTCTACTCGGCTATGGAGGATTATAAGATCGACATCGTGCTGGACAAAGGCCCCTCGGCCCGTTCGATCCAGATCGAGTTGGCACCCTTCACGTTAGTGGGTGCTACGACGCGTAGCGGACTACTCACATCGCCCCTGCGTGCCCGCTTCGGAATCAACTGCCATTTAGAGTATTACGACACCCCCGTTCTGGCACAGATCGTAAAGCGCTCGGCCCGCATTATCGACATCTCGATCGACGACGATGCCGCTCACGAGGTGGCTCTGCGTTCGCGCGGCACACCCCGAATTGCCAATGCCCTGCTGCGTCGCGTGAGGGACTTTGCGATGGTTAAGGGCGAAGGCCATATCGACTTAGAGATCACCCGCATAGCCCTCAAGGCACTGAACATCGACTCGCGCGGCTTGGACCAGATGGACAATAAGATTCTCTCGACCATCATCGAAAAATTCAAGGGCGGTCCCGTTGGTCTTAACACCATCGCCACAGCCGTTGGCGAGGAGGCTGGTACGATCGAGGATGTCTATGAGCCGTTCCTCATTAAGGAGGGTTTCATCAAACGTACACCGCGTGGTCGCGAGGCTACGGAGTTGGCATACGCCCACCTCGGTTTCTCGCCCAAAGCCGACGAGGGGATGCTATTCTAAAAAATCTATACACAGAGAAATAACCAAAAACAAACCAAAAAAATGAAGAGATTAACCTTACTACTCTGCGCCACCCTGATCGCTGGTGCAGTAATGGCTCAGAACCTTAAGCCCAAGGGTGAGCCTCAGATCCCCGTCTATCCCACTCTGCAGGACGAGTCTTCGTTCAGTATGATCCTCGTTCCCGACCCGCAGAGCTACACAAAATTTGCAGCCAACCAGCCACTATTCGATTTGCAGACGGCTTGGATTGCTCAGAACATCGACCGCCTCAACATCAAGGCTGCCCTCTTCACGGGCGATATGGTCGAGCACACAGGCAAGCAGATCTACGCTCCCCTGCCCAACGACTACAATGGCGACCAAACGGGCCGTCAGCAGTGGGAGGCAGTGTCGCGTGCGCTGTCGCGTCTTGATCATCGTCTGCCCTATGTTGTAGCACAGGGTAACCACGACATCGGCCACATCACCGCCACCGATCGTCACACGATTGCTCCCGAGTTCATCACTCCCGAGCGTAACATCAAGTTCGAGGATTGCTTGGTATCGACTTGCCCCAACTGGCAGGGCGTTCACACGATGGAGAACTCAGCCTACGAGTTCCACGACAAGGCTTGGGGCGATCTGCTCATCATCACCTTCGAGTTTGCTCCGCGTGACGAGGCTGTAGCTTGGGCCAAGGAGCTCACCGAGTCGGAGAAGTACAAGAACCACAAGGTGATCATCCTCACCCACTCGTGGCTCGACACCAATGGCAACCGTATCCAGAAGGAGGGTTACACCCTCACCCCCTGCAACTGGGCCGAGGCTGTATGGCAGAAGTTGGTTTACCCCTCGAAGAACATCTGCCTCGTGATGTGTGGTCACACGGGAGCAGCACCCAAGATCGAGGGCGACGTGCAGAGCACCAACTTCAAGCCCACATCGTCGTATCGCGTCGATAAGGCTGCCGATGGCCGCTCGATCCCGCAGATGATGTTCAACTCACAGCAGGGCGATGGCGACTGGAACGGCAATGGCGGCGACGGCTGGTTGCGTATTTTAGAGTTCAAGCCCGACGGCAAGACCATCGGCGTTCGCACCTTCTCGCCCCTGTTTGCCATCTCGCGTCTGACGCAGCATTTGGCGTGGCGTACGGCCGATTACGATCAGTTTGAGATTGTGATTGAGTAACGTCCATCAGAAGATAAAAAAACTGCGCTCCGACTCTTTGGGGCGCAGTTTTTTTTGCACGATGACGCTGTTAAAAACAGTTCTGGATATTGCAGTTGCACTCTTGTAGAGTAGTGACGCAATCTTCGATGTTGTTGGGGCGGATCACGATGTTGGCCATCGCACCATCGGCAAAGGCGTACATATACTCGATGAAGATCTCGCGCTCGGCAAGTCGTTCAAGGATTGTCGATAGCGCTCCCGCCTCGTTGTCACACTTTATACATACCACATCGGTGAGCATCACCGCAAAATTCTCGGCACGCAGCACCTCAACGGCACGATCGACCTCCGATACGATGAGTCGCAGAATGCCGAAATCGGGTGTCTCGGCCATACTGAAGGCGTGCATATTGATCCCCTCGCGGCTGAGGATGCGCGTAAGATCGTTGATGCGGCCAGTCTTGTTCTCGAGGAACACTGATAATTGTTTGATTGTCATATCTTTTACGTTTTATTATTTCAACACTCGTTTGTCTATAACGTGCTTGCCCTTGCCCTGACTGCGCTCGATGCTGCCGGGCTCCATCAACCTCACATCGGCACCGATCGAGAGAACGCTCTTGAGGCGATCGGCAAGGTGCTTTTTCATATTGAGCATACGGCCAATGTCGTCGCTGAAGAAGTCACGACGCACCTCGACCTGCACCTGCAACGTGTCGAGGTTGTTGGCACGATCGACCACAAGCATATACTGCGGCTCGAACTCTGGCATCTCGAGGATAACGCTCTCGACCTGCGAGGGGAAGACATTGATACCGCGGATGATGAGCATATCGTCGCTACGGCCCACAATACGTCCCATACGCACCGCCGTACGACCGCAGGCGCACTCGCCATCCATAAGCGTACAGAGATCCTTAGTGCGGTAGCGCAGCAGCGGCATACCCTCTTTGGTGAGTGTCGTGAAGACCAGCTCACCCTGCTCGCCGTGTGGCAACGGTATCAAAGTGTCGGGGTTGATGATTTCGGGGTAGAAGTGATCCTCGCAGATGTGCGAACCGTTCTGCTCCGAACACTCGTACGACACTCCCGGACCCATAATCTCGCTCAAGCCGTAGAGGTTGTAACCCTTGAGTCCCAGACGCTCCTCGATCTCCTTACGCATATTCTCGGTCCACGGCTCGGCACCGAAAGCGCCCACCTTCAGACTGATGTCGTCGCGGCCCAAGCCCATCTTCTCCAGCGTCTCGGCCAGATACAAGGCATACGAAGGGGTGCAGGCAATACCCGTAATCTTAAGGTCGCGGATCAGGCGGATATGCTTCTCGGTGTTACCCGTCGAGGTGGGGATCACCGTAGCTCCGAGATTCTCCACACCGTAGTGGGCACCCAGACCGCCCGTAAAGAGGCCATAGCCGTAGCTCACCGAGAAGGTGTCGTCGCGTGTAATGCCATAGGCCGTCAGGCAGCGTGTCATAACCTCCGACCACACGGCCAGATCCTTGCGCGTATAGCCCACGATGGTGGGATTGCCCGTCGTACCCGACGAAGCGTGTACACGCACAATCTCCGACGCTGGTGCGGTCTGCAAACCGTAGGGATAGTTGTCGCGCAGATCCTGCTTGGTGGTGAAGGGCAACTTAACGATGTCGTCGATGCTGTTGATATCCTCGGGGGCAATGTCCATCGCCTGCATCTTATTGCGATAGACGGGGACGTTGTGATATACATACGTCACAAGTTTCTGAAGTCGTTTGCTCTGCAAGGCGTGCATCTCGTCACGACTCATACACTCTTTGGTTGGGTTCCAAATCATAGCTTTTTATTTTCTCATTCCTAACTAATTTCTAACTTAAGGGGTGATCCTTCTGAAATGCCTCCATTCGCTCACGCATCACATCGTACAACTCCTCGCGCATACGCGACGTGCAGGCTCTTACGCCCCGTTGCTCGCTACCCGTTGTGGAGAGCGAGATGCTACTGACGCCATAGTACAACAACTCCTTGAGCAGCTCGCCACCGCTCATCGAGCCGTAGCCGATAGTGAAGAAGAATCCGTCGCCCACGCGCTCGGTGGCGTCGTTGTCATAGACGATATGAAAACCGTTGTCCGTAAAGATACGCTTCATTCGCTCGGCACGGATGGCATACTCGCGTGTATCCTCCACGAAGTTGATCTCGCCCTCGGTCGAGAGTCGCAACATCTCGGCATAGGCATACTGCGTGGAGGCGGTACAGCCCGAGGTGATCATATAGAGGATCGACGCGACGAGCGTCTGACCAAACACGCCAGCATCCTTATATCGCTCGGCCAGAGCGGGATAGTGGCGCTCGAAGAGTCGATCGCTGATACACGTCAATGCCATACGCTGACCTGCGTAGCTGAATATCTTCGACGACGAGAGCATCAGGATGTAGTTGTCCGTATAGCGGGCCACCGTGGGCGGATAGGGCGGCTCGAAGGGGTGTCCCATATCGCGGCGGAAATCCATACAGAAGTAGGCCATATCCTCGATGACAATGGCATCGTACTTGGCAGCCAGCTCGCCGATGATCTGCAACTCCTCCTCTTCCAGACATATCCACGCTGGGTTGTTGGGATTGGAATAGACAATGGCTGCAATGTCGCCCGAAGAGAACATCTCCTCCAGCTTGCCACGCAGAGCCTGACCACGGAAATGGTAAACATCGAACTCCACCCACTCGGCACCGATCACTCGCAGTTGCGACTTCTGGATCGGGAAACCAGGGTCGATAAAGAGAACTTTGTTCTTGCCGGGATTACACTGCGTGCAGGCGATAAACGATCCGAACGAACCAGCCACACTACCCACCGTGGGCACGCACGAGCGAGCCGAAATGTCAACATCCAAAAATGCCTTGACAAAACATGAGGCCTCGTACTTAAGTTCAGGCACACCCGCAGCCGCAGGGTATTGCGCCCCCACACCACGATCCAAAGCCGCCTTCTCGGCTTCGACGCCATATCTATTCACGGGCAGGCCAGGCGAGCCCTGATCCATACGGATAAAGGGGATACCCGTCTCTCGCTCCAAATATTGCGCAACGAGCAACACCTCGCCAATCGTAGCACGCGAGAGGTCGGCAATATGCAACTCCTCAACGGCTCGGGCGACCAACTCTTCACTAAAAATCTTCATACGCCCTACTCATTTACGGCACCAAGACCGATATCAAACGCCTTAATGTTCTGTTCGACAATCTTCTCACCCTTCGATGCAAAGACACGAGCAATACTCTCGCGCAACTGCTCGGCCGAGAGAATCTCGATATACTTGGCCGCCATACCCAGCAGCACCACATTGGCGCACTTGGGCACACCTCCGTCGCGGGCCAGATCCTCGATCGGGAGGATAGCCGTATGCGGCAATGCGCCTATCTCGGCCATCAGAGCCTGCTCGTCGGGGTAGTTGGGGATATTCTTGAAGGGATGCGACGAGGTTACAACCCAGCCATCGCTGCCGAGCGAGGGGAGATAGCGCAGAGCCTCCATCGGCTCCATCGAAATGATCAGATCGGCCGTACCCTGCCTGATAAGATCGGAGTGAATCTCCTCGGTCGAGAGGCGCAGATTCGACTGCACGTCGCCGCCACGCTGGCTCATACCGTGTACCTCGGCCTGCTTA
>CAZWHN010000040.1:0-13664 GCA_964633635.1 uncultured Alistipes sp. | reverse complement strand
CTTCATAGCCTTGAACAGACCCTCGAAGTCGCCACGCTGCATAGGCAGCAACTTATTGAGCGCTACGCGACGGCCAGCCTCATCGTCGGCCAGAATCATCTCGCGCACGGCCTTGATGCGGTCGCCCTCGAAGAACATATGCTCCGTACGGCACAGACCGATACCCTCGGCACCGAAAGCAAATGCCTGCTCGGCATCACGCGGCGTGTCGGCATTGGCACGAACCTTCATCGTGGCGTACTTGCCAGCCAGCTCCATCAGCTGACCGAAGTCACCGCTAAGGTCGGCATCCTCGGTAGCCACCTGACCCAAATAAACCTCACCAGTCGAGCCGTTGAGCGAGATCCAGTCGCCCTCCTTAATCTCGTAGCCGTTCACCTTGATGGTGCGGGCCTTATAGTCGATATTGAGCTCGCCAGCACC
Organism: uncultured Alistipes sp.; assembly: GCA_964633635.1. Taxonomy (GTDB): domain Bacteria; phylum Bacteroidota; class Bacteroidia; order Bacteroidales; family Rikenellaceae; genus Alistipes. The sequence goes on along the minus strand of CAZWHN010000040.1, from coordinate 13,241 downwards.
CGACACGCAGCACTTACCCATACCACGCGCTACAACGGCAGCGTGAGAGGTCATACCTCCGCGTGCGGTGAGGATACCAGCAGCGTCCAACATACCCTTCAAATCCTCGGGCGAGGTCTCGATACGCACCAAGATAGCCTTCTGGGCTGTCTCGGCCAACACCTTCTCGGCATCCTCGGCGAAGAACACCACGGGACCCGTAGCGGCACCAGGCGAAGCGGGCAAGCCCTTAACCAGCACCTTGGCGCTCTTGATGGCACGCTTGTCGAATACGGGGTGCAGAAGCTCGTCCAACTTGGCGGGCTCGCAACGCAGCACGGCGGTCTTCTCGTCGATCAGACCTTCGCGCAACATATCCATTGCGATCTTCACCATTGCGGCACCCGTACGCTTACCGTTACGGCACTGCAACATCCACAGCTTGCCATCCTGAATGGTGAACTCGATATCCTGCATATCCTTGAAGTAGGTCTCCAGGTGGTGCTGAATCTCGTTAAGCTCGGCATATACCGAGGGCATAACCTCCTCCAACGAGGGGTACTTCTCGGCACGATCCTCCTCCGAGATGTTCTGCGCCTTGGCCCAACGACGTGAGCCCTCGATGGTGATCTGCTGGGGAGTGCGGATACCTGCCACAACGTCCTCTCCCTGTGCGTTTACAAGGTACTCGCCGTTGAAGATATTCTCACCCGTGGCGGCATCACGCGAGAAGGCAACACCCGTGGCCGAATTATCGCCCATATTACCGAACACCATAGCCTGAACCGATACGGCGGTGCCCCACTCGGCGGGGATGTTGTTGAGCTTGCGATAGAGGATAGCACGCTCGTTCATCCACGAACCGAACACGGCGCACACCGCACCCCAAAGCTGCTCCCACGGGCAGGTGGGGAAGTCGTTACCCGTCTGCTCCTTAACGGCAGCCTTGAACGCTGCTACCAGCTCCTTCAAATCCTCGACCGTGAGGTCGGTATCTTGTGTAATGCCTCGTTTCTCCTTCTGCTCGTCGATCAGTACCTCGAAGGGATCCTGATCCTGCTTCGATGCGGGCTTCATACCCAGCACCACGTCGCCATACATCTGCACAAAACGGCGATACGAATCCCACGCAAAACGGGGGTTGCCCGTACGCTTCGACACAGCCTCAACGGCCTCGTCGTTCATTCCCAAATTGAGGATGGTATCCATCATACCGGGCATAGAAGCACGTGCACCCGAACGCACCGACACCAACAAGGGTTTCTCCTTGTCGCCAAACTGCATACCCGTGAGCGACTCGATGTTCTTCATAGCGCGCTCGACCTCAGGACGCAGAATCTCGATCACGGCATCCTTACCCTTGCTGTAATACTCCGCACACACCTCGGTGGTGATGGTGAATCCCGGGGGAACGGGAATACCGATAAGGTTCATCTCAGCCAGATTGGCACCCTTACCACCAAGCAACTCTCTCATTTTTCCATTACCCTCGGCCTCTTTGTTACCGAAAGTATAGACACGTTTTGTGTTTGTCATAGTTGTTAAGTTTTTTGGTATTACGATTGAATAATTTTCTCTATATTTCAGATATTCTCCACAAAATTATAACTTTTTTGCTAATATGCAAACATTTCGTCGAAATATGCAATAACGGGCAGCGCCGATCCGTAGCCGCCGTAGTATCTCGTGCGATCGTAGGTGGGCAGGGGTCGTGAGTCGCGCCCCAACAGCCACTCAGCAACATAAACCTCACAGCGAGCTTCACCCTCGAAATTTGTCCACGCCCGATCGCGCATCGTCCAACCACCGACGCCTGCCACATTGCCCCGACCACGACGCTCGGCATCGACAGCCAGATCCCTTAAGCCATAACGCGAGGGGGAGTTCCCGCTCGGCCGACCGACTATTATCAGATCACGTTCCGAGTCGAGCAGCCCTCTCTGCTCGAGCAACACACCGATCGAGGTCGATCGCCACACACCCACGATGGTCAGAGGGCGTGAGCGTACACAACCCTCGACGCACAAGGCTCCACGCCACGACGTGATATGTTCGGGGATAAACCAATCGGCAAAGTAGAGCACAGCAAAGTCCAAGCCATCGCTGCCATCCTGCGTGCGGTGGATGTAAGAATAATCCTGCTGGCAAGTGCTGACGATCGCCCTCACCACCGCCTCGTTCTCCACTCCATACAACACCACAACGGGCATTGCGAGCGAATCCACCACACGAGCCGTGTGCTTGATCTTACGATCATAACGCTCTGCGTCCCATCGCAGTCGTCCCGTTGGGGTGTAGTCACGATCGTCGTAAAAACGTGAGGGGATGGTGTCGTAGAGTCGCTCCACATCGTAGAACGCCACACCAAAACGTCCCTGCGCCGCCACCTGCAACGCAAGACCGAAAGAGAGAATTATAGTCAGCCACGCGCGAGGCATCCTAACGCTCGATTACACCCGATCCGACCAACTCTTCGCCATCGTACCACGCGGCAAACTGACCTGCGGCAATGCCGCGCTGCGGCTCATCGAAGAGGATGTAGAGCCCCTCCTCGCGGCAGCATAGCGTCGCTCCCTGCAACGGCTGACGATAGCGGATGCGCACCTCGTAACGACGCTCCTCGCCCACCGCCATTCGCTCGTCGGGATCGACCCAATGCACCTCAGCGGGCAGCACCCGAAGTGCCCGACGATAGAGTCCCGGGTGGGCATCACCTTCGCCCACATATATCACATTCTGAGCCACATCCGTGGCGATGATAAAGAGCGACTCCTTGCGGCCTCCGATGCCGAGACCCTTACGTTGACCGATGGTGTAGAAGTGGGCACCGTTATGCACTCCGATCTTCTTGCCGTCGCGCACCGTATAGCGGAACGGCTCGGCAAGCGCCTGCAAGTCATCCTCCTGAGGCTTCGCTGCGTAGCCTCGCCACGAAGGGAGAATCTCGTGGATGTTACCCTCGCGGGCAGCAATCTGCTGCTGAAGGAATACGGGTAGATCGACCTTGCCGACGAAGCAGATACCCTGCGAGTCCTTGCGCTTGGCGGTGGCCAACTTCTGCGCCTCGGCGATCTGTCGCACCTCGGGCTTGAGCAGGTGACCGATGGGGAAGAGGGCATAACGCAACTGCTCCTGCGTGAGCTGGCAGAGAAAGTAGCTTTGATCCTTATTCTTATCCGCTCCCGCCAGCAGACGATAGACCGTGCGACCATCGACCTGCTCCTCGGCCTTGCGGCAGTAGTGGCCCGTAGCAACGTAGTCGGCACCCATCTTCAGCGCCTCCTTGAGGAAGACGTCGAACTTAATCTCGCGGTTGCACAGCACATCGGGGTTGGGCGTGCGGCCCTGCTCGTACTCCGAGAACATATAATCGACCACGCGACGACGATATTCCTCCGAGAGATCGACAAAGCGGAAGGGGATGTCCAGACGCTTGGCCACCAGCTCAGCAAAAACTTGATCGTCGTACCACGGGCAGTCACCCTCGAGCGTGCCAGTGGTGTCGTGCCAATTACGCATAAAGAGTCCGATGACCTCGTGCCCCTGCTCCTTGAGCAGATAGGCCGCCACCGAGGAGTCCACGCCTCCCGAAAGTCCCACAACCACTCGTGCCATAAACGGTATTAATTTGATTAATGTACAAATTTAATAAAATTTCCTCGTTCGCCCGTGGGCAAAAGCAACAAAGCCTACAACGAGCAGAACAACGGCACCAGCAGAGGCACCGAAAAATCGACCAAAATGCCGTGGACAATAGCCACAAAAGCCCACTCGCGTCCCGAGTAACGGGTAATGACGGGCAGCGTCACATCCATCGTCGTAGCTCCACCCGAACAGATCGGAGCCACTGGCGAGAACCAACGCACCATCATCGGAGCGAAGAGCAACGTGAACATCTCACGCAGGATATTGGCCATCAGTGCAATGGTGCCCAACTCGGCCGCCACTACGGCTCCCAACTCGGGCTCCTTGAGCGTCGTGACGAGGATCGACGAGAGCGAGTAATATCCCATACCACTACCCACAGCCAGCACCTCACTTAACGACCAGCGGGGCAGCAGAAACGACACCGCAGCCACGGCTATCAATGTGCCTGCGATGGTGGCGCAGGGGAGTAGCAGCAGACGGGGCGTGAGCGTTCGCAGGATCTCCTTCAGGCGCGAGTCGCTACCGATGCCTATGCCCACCTGAATCATCAGCGCATACAACACCCATATTGCAACATCACCCTCGGCCAGCCACTCGGGTGTCCAGTCGACAAACCCTACGATGCACCCCACGATGAAGGCCGCTACGATCATCAAACTACTTCTCATCGCCGCCAACACCGTTTTTGAGGAACATATTATATACTATACGAGCCGCCACAACAGCACCCAGGGTCGCCGCCACAGCCACAACGAGAGCCTCGACACCCAACGTGGCGAGGGAGTCGATGATGCGGTCGTTGCCGCCGATCTCGATGCCCATCACGAAGAGGAGCAGGAGGATCGTCGCCATCGAGGTTGTGCCGACGTGAGCCACCCAACGCACCTTGCGCAGCAGGTAGCCCAGCGCAATACCCGAGAACATTATGAGGATGATTTTCAACATAGCGAGGACAAAGGTACTCTCTTTTCGTGAGAAAACCTAATCCACCACCTCCCGCAGCTCGCGCCAGCCCTCGCATCCCCGAAAACCCACGAAAGAAGATACTCGCCCGAAAGCCATATTCCCCAAAAGTCCCTTCACCACCTCCCGCAGCTCACGCCAGCACTCGCATCCCCGAAAAATCCCTCCACCAGCTTCTTTAGCTTGCGCCACCCCTCACCCCCCCAAAAAAAGTTTCTCTGTAAGAGAAAAGGTGAAAAAATGAAAGAAATAGGAAAATTTTCACTACTTTGTGATACAAAATACCGAAATTATCCATATATTTGCAGTGGGAAAATATTAAACCATCCTAAATTTTCAAACAACGATGAAAGAGACTATCAATGTAAACATCGCCCAGCAGGCCTTCACGATGGATGTCGATGCTTACTCTACGCTCAACGCCTACTTCGACGACATCTCGCGCCGACTGCCCGAGACCGACACCGAGACGATGGCCGACATCGAGGCGCGCGTAGCCGAGCTGTTCCGCGAGAAGGTGCCCTCGCCGATGATGGTCATCACTTATGGTGTTGTGCGCAACACGATGAGCCAGATCGGCAAGCCCGAGGACTTCGGAGCGGCCAACCGTCCGCTCAACTCTGCACGAGGCGCCAAAAATGAGCGCCGACTCTACCGCTCACGCAAGAATCGTTCGATCGCAGGTATCTGCTCGGGCGTGGCCAGCTACTTTGGCTTGGACGTGACGCTGGTACGCATAGCCTCGATCCTCTGCATCTTTGCAGCCGGAGCGACGCTGTGGATCTACTTAATCCTGTGGCTCGTATTGCCCAACGAACCCGAAGTGTAAAACCTTTCAAACTGACAACTTATGAACGAAGACAATGTAAAAGTTCAGATGCGCAAGGGTATCTTGGAGTATTGCATTTTGGCAATTCTCTCGCGCGAAGACTCCTACGCACCCAAGATCATTGCCGAGCTCAAGCAGGCCGAGATGATTGTGGTCGAGGGCACGCTCTACCCCATCCTTACGCGACAGAAGAATGCGGGGCTGCTGACCTACCGCTGGGAGGAGTCGCCGCAGGGACCTCCCCGCAAATATTATATGCTCACCGAGGCTGGTCGTCAGCAGCTGGCACTGCTGGACGAGGCGTGGGACGAAATGGTCGAGCAGATTCGCCTGATCCGTCACGGCAACCTTCCGATGAGCACGACGGGCGTACCCTCGGGCGGAGTTATCGAGGTCGCACCCCACAATCCCAACCCGACGGTGACGATCCCATCGGCCGAGCCGACCGAGGAGTAACGGCGGATAGCACACTCAACTAATCGATATATACAACTATTACAAATCATATCGACTATTACAATTAACGAGATAATTAACACAAAACACACTATTACAATGAAAAAGATATTTTTTGGAGCATTGGCTCTCGCACTCACATTTGGAGCAACATTTCACTCTCAGGCGCAGTATCGAGCCTTGCAGGGTGGCACGGTCATCATCAGCAGCGAAAAGATTGCCGACCTTGGCGAACGCCTCGGCCAACTCGGCGAGGAGTTAGGCGAGCGTCTTGGCGAGAGCTTGGGCAATCTGAGCGTGGAGTTAGGTTCGCTGGGCGAGGAGCTTGCCGAGGCCATAGAGAATGGCGACATTGAAGGCGACGTATATATCAACGGCGTAAAGATCAACGGCAAGGAGTACAAGGCCAAGAATCAGCAGCGTCGCTTCCGTGGTAGCGGTGTGATCGTCACCGAGAAGCGTCCCCTGCCCTCGTCGTATCACGGCATCAAGGCCAGCCGCGGCATCAGAGTAACGATGGTGGGTAGCGAGGGCTCAACCGCCACGGTGATGGCCGACGACAACGTTATGCCTCACATCAAGATTGAGAACGTGGGCGGCGTGCTCAACATCAAGATCGACGACAAACTCCAGTCGCTCAACAACGTGACGGCCGAGGTAACACTCCCCCGCAACAGCGCCATCGAGAGCTTAGAGGCTTCGAGCGCTGCCCAGATCAATATCCGCTGCGAGATCAAGAGCAACGAATTGGATATCGAGGCATCATCGGCTGCCGACATCGCATTTGCCAAGAGCGACAACCACTCGTGCGAGATCAGCATTAATTCAGCTGCCAGCGTATCGGGCTCTATCAAGGCCGACGATTTGCAGATCGAGGCATCTTCGGCTGCCAACGCTAAGTTGCAGGTGCTGGCCAAGAATTGCGAGGCCGACGCATCATCGGCTGCCAAGATCACGCTCACGGGAGAGGCTGGCACGCTCGACGTGGAGGCTTCATCGGCTGCCAACATCAATGCCGCCGACGTGCGCACACTGGTAAATGCTACGGCCGACGCTTCGTCGGGTGCCGACATCAAAGTCGATGCAGGCAAGGCACTCACGGCTAAGGCCTCGTCGGGCGGATCGGTGGCCTACAAGAACAATCACTCGATCGACGTTCGCATCATCAAGTCAAGCGGCGGCAGCGTACGCAAAATGTAGTAAAAATTCCCTAATACCATACGACAATGAACGAAATCAAGAAATGCAGCATTGCGGGCGTATCGTTCACGCTCGAAACAGCAGCCTACGAGGCGTTGAGTGGCTACCTCAAATCGCTGCACGACACATATAAGGACGACCCCGATGGCGACGAGATCATAGCCGACATCGAGGCCCGCATAGCGGAGCTGATACTCTCGGCACAGCCTGCCGAGGGTATCGTAGGCAAGCCGCTGATCGACAACATCATCAAGCAGCTCGGCTCGGCCGCCGAGATCGACGAGGATGGCCCCGAGCGTCACGCCGAGACCATCGACCAGAACGGTAATCCCCGCATCCCGCGTCGATTGTACCGCGATCTGCAGAATGGCAAGTTGGGTGGCGTATGCGCAGGCGTTGCCAACTACTTCGACATCGACCCTACGTGGATTCGTCTGGGTATGTTCCTGCCACTGGTCTTCACCCCCATTGCGGGCTCGATGCACATCTTTGAGTGGCTGATACCCTTCTCGAGCAACCTGTTTGGACTCTTGGTGCTGGGTTACTTCGTTATGTGGTTCTCGGTGCCCGTGGCATCGTCGGCACGACAGAAGTTGGAGATGAAGGGCGAGCGCATCACAGCCAACAGCATCCGCGAGAACACCTCGATGGCTGCCGACGAACGTGAGCGTTCGATCATCGCCAATTTGGTGGCTGCCGTAGGACGTTTTCTGCTGATATGTGTGAAGATACTGACGCTGCTGATTCTCATCGGCTTGGTATGTGGCGTAAGCGCACTCGGTGTTGTGGCAATAACCACCACCCCCGTGATGATGGGCACCGACTTTGCGACGGGATTGGCTCTGGGTACATTCTTCGTGGTGGCCATCGTGCCGCTCATCGTGCTGATATATTTGGCCGTTATGCTGCTCATCTCGCGCCGTCCCAACGGCAAGGTGATGCTGGTTATGTTCCTGATTTGGTTAGCTTCGCTGGCTTGTATGACCGTCTCGATCATCAAGTCGCCCGTGAACTTCGCCCGCCAGCTTGAGAACACCTTCGAGTCGGTCTTCGAGAACGACAACGAGGTGCTCTTCGAGGAGTTCACCGAGGAGGAGATCAACGAGTTCCGCGAGAGCTTGGGCGAGGATTACTCATCGACCAACCAATATGGCGACTTCACCATCACACTCGAGGGCGAGAACAGCAAGGTGAGCCAGATCGAATCGACCGTGGAGGTGGACAACGAGACGCTCTCGATCACCGATGGCGAGGGTAAGCGAATCGTCATCTCGCCGAGCGGTCTTACCATCGACGGCAAGGAGTTTGTCAACTACACCACCGAGACCGTGGGTAGCACGGGTGCAAAGAGTGTGATCTTCCGTGTTGGCGATGTGAAGGTGCGTCTCTCGAAGGGGTTGGCCGACGCCGCCGAGCAGATTCACGACGAGGCGGTCAAGGAGTGGAACGAGGCTCTCGACGAGTACAAGGAGTCGGTGAAGGATGCCAAGCAGGAGATCGACGCTGCCGCCAAGGAGATTCGCCAGCAGGCCAAATCGGCTGGCGATGCGAGATAGGTCGAGCGATATATAATATAAGGTTTATTAGAAAAGGCTGCCCCGCGGGACAGCCTTTTTTATGATCGTGACTCCAAGCCAGAGGCCGAAATGTCTTGCTCTGGGCCGTTTTAGAACTCCGATGTAAAGTGGAAACGTATATCCTTAAAATTCTCCTGCGCTAAGGCCAGAGCATAACTCGTGTCGGCGAGGAATACATCGCGGCCGTGCTTATCGACCGCCATATTCGAGTGCTTGCGACGCTTGAAGTCAGCCAGTTGCTCTGCGTTGTCGCTCTCGATCCAGCAAGCCTTGTGAATCGAGATAGGCTCCCAGCGGCACTTCGCACCATACTCGTGTTCGAGACGATACTGGATAACCTCAAACTGCAGCTGTCCCACCGTGCCGATGATCTTGCGACCGTTGAGTGACGAGGTAAAGAGCTGTGCCACACCCTCATCCATCAACTGATCGACACCTTTGGCCAACTGCTTGAACTTCATCGGGTCGGCATTCTCGATGTAGCGGAAGAGCTCGGGCGAGAACGACGGGATACCCGTGAACTTGAGCTTCTCACCCTCGGTGAACGTGTCGCCAATCTTGAACGTACCAGTGTCGTGCAGACCTACGATGTCGCCCGGGTAGGCGAAGTCGATCACCGACTTCTTCTCGGCCATAAATGCCGTGGGAGAGGAGAACTTGAGCTGCTTACCCGAGCGGACGTGCAGGTAGTTCTTGTTGCGCTCGAAAGTCCCCGAACATATCTTCATAAAGGCCAGGCGGTCGCGGTGGTTGGGGTCCATATTGGCGTGGATCTTGAAGATGAAGCCCGTCATCTTCTGCTCGTCGGGCTGCACCTGACGTGTCTCGGTGGTGGTTGAGCGGGGCGAGGGGGCGATGCGGATGAAGCACTCCAAAAGCTCGCGCACACCAAAGTTATTAACGGCCGAGCCGAAGAATACGGGGGCCAACTTACCGTCGAGGTATGCCTCGCGGTCGAAATCATCGTAAACGGCCTCCACCAAATCGAGGTTCTCGCGCAGCTGCGTAGCAAACTTCTCCGAGATGTAGCCATCGAGCTCGGGCGACGAGATGTCGCTGAAATCTACGGTCTCGGCATCGGCAGTCTGACGCTCGTCGGAGGTGAAGAGCGAGAGATTTTTCTCGTAGATGTTATACACGCCCTTGAACGTATCGCCGCTCGAGATGGGGAACGCCAGCGGGCGCACGCGAATCTGAAGCTCGCGCTCGACCTCGTCCAACAGATCGAACGGATCCTTGCAGGGGCGGTCCAACTTATTGATAAAGACCATCACGGGGGTGTTGCGCATACGGCAGACATTCATCAACTTACGCGTCTGCGCCTCAACACCCTTCGCACCGTCGATCACGATGATAACCGAATCCACGGCCGTGAGCGTACGGTAGGTGTCCTCGGCGAAATCCTCGTGACCCGGGGTGTCGAGGATGTTGATCTTCACATCCTTGTAGTTGAATCCCATAACCGAGGTTGCCACCGAGATACCGCGCTGGCGCTCGATCTCCATAAAGTCGGAGGTTGCGCCCTTCTTGATTTTGTTGCTCTTGACGGCTCCAGCAACGTGGATAGCGCCTCCGAAGAGGAGCAGTTTCTCGGTAAGGGTTGTCTTACCCGCATCGGGGTGCGCGATGACGGCAAAGGTCCTGCGCTTGGTGATTTCGTCGATTAACGCCATAGTCTCTATCTTTTTAACGGCTGCAAAGATAGTGTTTTTACCTTAAATATAAAAGATTAATATAAACATCACGTCATTCCACATTTCTGCACACGGGACACTACCTGATACAAAATCAGCAGACCTGCAGAAATGATTGGAATCTACCTTTGTCAATAATACTTTGCTGATACAGATTTCTTTCCACCTTTTGCAGCCAAAAGGCACGCGGTGACAAGTTTTCGGATGTATAGAGCAAATAGAGTTATTGTAAATAAAAAATTCCGAGGAAAAATCATCCTCGGAATTCTTTATTCTAACCAATACTCCACTATCTCACGGGCGAGATGATGAAGTTGAACGTATAGTCCTGATACTTCACTCTGTACTGCTCCAGCGGCAGGGCACCCCACGAGTTGATGCAACCCAATCCCTGCTGTACCAGATCGAAGCTGAGGTAGGTGTTGCCGTCGGCCTTCAAGTCGCCCGAGTGACGCTGCAGGGGACCTACCGACACATCCATAGCCTCCTGCGAATAGGGCAGAGCCGATGCCGATAAGGGATCCTCGGCGATGATGCTGATACCAGCTCCAGCTGTATTCACGACATTGAAGTAACGCAGATCGACGTGCGTACCCGACTCCTGCGGGCGAGCCATCTTCTCGTTATACTGGTCGGCAACGCGCTGACGGTAGATGCCAATGTCGGCTGCGCTGCGGCGATCGGCATAGCTCTCCACCTCACCACGACCGTAGTACTCAACCACGTTGTAGGCCGCGGGCAGAGCCACACGCACACCGTAGCGGAACATATTCGAGATCTTGGCATCGGGAGTGGTCTTCATAGCCTGCTCAACCTTGATTGCGCCCTCGCCATTGATGGTGTAGGTGATGCGCATCGTAGCCTGAACATCCTTCAGCTCGTAGTCGGCAACGACCTTCGCCACGCCATCCTCGACCTTGGCGTCGAACGACTTGAGCGAGATGGTCGGGTTGCGCCATACACTGTAACGGGTCTCGAGGTGGGCACCGATGTCGTTCTCGGTCGGAGCGCGCCAGAAGTTGGGACGCAGGGCCGAGTCGTCGCTGACGATATTCATATTTCCATACTCGATCTGGTTGATAAAGCCCTCGCGGTTGAAGCCGATCACCCAGTCGTAGCCCGTCACCTGAGTCGATTTCTCGAACTTGGTAACCTCGACGGGGCGGTCAGACTCCTTCAGCACGAATGCCGAACGGGTGTCGTACTCCTTGATGATATGCTGCTGCTCGGCCACAACGTGACCAATTGCGAGCAACGGCTGACGCTCCTTCAGTATGTAACGCACGTTGAGTGCCACCTCCTTAGCGTCGGGGCAGATGTCGGCTGCGGTGTAGCCCAAAGTCAGGGTCTTGCGCTGCTGGGGCTGAACATCGAGGTTCTCGATGCGGCCCGCCTTGGTGGCGATGCCATCCTGCCACAACTCCCACTCCATAGCGTAGGCCTCCAGACCGATGAAGAAGTTTTCGTTATAGACCTCAACCTTGCCTGCCTGAAGATCGACGGGCGAGGTCCAGATTGACTGATACTCGCGACGTACCTCGTAGGCGTGTGCCTGTGGAGTACGATCCGATGCGATGATGCCGTTATTGTTGAACGAGTTGTCCGTAGCGTCGTAGTTGTTGAAGTCGCCACCGTAGTAGAACGACACCTTGCCGTCGGCCTCGTATCGAGCCTGACCTTGATCGACGAAGTCCCAGATGAAACCACCCTGATACTGGGGGTACTTGCGGATCAAGTCCCAATACTCCTTAAATCCACCCATCGAGTTTCCCATTGCGTGGGCGTACTCGCACTGGATAAGCGGTTTCGAGGGCGAGCTCTTCAGGTAGTTCTCGCACCACTCTAAGCTGGCATACATCGGGCACATAATGTCGGTGAAGTCGTTGCCCTCGGCACGCTCGTAATGGATCGGGCGCGAGGGATCGTAGTCACGAATCCAGCGGTAGCAAGCCTCGAAGTTGGGGCCGAAGCCTGCCTCGTTACCCATACTCCAGATGATGATCGAGGCGTGGTTCTTATCGCGCTCGACCATACGGCTGTTGCGCTCGAGGTGAGCCTTGGCATAGAGCGGCTCCTTGGCCAGCGTCTTGTCGCCATAACCCATACCGTGAGACTCGATGTTGGCCTCGTCGATGACGTAGAGACCATACTCGTCGCACAGATCGTACCACTCGGGGGTGTCGGGATAGTGGCTCGTACGCACGGCGTTGATGTTGAACTGCTTCATTATTGTGATATCCTGAATCATACGCTCGCGCGACATCACAAAGCCCTTCAGGGGATCGACCTCGTGGCGATTAACACCCTTGAAGAGTACGGGCTGACCATTCACCAGCAGCAGACCATCCTTGATCTCCGAGGTGCGGAAGCCTACACGCTGGGCATAAGCCTCTGTACCAACACCGATCACAACCTTATAGAGCGAGGGGGTCTCGGCAGTCCACTTCGCGGGGCTCTTCACCTCGAACGTGTGCGAGGCCTTGCCCTTCGAGGGGGTAACCTTCGTCTCGGCCACCACCTTACCAGCGGGATCGAGCAGCTTCACATCGGCCGACTTGACCGTAGATGAGAACTCCATCTCGACCTCGAGACTACCGTCCGTATAGTTATTCTCCAGTGCGGGGGTGATCATCACATCCTGCAAGCGAGCCTTCGGGCGTGCCACCAGCTCCACGTCGCGTGAGATACCGCTCAGTCGCCACAAATCCTGATCCTCGAGGTACGAGCCGTCGCACCAGCGGAAGATCTGCAGGGCGATCAGGTTCTCACCCGTCTTTACATATTTCGTCACGTCGAACGCTGCTCCGAGGTGGCTATCCTCCGAGTAACCGACAAACTTACCATTCACCCATACATACACGTTCGAGGTGGCGGCACCGATGTTGAGCACGATAT
>CAZWHN010000039.1:0-13708 GCA_964633635.1 uncultured Alistipes sp. | reverse complement strand
CATTCCACATTTCTGCAACTGAGTCGCTTGCTGATACTGATTTTATTTATGCCACAAGATAAGCGATTGATTCCCATCGTCGGCTCTAAAGAGCCTCCTGGGAATGACATATTTATATCCCCTAAAAAAGGGTGCTGAAGTTTCAGCACCCTTTCTCATTCTATCGCATCGTATTATATCGACAGCACCTTCACGATGTCGATATCCTTCAGATCCATCTTCTGCTGGTGAGCCACCGCCTTCTTGAAGGGGACGTAAACCAACTCGCCATTCTTGATGCCGATCATCACATTGCGCTGACCCTCACTCAGAGCCTCAATCGCCGTAGCACCCATCTTCGATGCGAGGATGCGATCCTTAGCCGTGGGCGAGCCACCACGCTGCAGGTGACCCAAGATCGTCACACGGGCATCGAACTCGGGGAACTCCTTCTTGATACGCTCGGCCATACCCAGCGCACCTCCCGTAGCCTTGTTCTCTGCCACCAGCACGATGGCCGAGTTCTTGCTCTTGCGGAAGCCGTTGTGGATAAGGTCGGCCAGCTGATCGACCTCGGTCTCACGCTCGGGGATGATGGCCGCCTCGGCACCCGATGCAAGCGCACCGTTCAGCGCCAAATAGCCTGCCGTGTTACCCATCACCTCCACAAAGAAGAGGCGTTCGTGGCTCGAAGCCGTGTCGCGCAACTTATCGACAGCCTCGACGATGGTGTTCAGCGCCGTATCGTAGCCGATGGTCTCGTCCGTGCCGTCCAGGTCGTTGTCGATCGTGCCAGGCAGGCCGACGATGGGGATGTCGAACTCGTTGGCAAAGACCTGTGCACCCGACAGCGAACCGTCGCCACCGATCACCACCAGCGCGTCGATCTCGTGCGAGCGCATATTCTCGTATGCCAGCTGACGACCCTCGGGGGTGCGGAACTCCTTGCTGCGAGCGGTCTTGAGCATCGTGCCGCCCTTCTGGATGATATTACTCACGCTCTGCGACTTGAGGTCGATGATCTCGTTCGTAACCAAGCCGTGATAACCGCGCATAATACCCTTCACCTTGTATCCGTTGTAGATCGCCGTGCGGGTGACGGCGCGGATGGCTGCATTCATACCCGGTGCGTCGCCGCCCGAGGTGAGAATACCGATACACTTGATTGCCATAATCTTTCTCTATTAAAATTCTTTATCTTTAAGGCAAATATACGCTTTTTTTCCTTACGTTGTATCTTACATCTTATAAAACTCTTCCCATCCCTTACGCGGCGGGGTGTTGGTCAGCATAGCGTCGGCGAAGCGGTTGTTCACGATGCGCTTGGTCTCGCGGTCGAAGATGATCTTCTCGTTCAAACGCTGTGCCATCACGCCGAGGCAGAATACCTGACACAAGGGGCCGAATACATCGAACGACGAGTGAGCCTTCTCCTCGCCCATACAAGCCAAGAGGAAGTTTTCGTAGTGGTTCGACGTGGGCTCGGGAACCTCGGGAAGACGGCTTGCCATCTCGCGTGCCTTAGCCTCGGGGATGATCTCGGTGATGGCACCGTGCGAGCCACGCTTGAAGATCAGATCGTCCGACGAGTACATAATCGTACCGGGGTTCAACTTAACCGATGATGCCGCCGCAGCCTGTCCGCCGATTGTGGGAACGTCGTCGCCCATCTTCGAGATGCCGTAGCCCTCGGGAACGGGGGGATAGTTGCCGATACCGTCCCACCAAGTGATATCCATTGCGGGCTTGTCGCCACGACGCGGGAACTTGAAGTTGATGGTCGATGACATCGGGAAGAAGTAGGTGTTCCAACCCTCGAACTTAACGGGTGAGATCTCGTACGGCAGACCCAGATCGAGGAACTGGTGGATGGTGTCGATCAGGTGGGCACCCCAGTCGCCCAACGCACCCATACCGAAGTCGTACCACGAACGCCAGTTACCCGGGTGGTACTTGCCGTTGAACTCGTGGAACTGCTGTGTGGTGTGCCACAAATCCCAATCCATACCCTCGGGGATAGGCTCAGCCTGCGGGTAGCGGTCGATGTTCACATCGTAGCCGTGCCAACGACGCGAGTTGTTCATATGTGCATCGACGTGCGTGATGTTCTTGATGATGCCAGCCTCGGTCCACGCCTTGAACTGGTAGTAGTTGCGATCCGAGTGACCCTGATTACCGCCCTGCGTCACGAGGTGGGGATTGCGCTTAGCGGCCTGAATCATCAATTCGCACTCGTAGAAGGTGCGGCCCATAGGCTTCTCAACATAGACGTGCTTGCCCTGATTGAGTCCGAGCATCACGCAGGGGAAGTGCGAGAAGTCGGGTGTCTCAACCACCACAGCCTCGAACTTCGAGCCCATCTCGTCGAACATCTTGCGGAAGTCGGTATAAACCTTTGCCTTGGGGTGAGCTTTGATAGCCTCCTGACAGCCAGCCGATTTCAGATCCACGTCGCACATAGCAACGATGTTGGCTAAGCCCGTCTTCTCGAACTCGCGCATCACTTCGCGGCCGCGGTTAGCCATACCTACCCACGCCACATTTACCTTGCCCAGCTTGGCAAAGCGAGCCTTCTTGTCCTGTGCCTGTTGTTGAGCCGAGGGGGCAGCCGTAGCCAATCCGCCCATCATTACGCCTGCTGCGGCCAATCCTGACTTCTTCAGGAAGTCACCGCGTGAAATCTTTTCACTCATAGTGTATTAGGTTATTAGTTAATTTCGGTTCTAAACTCAATATTCGGATTAAAGTTAAGGATAATTTTTTGAAAAAAGTAATTTTCGGCCATTTTTTCTTCCGAGGATGGCGTTCTGCTCAATTTTTTTGCTCATTGAAGGGCGATTTTTCAGCTTTTGTGATGATTTTTTGCGCTCGGGTGTAACTTTTTGCCCGATTCTGCGACTAATAAGCTGAAGGGTGGCGTAGATGCGCAAGAATTTTTTTTGCCGAAAAATTTGTTTGGAAAGAAATTATATCTACCTTTGTTATCGAAAAACGATAATAAAAGAATGAAAAACGAATATTTATTATCGCAAAACATCCTTTTGAGGGCGCTTTCGGGTTGTGTGGAGGAGCGGGCTGAAGAGAAATGATGGAGCGGATGCAAATGAATATATAATAAGGTATGTGGGCAACTCGACGAGAAAAACAACTAAAAATCGATAAAAAGTAAAAAAAAAGCAGTAGTTTGTTTTGCAAAGTAGTGAAATAGTCCTATATTTGCATCAGCAAACAGGAACAAACCAAAGTAAACAAAAACAAACAGAAACAAACAGAAACAAACAGAAACAAACAGAAACAAACCGACTAACCCGACCAACCAAAAGCCAACAAAGCAAGAAGATCAACCAATAACCCCGAAAAACTCACTCAACTATTACAAAAACTATTACAACACAACTATTACAAAAAACTCAACTTTACAACACAATCAACTATGAAGCAGTTATCATTTATCGCACTCATCGCCCTGATGCTCTTTGCTGCCCCCGTAGCGCTGGCGGCAGAGAGCCGTGCGATGGCAACAACCTCCGCAAAACAACAGAAGATGCTCCGTGGCCGCGTGGTCGATGAGCAGGGCAGCTACATCAGCTACGTCACCATTGTGGCTATGCAGAATGGCCGTCAGGTCTCGGGCGTCTCGTCCGACACGCAGGGCCACTTCTCATTCTCGCTTGCCGATGGCGCCTACACCATCTTCGTAGAGTGTGTGGGCTACGAGACTTTCGAGCGAGAGATCACAATGCCCGCCGATGCCGATATGGGCGACGTAGTGCTCAAGGAGTCCTCGACCGAGATCGACGAGGTGATCGTCAAGGCGCAGATGATCCGCCGCGAGGCCGACCGTTTTGTGGTGGATGTTAGCAATTCGGCCGCCGCCATCGGTAAGGATGGTACGGAGCTGCTGCGTCAGTCGCCCGGTGTGTGGGTCAAGGACGACGACATCTCGATCAACGGCGCCGCTGGCACCAAGGTCTTCGTCAACGACCGCGAGATCAAGCTCTCGGGCAAGGATCTGGTTAATTACGTCAAGGCGCTGCGTGCCGAGGATATCGCCAAGATCGAAGTGGTGCCGCAGACGGGTGCCGATCAGGATGCCGACTCACGAGGCGGTATGTTGCTCATTACCCTGCGTCGCCGTCTGGACAACGGTGTGATGGGCTCGGTGACGATGGCGTCGAACCACGGCGCGTGGATGGAGACCTACCACCCCTCGACCTCGATCAATGCCCACGTCGGCAAGTTCGACATCTCGGCTTCGGGATGGTATTACGATTATAAAATTGATGCAAAGGCCGTCGAGCAGACTCGCTACAATAGCTCAAATACCACCATTGACTCGGAGTCGATGATCGAAGTTGGCGGAGCGTCGGGTGCTATGAATCTCTCGGCTGTGGCGGAGCTCAGCCCCAAGCATAGCCTCGGCCTTGCGGTGGAGTATCAGGGGGAGAACTCGGATGAGCCCACAACCGCGCAGACTATATTCCGTTCGGGGGCGATGGAGCGCCTGAACGATAGCTACTACGGTGCTTTCGAGAGTAGCAAACGCATCTCGGCCACACTTAACTACATCTTTAAGACCGACACCCTCGGCTCGACGCTGAAGTTCATCGCCGACTACAACCAGAGCGACCCCACCTCGGGCAACGATAGCCGCACCGTCATCACCGAGGCAGGCAGCCGCACCGACTCGCTCTACAACTACCGCAGCGACTCCAAGTTCCGTATCGCCACAGCTCAGTTGGCGCGTGAGCGTCGCCTCTCGCCCCACTGGACGCTGAAGTACGGTGCGAAATACACCTACAACGAGATCAACAGCGCAACCAACTACCGCTACCTCAATGCGGGCGAGTGGGTACCATCGACTGTGGATGATTACGACATCTCCTACACCGAGAATATCGGTGCCGCCTACGCCACCGCCACGATGAACTATGGCCGACTGAGTGCCGTTGTGGGTCTTAGAGGCGAATACACCTACGCCCGAGGTAAGGCCGCCGAGGTCGAGCAGGATTACCTCTCGCTCTTCCCCAATGCTAACTTTTCGTACGCTCTGGATAAGGCGGGCAAGCACTCGCTGGTGGCGCAGTACTCGCGCACCATTGCGCGTCCCTCGTTCTGGAATCTTACCCCGCGTCGATTGCAGATTTCGGATTATACCATTCAGACAGGCAACCCTGAACTCGATCCGCAGTTTATCGATCAGCTGACGCTGACGGCTGTGGTGGGATATAAATATAGTCTGACGTTAGGTGTGCAGATGATGCACGACATCATCCAGCAGACGGTTGTGGCCGACAAGGATAACCCCGAGATGATGAACCTGACGATGGAGAATCTGCCGATGGTCAACCAGTACTTCGCCTCGCTGAGCCTCCCGCTCACCGTTACCAAGTGGTGGGATTGGAATGTAAGCCTCACGGGCTCTGTTTTCGAGCAGCGCATCTCGGCCGCCAGCCCCATCGAGACCAACAGTTTCCTGCAGGGACAGACCACTATGACCTTCAAGCTGCCCAAGAAGTTCTTTGTCGATCTCTATTACAGCGCAATGACCGATGTCAAGGTATCGAACATCGACCAACGGGCCAATCAGAATCTGAGCATCACGCTCAAGAAGCAGATCAAGGATTCGTGGACTCTGCAGTGTGGCCTGCAGAACATCATCCGCCAGGATCAGCACATCACATCCGATGGCGAGGGCTTCCGCCGCGTGATGGAGACCTTCGGTCAGGGACAGGATTTCAACGTTCGTCTGGCCGTGACGTGGACCTTCAAGAGCGGCAAGCAGTTCCGCACGAAGAGCGTCGAGAAGAACGATACCTCACGAATGTAACTTTTGACTCAACTATTACCATAAGCAACGTCAGACCCGATGGCTGACAAAAGTTGAGAAGGCGACACCCGATTTCGAGTGTCGCCTTAACTTTTTGTGCTGCGGCCTACTCCGAACACTACTTCGGAACCACGAATACCACCTCCTCGCCGTCGCGTGCCGCACGCAAGGGCTTGGGTAGCTGCTCGTCCAGCTCGGCCTGCGTGCCGTGCAGCGTGCGAGCCATATGGGTGAGATATACGGGCTGATCGGTGGGCGGGGTGTAGCGTTTGGTCTTCTCGAGGACTCGCACAACGCGCTCCACGCCTGCCACGCTGGTGTGGGTGAACGAGCGGAAGTCGTCGTCATAGCCTATGCCCATCGTCGCCTCCATAATCAGAGCCGTGATGGGGTTGCCGGGCCGATCGTGGGCGTCGATGCCGGCCAAACGTGCCGCCACAGCGGGTATGCCGCCCGTGTCGGTGGCGTAGACGAGGCGCACGCCCTGCTTCTCTATAAGGTAGATGAGCGTCTGCTCGAACTGATAGCCCGTGGCGTGGCTGGCGGGTAGGGGAGTGATGGCTATGTCGCCCACCTGCACTCGCTGCCCGACATAGAGGGGGATGATCTCGGGCATAGGCAGCTCGGCCTGCTTCGCCGCCCGCTGGAAGTCGGCCTTTGCGATGTCGTACCACGTCTGGCTCAGATAAATGCGCCTGACGCCAGCTCGCAGTGCCGTTGCGGGGTGGTAGTGGTCTCCGTGTGAGTGGGTGTAGAATACGGTGTCGGGGTGAGCCTTGGCGGGTATCATCTCGATGTTGGTGGCCGTGAGATCGACAAAAATCCTATCGTCCATCAGTATGCTCGACAGGCGTCGGTGTTCGCCTCGTGAGTCGCGTCCGTTCCAATCGGCAGCGCCCGTACCCAAGAAGCGCACCTTCAACCCATCACTCTGGGCGGTTATTGCATCGAACGCCTTGGCGTGTAGCGACGAGGTGCTGGCTGCGAGAATCGAGGCAGCCGAGGCTTTCAGAAAAGTTCTTCTATCCATAATCAGTGGCAGTCGTGTTTATATACGTTGGTTATCTTCTGCTCGAAGCCAGCCGTGCGGTAGAGTGCATTGGCGGCCGTGCGAGAGGGATTCGATGTGAGCATCAGGCAGCAGGGCGCAAACTCCCGCTTGCAGTACTCGATGGCGCGACAGATCAGTGCCCGTCCGAGCCCCTGCCCGCGGTGGCGGCTATCGACCACCACATCCTCTACCCACACCTTGCATCCCGTGGGCGAGTGGTACACACCAAGAGTGAGCATCCCCACGATCTCCGTGGTGCGCAGGATGAACAGATGCGAGTTCTCGCTCTGCACGATGCGTTGTAACGCCTTCGCGGAGAACTCTCGCTCGGACGATGTGAGCTGACCAAGCAGCCGCCCGATAGGCTCTACAAGCTCGTCTGTGGCCTCGCTGATCAGGTCTATTGTAAACCCCTCCATCGCCTACAACTTTATGGGTTGAAATCCCTGACCATAGACTCCCATCACCGAGGCGACGGTCATAAAGGCGTTGGGGTCGATCTGGCGCACATACCTCATCACGGTGGGCGTCTCGCGGTTGCTGCATACGACCATCACCATCTTGGTGTGGTTGTGGGTGTAGCCGCCCTCGCCCTCGATCAGCGTCACGCCGCGGTGAAGCTCGTAATTCAGGGCGTAGGTGATCTGCTCGTAGTGGGGCGAGATGATGAATATCTGGCTCGACTGCTTGTTACCCGCCAGAATCATATCGACCGTGTAGCCGAATACAAGCGTCATAATATATCCGTAGATGGCGGCGTCAATCGAGAAGCCGACCAGCAGCGACGAGGCTATGATCATCAGATCCAGCACGAATATCACACGGCCATAGCTGATTGCGCGGAACTTGTTGATTATCATTGCCACAATGTCCGTACCTCCAGCCGATCCGCCCTGCATTATTACCATCGCCACACCGATACCCGTCACAACTCCTCCCACAACCATCGACAGAAAACGGTCGATGTGCAGAAAATCATCCGCAGGCAGCACCTCCTGCCACAGATTCATCGAGAGCGAGAGCGCCAGGATACAGTATATAGTCTTGATGCCGAAGTTCCACCCTAACACCAGCCCCGCAACGATGAGCAGCACGACGTTGATCACCAGCACGATGGTTCCGATCTTCAGCTCCCAGCCCATCGAGTTCTCGAGTGCCGTGCTGATCACGATGGCCAATCCCGAAGCAGCACCGCTGGTGCTCTTGGCTGGCAGTACGCATCCGATCCATCCGAAGGAGTAGATGCACATTCCGAGAGTCATAATAAGATACTCTTTCAGGTGGGTAAGCAGCCCCTTAGGCTGCTGCTCTCGCGCTTGGGCGGGGGTAGTTGTCATATGTTTTTTAGTTGTGGTTAGTTGGGTTGTGCGGGCCGTGGCCCGTTTTAGATTGTGAAATTAATAAATTTTCGGAAAATAGCGTATCGGTTGCCATTTTTTATGCACTTTTTGGTGCGTGCGAAGGGGTGGTGATGGCTTAAAATAGGTAGTCGGCCAGGCATCCGCATCACATATTGTAGTGAAAATTGTTTCTTGTATAACAACTTTACGCAGAAAAGTGTATCTTTGCCCCCCCCCAAATGGTTAATAAGTTAGGAAAATATCTTCGCAGCAAGTGTATGTCACTCTTGCTGCTCCTGCTCTTTGTCGAGTATGTGGGCAGCGTGACGCTCTTCGTTCACGGTCATATCGTGGACGGCGAGACCCTCTACCATTCGCACATCTATTCAGGCTCGGCCGAGGATCCCAACCACACCCACTCATCGCAGCAGTTCAATCTGATCACGGCCCTCTCGACCTTTGTGGCGTTGGCCGCCGTTGTGATCTTCTTTCAGAGCAATCTCATCGGGCGTGTTATCACCCAACACAGTGGCGAGGAGCGCTGCGCTCGAGGTAGCGTGGTGAGCCACTTCTCATTGCGTGCCCCACCCGTCGTTATGTAATCCTACTCAAGAGGAGGTGGCCCTCGGGCCATCGTTGTGTCGTATGCCTTAGGTGGGTGTACGCGCTGAATAGTATGTTACATAATGACTGAAAAACCCAGATGAAATCACGAATTTTTATTGCGATAGCACTCCTTGTATCCATCTTTGCGGGTACAACCTCGGCCTCGGCTCAGCGTCGTCAGAGCGATGCCAACATTCACGGACACATCATCCACGCCCAGCCGCGTGAGCATATCCCCTTTGTAACCATCACCGTCAAGGGCACCACCATCGGTCTTACGGCCGATGCCTCGGGCCACTTCTACCTGAAGAACCTCCCCGTGGGCGAGATTACTCTCGTTGGCGAGGCCGTGGGTCTGAAGACCGTCGAGCAGGTCGTTAAACTCGAGGCCAACAAGACCATCGGGGTCAATTTCGAGATGGAGGACGACACGCAGACTCTCGACGAGGTGGTGGTGTCGGCAACCCGTAACGAGACCAACAAGCGCTCTACGGCCACAATCGTAAACGTAGCCTCGGCAAAGCTCTTCGAGAGTACCGCCTCGTCCAATCTGGCCGAGTCGATGTCGTTCCAGCCTGGTCTGCGAGTGGAGAACACCTGCGGTAACTGCGGTGCCGTGCAGCTGCGTATCAACGGCTTGGATGGTCAGTATTCGCAGATCCTGCTCGACTCGAGCCCCATCTTCTCGTCGTTGGCGGGTGTGTGTGGTCTGGAGCAGCTGCCTGTGGCTATGATCGAGCGTGTGGAGGTGATCCGCGGTGGTGGCTCGGCACTCTTTGGCTCGAATGCCATCGGTGGCGTGGTGAACATCATCACCAAGGAGCCGCTGCGCAACTCGCTCTCGCTGAGCCACACATCCAACATTATGGAGAGTGGCGATACGGAGTTCAACACCTCGATCAACGGCTCGTTCGTCTCGGATGATCGCCGTGCGGGTGTCTATATCTTCGGTATGGCGAAGGATCGCGACGCCTACGACCGCAACGACGACGGCTTCACCGACCTGACGAGTATGCTCTCGCGCACGGTAGGCTTCCGTGGTTATTACAAGACCTCGGCCCACTCGAAGCTCACAGCCGAGTACCACCACATCAGCGAGCATCGTCGCGGTGGCGATAACATCGACCTGCCTCCCCATATGGCCGAGATTGCCGAGGATGTCGATCACAACATCAACGGCGGTAGCCTGCGTTGGAACTACTTTGCCCCCAACTCGCGCCACTTCGTCAACCTATACACCTCGGCACAGGGCATCGGCCGCGACAGCTACTACGGCACGGGCAAAGATCCCAACGCCTACGGTCGCACGGAGGACGTAACCATCGTCGCAGGTGCGCAGTATAGCTACGTCTTCAATAAGTGCCTCTTTATGCCGGCACAGTTCACCGTCGGTTTCGAGTACTCGTACAACGATCTCGACGACCACTCGATGGGCTTCGACCGTCGCATCCAGCAGACCGTTCGCACGGCTGGCCTTTACGTTCAGAACGAGTGGCAGAGCGAGAAGGTGAACTTCGTCATCGGCGGTCGCTTCGACAAGCACAATATGATGGACAACATCATCTTCTCACCGCGTGCCAATCTGCGTTATAGCCCCCACGAGAATGTAGGTCTGCGCGTAAGCTACTCGAGTGGCTACCGTGCTCCGCAGGCATTCGACGAGGATCTGCACATCGACGTGGTGAACAACCAGTCGTCGATCATCGAGCTCGATCCCAACCTCAAGCCCGAGTATTCGCAAAGCTTCTCGGCCTCGGCCGACCTCTACCACAACTTCGGTGAGTTGCAGGCCAACCTGCTCATCGAGGGCTTCTATACGATGCTCGACGATGTTTTCGCGCTGGCTAAGACGGGCGAGAACAACGAGGGCTACATCATCCAGACCCGCTACAACGCCTCGGGTGCCAAGGTGCGCGGTATCAACACCGAGCTTAAGCTCGGCATCCCCGATCGCTTTGAGTTCCAGGCGGGCTACACCTTCCAGCGTAGCCACTACGACGAGCCCGAGCACTGGTCGGATAATGTGTAGGCTGTTCGTCGTATGTTCCGTACTCCCGACCACTACGCCTACTTCACCGCCTCGGCCAACATCACGCGCAAGTTCGTGGCGTCGGTATTCGGCTACTACACGGGCGAGATGCTCGTGCAGCACAATGCCGGCTACATCGAGACCGACCGCTCGGAGCTGACACCCTCGTTCTGGGATATGGGTGTTAAGTTGAGCTACCTCTTCGCTCTCTCGAACACGATCGGTCTGGATATCAACGGCGGCGTGAAGAACCTGCTCGACTCATATCAGGACGACATCGACCACGGCGCCTTCCGCGATTCGGTCTATATCTTCGGCCCTATGATGCCCCGCACCTTCTTCCTCGGCGCGAAGTTTACGTTCTAATCGGAGGGCTGATGCCGAACGAAAAAGAGGTCCGACCTATGGGTTGTGCCCTCTTTTTTTTGCGATTGCGACAAAATAATCCCCCAATTGCGGTCGTTAGTGAGAAAACGCCCTGCGAAATGGGTGTGGAATGAAAAATTTTTCTACTTTTGTGTATATCGTAAAATCAATGAAGAGAGTTACCGTAATATTGCTTGCGAGCGTGGCGCTGTGCTCCTGCTCGAAGGGGGTGCGGTTCGACATCGAGGGGCGTCTGGCGGATAATGCCGCCAGTGTGGTCTATCTCGTTGTGGAGGACACCGAGGTCGATACACTCGCCGTGGCTACGGTCGGGGCCGACAACCGTTTCCGTCTCAAGGGCGAGGTTGCGGAGCCCACGACGGCCTTCGTTTGCGACGACAATGGCAATGCGTTGGCAATCCTGCTCACCGAGCGTGCTCCTCTCACATTGCGTGCGCTCAGTGGCGGAGGCTACATCGCCGAGGGCGGACCGATCAACGACAAGTACAACCTCATCACGCAGCGTATGTCGAACGTGGCACGTCAGATCGTCGAGCTCGACCCCGAGGCCGAGAGCTTTGGCGAGGAGTACGAGTCGCTGGCGATGAAGTATCAGGATATTCTCTCGACGGGCATTACCGACAATCTGGACAATATAATCGGTGTGGAGCTATTCCTTGCGCAGGAGTCGCGGACGATGACGGCCGAGGATATGCGTGTGCGTTTTGCGCAGTTCTCGCCCGCGATGCAGGCGCTCGCTCCGATGCGGCAGTTTGCCGAGTTTATCGACATCGTTGAGCGTACGGAGGTGGGTAAGCCCTTCCTCGACCTTGAGCTCAGCACCACCACAGGCCAAACCACCCTTGCCGAGGTTAGCAAGGGACGTTGGGTGTTGCTCGATTTCTGGGCGACGTGGTGCGAGCCGTGCCTCGAGCAGATGCCTGCGCTACGGGAGGCTTACGAGAAGTATGCCATCCACGGATTTGAGGTCTGTGCCATCTCGCTCGATCGTGAGGAGGAGCGTTGGCGGACGTACGTCGAGCAGAATGGCCTGCTGTGGACCAACGCCATCGACCTCGAGCGTGAGGGAGAGCCGACGTCTGTCGAGCTCTATGGCCTGCACACCATACCGGCCAACTATCTGATCTCGCCCGAGGGGGTGATCGTGGCGCGCGACCTCTACGGTGAGACGCTGCTGCACGAATTGGAGCACATCTTCGAGTAGGGAGGGGTGTTGAGGTTGGCGACGTGTGGCTGCTTGACTCTCAGACGGTTGGGCGATGAATGGGAAAATAATTCAAAAAAACTTCGCAAAAGATTTGCACGTTACAAAAAAGTGTCGTATATTTGCACTCGCAATCAGCAAATGGCTCCGTAGCTCAACTGAATAGAGTACTTGACTACGGATCAAGCGGTTACAGGTTTGAATCCTGTCGGAGTCACGATTTCTAATTGTAAATCAGGCGGTTACCTAATAAGGTGACCGCTTTTTTTGTGTGGTTTTTGTAGGTTTTCGGTGGTTTTCGGGGCATTTGTGTAAACCAATGTGTAAACCGCACCACAAAAAGCCGTCTAATCGCAAAGGATAGACGGCTTTGTTGTATTAATCTATTTAGTCAGTGGCTGCCCTTCCTGGTCAGCAAGACCCTACACCAGTCGGCGGATGATTTGGTCGCGGTCGCCAGCGAGGAAGTCAATCAGCGGGATCTCGATCATCGTGTATGCACCTGGCTTCTGGCGAAGTACGGCGCGCGCACCAGCCACCAAAATCTGACTCGTAAGGCCAGGATTGTCGATGCTCATATTGAACTCAAAGCGCTGATTCTGAGTCTTTCCCGACACACCCTTGCGCACCATATTCACGCCGTGTCCCATATCGAGCAGCGCATCCACGCTCTCAACCTGCTTGACGTGCGTCTCGTCGTGAACAAAGTATGCATCGTTCTTGATCGCAGCCGCCACGCTCTCGAAGTCGTAGCCATCCTGCAACTCCACATAGACCATACGTCGGTGGATGCCCGTACCCACGGGAATAGTCATCGATAGCGCCGCCTTGACACCCTCGATAGCCTTCACGGCCACAGTGTGGCCCATACTCATACCAGGGCCGAAGTTGGTGTATGTGATACCCTGCGGTGCGCAGACCTCCAACAGCGCACGAACCACCGAGTCGCTACCCGGATCCCAACCAGCCGAGATGAGTGCAGCAGCTCCGTTCTCGCGTGCGATGGCGTCTAAACGCGCACGGGTGTCGGCGATGCCTGTGTGGATGTCGTAGCTGTCAACGGTTGAGATGCCCATTTTCAATGCCATCTCGGCACTCTTCTCGACGAGTCGTGAAGGGGTGCAGAGGATAGCCACATCGACCTTGTCAAGCTGATCCAACGAACTCACCACGGGGTACTTATGCTCACCGCCATCGGCGAGCGACGAGGCGCGGCGCACGATGCCCGCAATCTCAAAATCGGCAGCAGCCTCAAGAGCCTCCACCACATATTTGCCAATAT
>CAZWHN010000038.1:1201-14548 GCA_964633635.1 uncultured Alistipes sp. | reverse complement strand
TCGAAGTGCGCCACATAGCGCGAGGCATTCACCCCCGTGTCGGTTCGGCCCGCCCCGACAACCTCAACCTCCTCACGCAGAAGGGTTGAGAGCGCTCGCTCGAGAGTCTGCTGCACCGAGGGGGCATTGGGCTGGCGTTGCCATCCGCAGTAGGCGGCACCATCGTAGGATAGGGTGATGAAGTATCGCATTATCGCAAGTAGCTCTTATAGTTATTGTCGGTTACGACCGACGTATTCTCGATGTGGAGATTCGTGAAGTCGCCCTTACCACCACCTTCGCTCACGTCGAGAACGAGATTCTGCGGAGCGGCGTTGTGCGTACCGAAGCCTACGTTCATATTCCTCACGCTCGCATTGAAACGTCCCACCGAGGTGAAGGCGACGTGCTTCTCGCCACGCTTCGAGTACCAATAGGCAAAGCAGTCGTTGTAGAGGCTGCGACGGCCATTGACAATAGTAAAGGCCGAAGCAAACTCGTCGCTGTAACAGAACTCATACCAATTATTTCCAGCCTCATCCAAGAATCCGCAGCTGGTCTCGTAGCCGTCGTTCGACCCGTAGTACAGAGGGTGGATATTACGCAGTGAATTGGCCTGCGAACGGATCTGGAAACCAACGTGAACACCACCAATACGCATATTCGAGAAGGTGTTGTCGAAGCCATCAACCAACACGCCGATCGACGTGGGGGAGTTGTTGCCGACGATATTCACGCCCGAGATGTCGCAATCCGACGAGCCACTATTGGCACCACTAAGGACGTGAATACCCAGCTCCGTGCCCTTGATCGAAGTGTTGCGGATGACCGTCTCGCGACCACTCACGATCGAGACAGCCTTAGCCACACCCGCGCAGTCGATGATGCCGCCATCGAGGTAGTAGTTGCTACCCGGGGTTTTGATATTGTTGGCCTCATCCTTACCGCCGAGGCTGATCATCGCCTTAGAGTGCGACCACCCCTCCATTGCACGAATCACAGCGTAATTGGAGAGCTGCAAAGCCACCGAAAGGGTAGGCTCGGCGGGGGTGTTGATGGGTTTCGATATGAGGTACTCGCCATCGGGGAAGTAGATGGTTCTGTTGGGGTTATCGTCGATTATCTTCTGCAAAGCATCACTCACATCCTCGCCACTATTGGCGTCGATATAGTCGGTCACGATAACGTAACCTAAATCCGACTCACCACAGCGATCCGCCCACAGCAGGGCATACGCACCGAGCAGTGCGACAAAGGCAAGAATGGCAACAATACGGCTCTTCATATTCAATTTCAAATTAAGGTTGTAGTAATCAAAGCAAAGATAATATTTTTTCGTCAATAGCACCAAGCCTATATGATTTTTGTTATAAGCTTTTCGCAAATATTTTTTCTATGGGGAATTATTCTTATCTTTGCAAGCTAACTGCTCGCGCCCGCGTGCGTAAAGCCTCGAAGGGTCCGCTAATTTGAGCGCAAAGGCAGGAGAAACAGCCAACAAACAGAGAATAAAAACAAAAAAATAGAGATTATGAAAGCAGCAATCATCGGCTACGGCAAGATGGGACGCGAGATCGAGAAGATCCTCGTCGCACGCGGCCACGAGGTAGCCCTCATCATAGACATCGACAACGCCTCGGACCTCAACGCCGAGCGACTGGCCTCGATTGACGTGGCCATCGAATTCACAACCCCCGCGACGGCATACGCCAACATCCGCACCTGTCTGGAGTGTGGCACGGCTGTGGTGAGTGGCACCACGGGCTGGACCGACCGCCTCGGCGAGTTGCAGGAGCTGTGCCGCGAGAAGGGTGGTGCGATGTTCTACGCCTCGAACTACTCGCTGGGTGTGAATCTAATGTTCCGTCTTAACCGCGAGCTGGCTCGATTGATGAATCACTTCGACGGCTACCAGATCACGATGAGCGAGACGCACCACACCGAGAAGAAGGATTCGCCCAGTGGCACGGCTGTAACGCTGGCCGAGGATATCATCGCCCGTGTGGATCGCAAGACGGGATGGGTGAATGAGCCTTCGACCGATGATGAGAGCCTGATTGCCATCGAGTCGCTGCGCGTGGGCAAGACCCCAGGCGATCACTCGGTGACCTACACTTCGGCGGACGATGTGCTGGAGATCCGTCACTCGATCAAGAATCGTCGCACGCTGGCCGAGGGTGCTGTCGTGGCGGCTGAGTTCCTCTGCGGCAAGAGCGGCATCTACACGATGGAGGATCTTTTTTAGATCGGAGTCAATTTGCATAGTAATTGAGCGTTAGTAAGAAAACAGAAGATACGATGAACAAAATAAGAGAGTTTTTTCGGAACAAATGGGTGGGTTTTGCGCTGGCCACGTTGCTCTATGTATTGTGGTTTGTGGTGTGGACGGGTAATTGGTGGTTGCTGCTCGGCGTGGTGGTGATCTATGACCTCTACATCTCGAAATATTTCTACCGCTACGTCTGGCGTCATAACGAGGAGATGTGCGAGAAGAGCGACCTCTATCGCAACATCTACGAGTGGGTGAACGCCATCGTCTTCGCTACGGTGGTGGCGACGCTGATCCACACCTTCTTCTTCCAGATCTATGTAATCCCCTCGTCGTCGATGGAGAAGTCGCTGCTGGTGGGCGACTACCTCTATGTCAGCAAAGTGACCTACGGCCCGAAGATGCCCAACACCCCGATAGCATTCCCCTTTGTTCACCACACGATGCCCCTATCGACCACGAAAAAGTCGTTCTCGGAGGCTGTCAAGTGGCCCTACAAGCGACTCAAGGGTTTGCGCGAGATCGAGCGCAACGACGTGGTGGTCTTCAACTTCCCCACGGGCGACACGGTACTGCTGGAGAATCAGGCCGTGACCTATTACGACGTTCTGCGCGAGTATCAGCAAGAGTATGGTCCCGAGCGTGGTCGCGAGGAACTGGAGCGTAACTACACCATCATCACGCGTCCTGTGGACAAGCGCGAGAACTACATCAAGCGCTGCGTGGCTCTGCCTGGCGACACGATTCAGATCATCGACGCCGAGCTCTTTGTGAATGGTCGCGTGCAGGATCCCATCGCCGAAAAACAGTATTGTTACACTATCCTCACGTCGTCGCCCCTGTCGGCCTACACCATCGAGCAGATGGGTATCACCGAGATGTCGGGCAACGGCACGCACTACTTCTCGCCCCTGACCGAGCAGATGGTCGAGCAGCTGCTCAAGATGGACAATGTCATCAGCATCGAGCGCTACACGGCCGAGGAGGAGTGCTTCCCTTATAGCGAGCGCTACAACTGGCAGGCCGACAATATGGGTCCGCTGTGGGTGCCGAAGAAAGGTGCTACGATCGCACTCAACGAGGATACTTGGCCGCTGTATGAGCGCATCATCGACGTATATGAGGCCAACGATGTGGAGGTGCGCAATGGCGAGTACTACATCAACGGCGAGAAGGCTACCGAGTACACCTTCCAAATGGATTACTACTGGATGATGGGCGACAACCGCCACAACTCGGCAGACTCACGTTACTGGGGCTTCGTGCCCGAGGATCACATCGTGGGCAAGGCCTCGTTCATCTGGCTCTCGACCGATCGCAATAAGGCTTTCCCGTCGAATATCCGTTGGGATCGCGTAATCAAGAAAGTACGTTAAATCGAAGCCACCGTGGAGCAGCAGAAGGATAGTTACCTCACCATCGAGGGCAACTCGGAGGCGATATTTAAGGAGCGGAGCAGCAAATTCCTCTGCTACGCCTTTCACGTCGAGAGCGAGGAGGAGATTGCAGCCTGCTTGGAGCCGTTGCGTAAGCGTTACTACGACGCCACACACCACTGCTACGCTTGGCGTCTGGGACCCTTCGGTGAGCGATTCCGTGCCCACGACGACGGCGAGCCATCGAGTACGGCAGGTAAGCCCATCTTGGGGCAACTGCTTTCGCGCGAGATAACCAACTGCCTCATTGTGGTGGTGCGATACTTCGGCGGCACGAAACTGGGCGTCCCCGGGCTGATTGCAGCCTACAAGGAGTCAGCGGCAGCGGCATTGGACGCAGCTCGCGTGGTCGAGCGCACGGTGGATACACACATCAAGATCGACTTCTCGTATGTGGTGATGAACGACGTGATGCGCATCATCAAGGAGGAGCAACCCGTGATCGACGAGCAGACGTTCGACAACCTCTGCACGATGCGACTCTCGGTGCGCAACAGCAAGGCCGAGATCGTGCTGGGCCGTCTGCGCAAAGTGGAGGGTACCACGGTGGAGATTGTGGAGTAAACAGACGGAGCTACGAAAGGCGAGGGAGGGGGCTATGCAACCTCCGATAGCAGGTCGTGGAGTAAAAAATTTCAGCAACAGAAAGATGTCACAAGACAAGACAATACAGATCAAGGGGGCGAGGGTTCACAACCTCAAGGGTGTGGATGTCTCGATCCCGCACAATACACTCACCGTCATCACGGGACTCTCGGGATCGGGCAAATCGACCCTCGCCTTCGACACAATCTTCGCCGAGGGACAGCGCCGTTATGTGGAGAGCCTCTCGGCCTATGCTCGCCAATTCTTGGGACGCATCAACAAGCCCGACGTCGATCTGATCACAGGCATTGCGCCTGCCATCGCCATCGAGCAAAAGGTCAATACACGCAACCCGCGTTCGACCGTAGGCACCACAACCGAGATATACGACTACTTGAAACTACTCTTCGCCCGCGTGGGCCACACTATCTCGCCCGTATCGGGACGTGAGGTGCGTTGCTACGGTGTGGACGATGTGGTGACATACATCACACGTCAGGGTATGGATCGTAGGGTAGTGATCACCGCCCCGATGCACCTGAAGCAGGGCGAGAGCCTGATCGAGCGACTGTTGCAGCTGCTCAGCGACGGATTTACCCGCCTGTGGATCGATGGCGAGGCGATACTCATCGAGGATTTTATGCCCACGATCTCGCTCGACAGCAGCGCCGACGAGGTGGCTCTTGTGGTAGATCGTCTGCGAATGGCTGATGACGACGACACTATGTTGCGACTGCGTGACTCGGTGGCACGAGCCTACAGCTACGGACGCGATGTGTGTAGCGTCATCATCGAGGGTGAGGAGCGCGAATTCTCGGCTCGTTTCGAGGCCGACGGCATCGAGTTCGAGCAGCCGACAGAGCATCTGTTCAGCTTCAACAACCCCATCGGAGCCTGCCCCGTGTGCGAGGGCTACGGCAAGACCATCGGCATTGATGCCGACCTGGTGATTCCCGACAAGAGCAAGACCATATACGAGGATGCCATCGTCTGCTGGCGCGGCGCTACGATGAAGCGGTGGAAGGAGCAACTGATCGAGAATGCTCACCTCTTCGGCTTCCCGATTCACGAGCCTTACTACGCCCTCACGGCCGAGCAGAAGCGCCTGCTGTGGACGGGTAACGAATATTTCTACGGCCTCAACGCCTTCTTCGACTACATCGAGAGCGAACGCCGCAAGATACAATACCGAGTAATGAAGGCCCGCTACACGGGCAAGACCACCTGCCACGCCTGCGAGGGTAGCCGCTTAAGGAAGGAGGCACTCTATGTTCAGGTCGGGGGCAAGAACATAGCCCAGATAGTGACGATGTCGGTCGATGAGTTGCGAACGTTCTTCACCAACCTCGAGCTGGACGAGTACGACCGCACCACAGCCGAGCGCATACTCAAGGAGATCCTCAACCGACTGGAGTATCTGTCGGATGTGGGATTGGGTTATCTGACGCTCGACCGTCTTTCATCGACACTATCGGGTGGCGAGAGCCAGCGCATTAACCTCTCTACATCGTTGGGTAGCAACTTGGTGGGCTCGCTCTACATCCTCGACGAGCCGAGCATCGGTCTGCATCCGCGCGACACGCATCGTCTGATTCGCGTGCTGCATCAGCTGCGTGATTTAGGTAATACGGTGATCGTGGTGGAGCACGAGGAGGAGGTTATCCGTGCCGCCGACTACATTGTCGATGTCGGCCCGCGAGCGGGCGAGAAGGGTGGCGAGATTGTCTATAACGGCCCGTTGGAGGGGTTGCAGTCGGCAACCGAGAGCCTTACGGCCGACTATCTGGCTCATCGTCGCCAAATCGAGCAACCTACGACAGCTCGAGGCTGGAGCAACTCGATCGTGATCAAGGGCGCACGAGAGAACAACCTCAAGAATATCGACGTTCGCATTCCATTGGGCGTAATGACCTGCATCACGGGCGTGAGCGGCTCGGGCAAATCGACGTTAGCGAAGGGGATACTCTATCCTGCCCTGCGTCGTCACATCTTCGACACGGGACAGAAGCCGGGTGACCACGACGGTGTGGAGGGCGATCTGTCGATGTTGGGATCGGTGGAGATTGTCGATCAGAACCCTATCGGCAAATCCTCACGCTCGAACCCCGTAACCTACCTGAAGGCCTACGACGAGATCCGCAGGCTATATGCCGACCAGCCGCAGGCGGTGCATACAGGACTGACGGCCGCATCGTTCTCGTTCAATGTGGCGGGAGGCCGCTGCGAGGAGTGTCAGGGCGAGGGTACGATCAAGGTGAGTATGCAGTTTATGGCCGACGTGGAGCTGGTGTGCGACGCCTGCCACGGCAAGCGATTCAAGGATGAGATTTTAGAGATAAAATACCGCGGCAAGACCATCCACGACACGTTGGAGATGACCGTCGATGATGCCATTGCGTTCTTTGCAGAGGATGGGACAAACTCGACCTGCCGCCGCATTATCGAGCGCCTGCAACCGTTACAGGATGTGGGATTGGGATATATCCGATTGGGACAATCCTCTTCGACGCTCTCGGGCGGTGAGAGCCAGCGAGTTAAGTTGGCTTCGTTCCTGGCGAAGGATAACGACGCCAAGCAGATTATGTTCATCTTCGACGAGCCTACGACGGGACTCCACTTCCACGATATACGCCGACTGCTCAAGGCCTTCAATGCGCTGATTGCCAACGGACATACGATTGTCATCGTGGAGCACAATATGGAGATCATAAAGTGCGCCGACTGGGTTATCGACCTCGGTCCCGAGGCGGGTGATCGTGGAGGCGAGGTGGTGTTTGAAGGTACGCCGCAAGAGTTGGAGCAGTGTGCCGAGAGCCACACGGGACGCTTCCTGAAGGAGCACAACCGCGCATAGAGCAGGGTGACGGGAAGCGACAAAACTGAATTTAAGATGAAGGAATTTGAAACATATACTCTGCCCAACGGTATCAAGGGCATCCATCGTCGGGTGCGTAGCAGCGTGACACACTGTGCGTTGGTGGTCAATGCGGGTACGCGCGACGAGCACCGCGACGAGTACGGATTGGCTCACTTTACCGAGCACGCCATATTCAAGGGAACAACCCATCGCAAGGCCTATCAGGTGAATTGCCGTCTGGAGAATCTTGGTGGCGAGCTGAATGCCTACACCACAAAGGAGGATACCACCATCCACGCCACCACTCTGAGGCAGGATTTTGCCAAGGCGATGGAGCTGATTGCCGATGTGGCTTTCGACTCGACCTTCCCCGAGCGGGAGTTGCAGAAGGAGCGCGAAGTGATTGTCGATGAGATAAATACCTACAAGGACTCGCCAGCCGATATGATCTTCGATACGTTCGAGGATATGATCTTCGAGGGCTCCGAACTGGGGCACAACATCCTCGGCACGAAGGCCGCCTTGATGCGTCACACGTCGGAGAGTATCAAGCGCTTTGTCGAGCGCACGCACACGACCGATCAGATGGTCATTTCGTCGATCGGCAATATGCCGCTCTCGCGTGTGAAGGGTGTGGCAGAGAGGTATTTCGCTCGGGCTGAGTCTACTACACGCTCGTTCCAGCGATCGACACCCGCCATCGTGGAGCCGTTCGAGAGGGTAGTGAACAAGCATACCCACCAGACACACTGCATCGTCGGGGCACGCGCCTACGACATCAATGCCGAGCGACGATTGCCGCTTTCGCTGCTGATCAACATCCTGGGCGGTCCGTCGGCCAATTCACGCCTCAACGTGGTGCTGCGCGAGCGTAACGGCCTGTCGTACAACACGGAAGCGATCTACACGCCGTACAACGATTGCGGTATGGTGGCGATATACTTCAGCACCGACCATCACAACACGGATCTATGTCGCGAGCTGATAGACAAGGAGTTACAGCAGCTTCGCGCGACTCCACTTTCGGCCCGACGCTTGGCGATGATCAAGCGCCAGTTCCTGGCGCAAATGGCTATCTCGATGGAGAACAACGAGGGCTATATGCTCGGCGCAGGCAAGAGCTATCTCATTCACGACGAGATAGATACGTTGGAGGAGGTCTATCGCAAGGTGTCGGCCGTCACAGCCGAGCAGATTATGGAGGTGGCCGAGGAGATTTTCTCGCGCACATCGACGCTTATATATCAATAGATTATGGATTTACTGGAAAAATATATTCACGAAAACTCCTCGCCCGAGGATGCGCTGCTGCACGAGTTGGATCGTCAGACTCACCTGCGGGTGCTCAATCCGCGTATGATCTCGGGGCATATTCAGGGTAAGCTGTTGGAGCTGATTGTCAAGATGTTCCGCCCGAAGTCGATCCTCGAGATCGGCACCTTCACGGGTTATTCGGCGCTGTGTATGGCGGCGGGATTGGACGACGGGGCGACGATCGATACCTGCGAGGTTGACGACGAGTTAGAGCCGTTGGCGCAGTCGTTTTTTGACCGCTCACCGCACGGCAAGAAGATTCGTCTGCACATAGGTTCGGCATTGGAGATCGCGCCGATGCTGGGCAAGCAGTTTGATCTGGTCTTTATCGACGGTGACAAGAGAGAGTATCCTACCTATTACAATATGCTGATGGACAAGGGATTGGTGCATAGCGGATCGGTGATGTTGGCCGACAACATCCTCTGGTACGGCAAGGTGGTGCAGCCCGTGGCGCACAACGATCACCACACCCGCGCGCTCATAGAGTTCAACCGTATGGTGGTGGAGGACGATAGGGTAGAGAGCGTGATCCTGCCGCTGCGAGATGGAATTAATATTATTCGAGTGAAATAGACAAAGGCCACCCCGAGGAAGTGGCCTTCTTTGTTGAAATGCTTATAGATCATTTAATATGGTGCTGCCTCTAATTTTGTAAGGCGAACGTCAAATTGATTTTTGTAACGATCCATCTTGATTGTATTATCCACTCGCCCTATCACATAATTCTTCTTACCGCTACCATTATCAAAAACCTGCACGCTAAAGTGACCATCGGGAAGGAACGAGATATCGAGTTGACGGTCAGAATTTTTCGCACCCCATATTCGCAACGACATTCCCGAGGAAAGATCGGCAAACGAACTCTTCAACTCATCAAATGTAACACTACGACCATCGAGCGCATAGCCATCTTTGAGAAACTCCACAATCCGATCTCCGCTTTCAACCCGAGGCCTCAGTACATCTTCACCTTTGGGCAATGTCTTTAATGAAGATTTACTCTGCAACTCCGTTGATTTTTCAAGGCGTGGATCCGCCTCGCTCACCTTCATCGGTATCGCCTGCAAGACGTAATCACGATCATACCCCTCGAGCGACGCAAACGACTTTGAGAAGACGCGCTGCGACAGCTCCTCGCGCAGTTCGGCGTAGGCCTCCTGGATTGTTGCTTGCAGTGCGATGTAATTATCTACCGATGTATCCCGAGTTGTTTGGATTGATATAATGCCATCACTTACAGGATAATGCAGCTCGCCATCGTCCGATCGCTTGATGGTTTGCCAAGTAAAACTCGAATAGTTGGGATTCTTCATCTTCCGACTATTATTTTCACTCACGCTATTATCCACGAACTGCTTAATAATATCCTTCAACTCGGCCAGATCGACCAAAGCCTGCTTACCATCGGGACGAGTAGTGAGTATCTTTCCCGCCGCATTCATAACAATCATCAAAAGATTATTCTTCGCAACCCTGAGATTTACGAAATCAACCTTTTTGTGTTTAAGATCAGCTGAGATCTCCACATCATAGGGCAGATTGGGATCGCCCTCGGGAGGAGGCAAAATCTTATCAATCTCTTTCTCGGGCGTAACATACCTAATCCTCAGCACCTTGCTCTGTCGTGCTGCGAGTTTCACATCTTCGATAGCGGCCATCTTCGCTGCCGTATCGGCCTTGATATCGAGCACCGCCGTAGAACCCTGCTCGGCACGGAATTGCTCGAGTGCAGATCGCAACTCGTCGAAGGTCATCTCCTTGTCATTGAAGAAGATCTTGCCCTCGGCCGAGATATAGACCTCGCTCTTCTTCTCATCGGGCGTGGTCGGGTTCGGCACGGTAATCTGCGGCATAGGCTCAACATTGGCCTCGGCACGCACCGAACCAAAAGCTAAAATCATTGCCGCCACTACTGGAATCGTTGCGCCAAGGCGCAGGAAGGATAATTTACCCTTCTTGAAGTTTGTCATCATAAGGAAACGCTTTTTAGAAGTTTGACTATTCAACCCACAGGTCACGTCGGCGCGATAACCAAAGAGTTGGCGGAAAATGAGTTGTCTGTATTCGTAAACATCGTAACCTCGACTCAGAACATCGCTGTCGGCCTCCCACTCCTGCACTTCGACAAGGTAGCTGGCCGAGAGCCATACGAAGGGGTTAAACCAGAACACACAGCGCATAAGTTCGAGCGTAAGTCGCTCGGCTGTATGCAGATGGCGGACGTGGCTCAGCTCGTGCACGATCACCTGCTCGCGTTCGCTGCGGGTGAAGTCGTAGCCGAGAAAGATCGTACGCCAGAATGTGAACGGTTCGCTCACACGCTCACTCTCGGCAAGCGTATAAGCCTCATAGATAGTAATTTGTGCGTGGTGACGCAATTTACGGATGATCCACAATCGCCACACAAAACGCATCAGATTGAGCGCCAGAACGATAAAATATATCGTCCACGCCACAGTAGATAGTACGCTTCGCCAATCAATCGGAGGTTGCTCGGCCGCAGCAACTGCCCCCACGGGCATCGCCTCCTCGAAATCGGAGAGGATGATCGGCACCTCGTAATAGATCGTCTGCGCGGGGTAGAGAGGCAGCTCCAGCAGGGGGATAATCGCCGCAAGCGCCATAGCTACAAGCAGATAGCGACGTGCCCAACGATGAGCCACACGCCCCTCGACAAGCAGCTTGTACAGAGCGACAAACAATCCACTACAAAAGATGAATTCGAGTAGGAAGCGTATCATAACTTAATAATTTTCAACGATTTTCATTGCGACTTACTCTCGCTTGAGGAGTTTGATGATCTCATCGGTCTCCTCGATCGAGATCGACTTATTCGACGAGAGGAAGGAGACCATACGGCTCGGCGAGCCCCCGAAAAAATTGTCCAGCACAGACGACATAAAGCCCTGCGTGTAGGTATCGCGATCGACAACGGGGTAGTACTCGTGGCTCTTGCCGTAGGCCTTGTGGGCGATGTAGCCCTTCTTCTCGAGGATGCGGATGACGGTCGAGACGGTGTTGTAGGCGGGTTTGGGCTCGGGCAGAGAGGCCAGCACATCGTTCACAAAACCGCTACCGCGATCCCACAAAATCTGCATAATCTCCAACTCGGCACGGGTTAGCTCCTGCGATTTGGGTTTGAGTCTTTCAGCCATAGATTTGATTTATTATTTGTTTTTCAAAAAGTTACGATGTTTGCAAATCAGTTGTTCATTTTCCTAATGCAAATATATAACTATAATTTTAGTTTTCCAACTATTTTTATAGTTTTATTGCAAAAAAAAAGAAAAAAAAGAGGGGAGTAGCCCACCAACGACCACTCCCCAAAACGTCACAGACCTACATTCGACTATTCATACCTTTAATATATTCGTCGAGCGGCTCCAAACCAACCTCCTCACGCCATCGATCAACCCGTTTCTCGTCAAGCAGAGTGTAAGGTGTATATTTTCCATCATCACCGAGCTCCAGTTGGGTGCCGTATTTCTGCGGCTTGCCCTCAAACATTGCCACACGATCCTCCATCATAGCGACAGCCGATGCCGCAAGCTCGCCTCGCTCGGCAGCCTCACGAAAGAGCGGTAGATAGCGTCGCTGCGACTCGAGCGACGAGTGTTGAATCACCAACCAAAAGGTTTCGCAAGCCTCACCAACCACGTCACGGCCTACCCAGCCTCGACTATCCAGAATATGACTGATCTCAACTTCGTTCAGACTGTCAACACGTTGCATATTGCGAAGAAGCGAGTCCGATCGTTGCGGATTGCCCTCGGCAAGCGAAGCTATATAAGCATAACGCACAGCCTGATCCTCGCGTGCAATCTCTTGCAACTTTGCCCTAAGGGGTTTATCATAATCACGTTCGATGCGCTCCTTGCGTGCTGTCATCGTCTCGACATATTGCTGCCAGCGCTGATCCGTGTGCAGAGCCTGCAAATCGCTATCGCGCATAGGATCATCGACATACCAATCGGGAGCGCAGTCGATACGCATCTGCAATCGCTCAAAAGCCACATCGACATCGCCCGCCAATGCAGCCACACAGGCTCCGTTATAGAGATGATGATCCTGAATATGTCGTTTAAGCATAAAGGCATCGGCGAACTTATTGCTGGCAGCTGCGTAATTGCCTGCCATATAGAGCAAATCGGCCTGCCTGATGTAGTCGTTGTAGAGTTCAGACTGGCCAGCACCTCCTGCACATCCAACAAAGAGCATAGCCAAAACGGGTAATGAAAATAGGTGTTTCATAGTATTTATATTTATAATAGTTTCTTCTTCGTTAGCAACGAATTGCCCACACAGAGCCACAGAGTAATCTGACAACACAAAGATAAACTAAAAAATCAAGTTATACAACTATAAATCATAGTTCACGAATATGCAAACACAAAAAAAAGCGGTCATCATACAACGACCGCCTTGCGAAAAGCCCTATAATATTATATAAGGTTAAGATCCTTCTTGATCTGCTCGATCTTGGCATCGAGAGCCGCCTGCACCTCATCGAACTGCTCAACCGAGGGGAGGTTCTCCTTCACGCCGAAATAGAATTTGATCTTAGGCTCGGTGCCCGAGGGGCGTACCGAAACGATAGTACCGTCAGCCGTGATCCACTGCAACACGTTGCTCGAGTCCTGATCGATGGGGGTCACAACACCACTACGGACATTCAACTCCTCCAACGACTTGTAGTCGCGCACGGTGACAACCTCCGAGCCAGCCAACTTCTTGGGCGGGATGGTGCGGAAATCGACCATAATCTTCTGAATCTCCTCGGCACCCTCCTTGCCCTTGCGAACGAGCGACACCAACGACTCGCGGAAGAAGCCATACTTAACATAGAGCTGCTGCAACCACTCGTACAGCGTCAGGCCCATCGTATCCTTTGCCCAAGCGGCAGC
>CAZWHN010000038.1:0-1191 GCA_964633635.1 uncultured Alistipes sp. | reverse complement strand
GCCTCGGCAGCCAACGCACAGGCCGACACGGCATCCTTATCGCGAACGTAGTCGCCAGCTAAATAGCCGAAGCTCTCCTCGCCACCACCGATATACTTGGCCGTAGCCTCGTTCTCGCGGATGATCTTGGCGATATACTTAAAGCCCGTGAGGCAGTCGTAGCACTTCACGCCAAAGTGAGCCGCAACGGCATTAGCCATCTGCGAGGTCACGATGGTCTTCACGACGTACTGGTTGCCGTCCAACTCGCCACGCTCGGCCCAGCGGGTAAGCTGATAGCTCATAAGCAGAGCCAGCGTCTGGTTACCATTCAGCAGCACATACTCGCCATCGCTCGTACGCAACGCCACACCTACGCGGTCGGCATCGGGATCGGTAGCAAGCACCAGATCGGCACCCTCCTTACGTCCCAGCTCCATAGCCTGAAGCATAGTCTTACGCTCCTCGGGGTTGGGCGACTCGACGGTGGGGAAGTTGCCATCCACCACTGCCTGCTCAGGCACGACGTGGATGTTCGTGAAGCCGAAGTTGCGCAACGCCATAGGCACAAGGCGCACACCAGCACCGTGCAGAGGGGTATAGACGATCTTCATATCGTGATATTTGGCCACGCTGTCGGCCGAGAGCTGGATATCCTTCTTGATGCGGTCGATGTAGCGCTGATCGAAATCCTCGCCCAAGATGATGATGTTCTCGGGATTCTTGCCCGTGAGCACCTGCGAGTTTTTGGTGATCTTGGCAACCTCGTCGATGATATTGGTGTCGTGCGGGGGAGTCACCTGCGCACCGTCGCTCCAGTAGGCCTTATAGCCGTTATACTCCTTGGGGTTGTGCGAAGCGGTGATCACCACGCCCGAGTGGAGCTCGAGCTCGCGAATCGTGAAGCTGAGCTCGGGCACGGGACGCAGATCGTCGAACAGATAGACCTTGAATCCGTTAGAGGCAAAAATGTCGGCCACACGCTCGGCAAAGAGGCGAGAGTTGTTGCGGCTATCGTGCGCAACGCCCACGCGTACCTGCTCGCCCTCGAAGGCTTTCTTCAGGTAGTTGGCCAGACCCTGCGTGGCGGTGCCTACCGTGTAGATATTCATACGGTTAGAACCCACACCCATAATGCCGCGCAAACCGGCGGTACCGAATTCCATATCCTTGTAGAAGCTCTCCGTGAGCTCCTTCATATCGTTCTCCATC
>CAZWHN010000037.1:0-14678 GCA_964633635.1 uncultured Alistipes sp. | reverse complement strand
CAACGATTGAGCTATGGTGTAACGGTAACACAGCAGATTTTGGTTCTGTTATTCTGAGTTCGAATCTCGGTAGCTCAACCACAAGGGGAAGGAGAAATTATCCTTCCCTTTTTTTGTTTTGAAGAGTGTGGAATACTCCTTTTTTTCCTATATTTGTCCCTAAGATTTAGATTATGATTTTTCGACGTGCAATAGAATCTGATGTGGAGGCCATAGTCGCTATAATGAACGATGCCATCCGTCGCTTGGGTGAGCAGGGTGTCGATCAGTGGCAACACGGCTACCCCAACGCCGAGCGCATAGTGCAGGATGTTGCGGAGGGTATCGGCTGGGTGCTGTGCGACGACGAGGTGGTGGCTTATGGTGCTTTAGTCCTGTCGGGCGAGCCTGCTTATGCCAATATCTCGGATGGCGAGTGGATCACCCGCGAAGAGAACTATGCCGTCGTGCATCGTATGTGCGTGAAGGATACCTGCACGGGACGTGGCTATGGCCGTCGATTTATGGCCGAGGCTGAGGCGGTGTCGGCTGCGACAAAGCGTAGTATGCGCGTCGATACCCACGCCGACAATCGTATTATGCAGCACTTATTGCGTGAGATGGGTTACACCTATTGTGGAATGATATATTTCGAGAGCCGCAACCTGACGGCATTCGAGAAACTTTTATAGCGTAAGATTATGATTTTTCGTCGAGCAACCGTAGAAGATATTGACGCCGTGGAGCGTATCGTGGCGGCCGCAAGTCGGCGTCTGGGTGTGGCAGGAATAGATCAGTGGCAACGTGGCTACCCCAACCGTTCGAGCATCGAGCACGATGTCGAGCAGGGTGTTGGTATGGTGCTGTGCGAGGGCGACACGGTGCTGGCCTATGGCGCGGTGATCTTCACGGGCGAGCCTGCCTACGATGACCTCACAGGTGGCGAGTGGCTCACCTCGGGCGAGTATGCTTGCGTGCATCGCGTCTGCGTAAATGAGATTTTTGTTGGTATGGGCTTCTCGAAGCGATTTATGCAGGCGGCCGAGGCAATGGCTTCGGTGCGGGTGCAAAGTATGCGAATCGACACCTATCCCGACAATCAGATTATGCAGGGACTGATCCGCTCGATGGGTTACACCTATTGTGGCGATGTGCTAATTGAGAGCCGCCGTCTGGCCTATGAGAAGATTTTTGGGGATGTGGAGTAGGCGCTACCCACCCTCGCCATACCCTTGTGCTTTCGCAAAAATTAATATCCAACAAATAGAATGTACTCCCCCTCGGCTTCGATCGTGAACTCCTCGGCGGTAGTGCGATTGAGCGTGCCCTGCCACCACGACGTGAAGTCGTAGATCGGATACTCCAATCCCGTGCTGCGTAGTCCCGTAGCTGTGAAGTTGAAGATCGAAACCGACGCTCCCGCACGGCACTCGACTTTTCTACGGCCCGAGCAGGGAATCAGTACCCCGTAGTCGGTGTAACTTCTGACCGTAGCCCCCATACGCATATACTCGACGAGCAGCGCAACGTTGCCTATGGTGTGATCCTCGCGTTTGCCCGTGGCACCCACGATGGCAATATCCTTTACACCGCGTGCAAGCAGGAACTCTACGGCCTTGGTCTGGTCGTTAGTCTCCTGATCGGGGTTGTGGTGCAGGCGGTCGGCATAGCGGGTGCGATTATGCTCCGAGAGCGAGTCGCCGTCGCCCACGATGGCATCGGGCACCCCCCCACGCTCAATGTATAGGTCTGCCCCGCCGTCGCAGCATACAACGTAGCGAGCCTCGCCCAGCACCTTGAGCGGAGTCTCGGCCGATGGGTATTCGCCATTGGCGAGGATGACGGCTTGGATCTTATCTCTCATTCTTAATCAGCATTAATTATTCTCGTTTACGATGCCTACTGCGCACCCTGCAAACTCGGCGTATTGCATAAACATCTATATTTTGCCCGATAAATGCAAAACCGAAATTGCCGAAACAAAGATAATTAGAAAAATATTATTATCTTCGCCGTGAGAAATAATTTTAACCTAAATGATATGAAGAGACTTTTTATTTGCGCGGCTCTTTTGATGGGCGCGCTCGGTGCTTCGGCACAGACTCAGGATGGCGGCATCAGTGCCGAGATGCTCGCCCGTATCAGCAAGAGCTACACAGGCTCGGCTGAGCAGAAGGCTATCAAGAATGCTTTGTCGTCGAACTCTATCGCGGCTTTAGCCGTAAATTCGGAGTCGTTGGCAATGATCGACACCCACTTCTCGGATCGCGTGAAGACCAAGGGTATCACCAATCAGCTCTCGTCGGGACGTTGCTGGTTGTTCACCGGCTTGAACGTGTTGCGTGCCAAGATGATCGACAAGTACGACCTGCCTGGATTTGAGTTCTCGCAGAATTACAATTCGTTCTACGACCTGCTGGAGAAGTCGAACCTCTTCTTGCAGGCTATCATCGACACGCGCGATCTTCCGATGGATGATCGTAAGGTCGATTGGCTCATCAAGAACCCCATTGGCGACGGTGGTCAGTTCACGGGTGTGTCGAACCTGATTATGAAGTACGGCGTTGTGCC
Organism: uncultured Alistipes sp.; assembly: GCA_964633635.1. Taxonomy (GTDB): domain Bacteria; phylum Bacteroidota; class Bacteroidia; order Bacteroidales; family Rikenellaceae; genus Alistipes. Next base: position 12,128 of record CAZWHN010000037.1, on the reverse strand, counting down.
CAAGGCCGCTATGCCCGAGACCTATCAGAGCAACAATACCAGCGGTATGCTCAACATCCTGCGTCAGAAGCTGCGCGAGTATGCTTTGGAGTTGCGTGAACTGAAGCCCGCCGAGACTGCTGTTCGCAAGGAGGCTATGTTGAGTGAGGTGTATCGTATTCTGGTTGAGTGTGTTGGCGTTCCTCCCACCGAGTTCGAGTGGACTCGCTACGACAAGGAGGGCAATGTGGTTAGCAAGAAGATCTACACCCCGAAGAGCTTCTACGAGGAGTACATCGGCGAGGATTTGGAGGGTAACTACATTATGGTTATGAACGATCCCTCGCGCGAGTACGGCAAGGTGTATGAGATCGAGTACGACCGCCACGTCTATGACGGCGAGAACTGGGTTTACCTGAATCTCCCCATCGAGCGCATCAAGGAGATGGCTATCGCCTCGATCAAGGATAACACCGCAATGTACTTCTCTTGCGACGTGGGTAAGTTCTCTAACCGTTCGACGGGTGTGTTGGATATCAACGCTTACGACTATGAGTCGTTGTTCCGCACCTCGCTTCCGATGGATAAGAAGCAGCGAATCCAAACCTATTCGTCGCTCTCGTCACACGCTATGACCCTCATCGCAGTGGATATCGACCCCACCACGGGCAAGACCAAGAAGTGGATGGTTGAGAATAGCTGGGGCCCCTCGTCAGGCTATCAGGGTAATATGATTATGACCGACGAGTGGTTCAACGAGTATATGTTCCGTCTGGTAGTGGAGAAGAAGTACGTTCCTGCCGATGTGATGAAGTTGCTCGACCAGAAGCCCATTATGCTTCCTTCGTGGGATCCTATGTTTGCCCCCGAGGAGTAAGTGCTCGGTTGCGGAGGTGTGCCATCGGGCGACACCTTAAAATATAAAGGGGACTTCCCGAAAAATATGATTGGCCTTCGCCCCACGGGGTGAGGGCCAATTTTTTTGTGGTTTTTCTAAAAAAGTTGCCGAGATAAGCGGCTGAGAATGTGTAATAGTTACTGCGCGGAAACTATGTGTCGGAGTGGTAACATCTTGTTTATTAGCGATGTAGTAGTTATATTTGTTTGCATAAAAACAAATCAAAATTGCTATGAAACAACTTATTCTATTTTTCGTTGCATCGCTGATGCTCTCTTGTGCGTCTGAGGCCGAGAAGAGGCCCGTAATTCTTTTCGACAAATCGCACGGCCAATGCTTGGGTAGCTCCTACACGGCCGACGTTGTGCCCGATTATCAGCAGATGGCGGCCGACAATGGTGCCGATCTGGTCATCAACGAGGATCAACCTTTCAGCGAAGCTACACTTGCGGAGGTGGATGTGGTGCTGATGCTCTCGCCCTTGCAGCACGATTTGCAGAAGAATATCACTGCGGAGGAGGCTACGGCTTTGGTGAATTTCATCAATCGTGGAGGTGCGCTCATTGTCTTTGTTGACGAGGAGTCTCATCGAGTGCTTTTGGAGCCTTACAACATCAATGCTGTGACTACGCCCTTCGGTATTGAGTTCGGCTACGATAATAAAATCGCAGGTAACAATGGCGCTGTGAGCTTTGAGAATGAGATTTTTAAGGGACGTTATGAGGTGCCTTGCACGGGTATGCGTAGCGTCAAGGGCGGCATCCCCGCAAGCGTGTGTATGGACGACGGATATTTGCACGCCTCGTACGTTGAGTTGGAGAGCGGCGGCAAACTGTTTGCCTGCGCCGAGACGATGGTCGCCCTGCTGATGGGTGGCGACGAGGGTATTGAGCGCAAAGGCCCTACCCGCCGAAGCCCAGAGGGCAAGATGACGCAGACGGGTTGGTTTGGCAAGGATAGCCGTAAGTATATGGCCGACCTTATTGAGTGGTCGTTGAAATAATCTGTTTCTCAGATATTTGTTAAACTTAAAACTTTATTGGATTATGAAAAAGAATTTTGTACGCATCAGCGGCAATGCCGTGATGAGAACAGCACAGGGTTATCTGTGCGCTAACGATGGTGGTAATGGCGCAAGCGGTGCTTGTGGATCGGCTTGTGGCGCAGCTAGCGATGAGAAGCCTCAGGAGCCCAAACCCGCTGCTTGCGGTTCGGCTTGCGGTGCAGGTGAGAAATAATCAGTTGATTAACCATCAAGTGCTTCGGGCGGTAGCGTAGGCTCCGTCACGAAGCACTTTTTTAATTCTAATGCATTATGGAGTACTTCGCTTTTCAATGGCACATCACCGATGCGTGCGATCAGCGATGCAAACATTGTTACATCTTCTCGGAGGATAACCACCTGAAACTTAAAACGATGTCGATGGCCGATATCGAGCGTACGTTGGACAGCATACTTGCAATGTGCCATCGGATGCAGCGTCTGCCCTACATCTATCTGACGGGTGGTGACCCGATCCTGCATCCTCGATTTTGGAATGTGTTAGAGCTCCTGCGTCAGCACGAGATACCCTTTACCATTCTTGGCAATCCGTTCCACCTCTCGGACGAGGTGTGCAGTCGTCTGCGCTCATACGGATGTGATAAGTATCAACTCTCGATCGACGGACTGCGCTCGACACACGACAAGATTCGTCGCCCAGGATCATTCGACGAGACGATCGAGAAGATTGCGTGCATACGTCGTGCGGGGATCAAATGTGCCATTATGACCACGGTGTCGGGGATGAACATTGCCGAGATACCCTCGATTGTCGATCTTGTCGTGGAGCACGAAGTCGATATCTTTGCCTTTGCTCGCTACTGCCCCACCAGCTTCGAGAAGAGTACGCACATCTCTCCAGCTGAATACCGCGACTTCCTTGGTGTGATGTGGCAGAAGTTCGAGCAGTACAAGGATCGAGGTACGGCATTCAATCTGAAGGATCATCTATGGACACTATTCCTCTACGAGCGAGGACTTTTCACGATTCCCGAAGGGGCGAGCGAAGATGTGATCTACGACGGATGCAACTGCGCCAACTGCCATCTGACGATCCTGCCCGATGGAAATGTTATGGCCTGCCGACGAATGGAGAGTTGTGTGGGTAATGTCTTCGAGACTCCGCTCTACGAACAGTTTGTGGGTGAGCGGATGGAGGAGTATCGTCAGTACGATAGATTCGAGAAGTGTGCGAAGTGCGAACTACTGCGATTCTGCCGCGGATGTCCAGCTGTGGCCTATGGATACACACACAATTTCTATGCAGCCGATCCGCAGTGTTGGAAGGAGGTGGGCAATGAATGATGTGATACGATGCCTAAGGGAGCGTCGCACGATACGTCGCTTTCGACGTGAGCAGATTGCTGACGAGGTGCTGCGACAGATTCTCGAAGCGGGATTGTATGCCCCTACGGCGGGTGGTCGTCAGTCGCCGCAGATATTGGTCTGCCAGAATGAGGCGACAAATGCTCGCCTTGGCCGACTGAATAGGAAATTGTTTGGGGCTGCCAACTCCGACGGCATACGTTTCGTCTCTGTGACGCAGCGTAGCATAGCCGACGATGACTCGATCGAGAGCGGATTCTATGATGCACCGACGGTCATTACGCTGTTCGCTCCCGAGCGATGGCTCTACGGCGTGCACGACTGCACGGCGGTGGCGATGAATATGATGACGGCAGCGTGGTCGCTCGGTGTGGGGAGTTGTTATGTGAGCCGCGCCGAGGATACCTTCCGCACAGAGTTTGGGCGTGAGATTCAGCGTCAGGCGGGGATCGAGGAGCACTACGTTGCCCGAGTGCACCTCTGTTTGGGTTATCCCGAGGGTGAGGCTACGGCAAAACCCCGAAAAATGGAGCGGATACGATTCCTACGATAAAGAAAAAGCAGTCCCCGGCGTGGCGAGGACTGCTTTTTTATTTGAGGTGGCACGAGTTATTTGAACGAGAACCACTCGCCCCAACCCATTACGACGTAGTTGTGCTCGACGGGCTCCATCTTTTGGAATGTGAGCCAGAATGCCTCACGATGGTCGATCGTGTGGCCCATCTCGTTCTCGTGACCCGTCAGGACGTAGCGGGGATTGAAGCCCTTGATGGCATCGGCGATGTTCATCGACCAGCAGTTGATCATCAGTGCGTCGATCTGCGGCTTATCCTCCTTCACCTTCTCGATCCACTCGAAATCCTCCTTGAGATATTGGTCGCCCGTGTGTGCAAGCGTGAGGCCCTCGGGGGTGGTGACAGCATATACGTTGCACATCATCTCGCTCTGGTGGCCCGGGTAGATGCTGAATGAAAGTCTTTCTCCCGTGAGCAGATCAACCGAGTGGCGTAGCACCTCGCTCTCCGAGCGGTAGTGGGTAACGCCCTCGACACCCTTCAATATCTCCGACGCCGCAATGACGGGCTTGCCAGCCTTGATGAAGCGGTCGGCAACGAAGCGATCGACGTGGTCGCCGTGGTTGTGGGTGAGAAAGAGGATGTCGCACTGATCGACGATGGTGCTGATCAGCTCGTCCGAGATGATCTTCTCGCCCTTGAGTGTTCCGCGCACTACGTCGAAGGCGATGGTGACACTCTTGGTGCGAGCCACGAAGCCGTCGTTGTAGATCTTATATATCTTCGCACCCTTCTTCACGGGCTGCTTCATATCCTCGATCACCTTGCCAGTGCGTGAGCGCACGAAGTTCTTGAATGGCTCGGAGTTATCGTACTTGGTTTCGTGCAGCATTGCATCGAGGTTGTAGAGCGCCAGCTTGCGCACCGTGGGAGCTCCTACGGTGGGAGGATTCTCGCTCAAAGCCTTATCTGATAGATCAAACATCATAGCCGCCTGACGCATCAGGTAGGCATCCTCCTTGCCCCAGAAAGCAACATCCTGCTGAGCCGAGGCGGTGTGGTGTGACGCAAGCATCAGCACCAAAGAGAGCGAGAGAGTCGTGAAAAATTGTTTCATACGCAGTATAGATTTTAGTTGTTTTGCCATTGAATTCTCTCACAAAATTACAAAAAAATATGCAGAAACAGCCCTGCGGCGGAGAATAATTTGTCGATTGGTCACAATGTACACTTTCGATCGGAGAAATATTTGTGCGCGTAGAATTTGTAGTCAAAATGTATTAATCGTATCTTTGCGGTGCAATATTTTGTTTGATAGTGTGTTTTATATGTGTGCAAGCATCGAACACACAAAACATTTACTAAACCTTTGTTTCTATGAAAAGATTATTTTTGGCTTTGGCTCTGTTGGGAGTTATCGCCCTACTGCCTGCCTGCAACAAGAGCGACGAGCCTGCAATACCCGAGAAGTTGGACGGCACGCGATGGATCACCAGTGAGACCACCGACAGTGGATCGGCTGTGGTGATGTTGGAGTTCCTGGATGCCACCAATGCCCGTTACACCAAGAAGTATCAGGGCGGAAGCAGCAACACTCCGGGTGAGATCAAACCTATAGACAGCCAGCCAGCGGACATTAGCTACAACTATACCTACACCTTCACCAGCCCCAATGTGGTGCTCAAGCCGATGTTGGCCACCGCGCCTGCACTCTCGGGAAGCATCTCGGGCGGACACGGCGGGTCGTATCGTTACATCACGCTGACAACGGCGAGCGGCGAGGTCTTCTTCACTGCGTTTCAGGATGATGGAAGTTATATCTGGCAGTAGTGTGTAGCCTCAGGGCGATGTTGCAGATGTGAGATTGTTCTGACAGGCCTGCTGAGTACCATATAATTAAAAAGGCTGTCCCTATGCGGGCAGCCTTTTGTGTGCTTGAGATTTCGCTCGGAGCGTTATTTCGTGTCGAAAGGACCGTATATAGCCGTGATGATCATCTGCTCGTCGCGTGCCGAGAGACGGTAGATCTTGTATTTGCTGCCGTTGTCGTAAGCCTTGATCACGATGTGACCATCTTCGGGGCAGATGCCATCGGCCCACGCCTCAGCGGCAAAGTCCTGACGCATAGCCTGCGAGATGTAGCCCGAATAGACCTTGTAGCCATCAACCTGCGGCTCGGTGGTGATCATTCGCTCGAGCAACTCGGGCTGTGTGTGCTGCTGATCCCAGACGTTGAGAATGTAGTTCTTGGCCTTGACTGCTTGCAGGAAATCGGCGTGCATAGCATCCTTGTATGAGTGGTGGTTAGCCTTGCAGACATCCACTTCGCCGCATACCTCGCCTACGCGAGCCTCGACGTTGAAACTCTCGCCCTGCTCGTCGCGCAGCGATCCACTCACATCACCTCCCGAATAGTAGCTGAAATCGCCATAGTCGAAACGCAGTGCAATGCTCTTGGTGTTCTCGTTGTTGTAGCCTGTGAGGTTGGCCTCATTCAGATCGTACAGACGCACGGTCTTGCCCTCCTCGCCGCTCCACACTTCACCACTCGCAGCAAGGTTGCGTATCGAGAAGTCGTATTTGTCGGGAGCGTGCTTCAGCGTAATCTGATTCAGGCGACCCACCTCAAATCGCTCCTGCTGCATACCGTATTGCGACTTATGGTAATCGGCAAAGGCGAGGTAGTTGGCCGTGTGTTTGTCATTGACGGGGAGCGGATAGTTGTAGTCGGGGTATCCACGGTCGTAGAGCATTCCGAATCGTAGCCACTCGCCAGCTTCGGCAATACCCGTGAGGTAGTAGTCTATCGCACGTCCTTCGGTCATCTGGGCGGGTGCTGCTGCGGTGCCCATATGGTCGTTGTGGAAGTGCGAGAGCATCAGGTAATCGACCTGTGTGCCGTTGGGATTCACTCGCTCGATGTAGCGTGCAACATACTCGCCAGCACGACGTTCGCGGTCGGGCATAGCCTCGGCCATCAGCGCATACTGCTCGACCGTTGGGTCGTGGTCGCCCACGTCGATAAGCAACGTCGTAGCATCGGGCAGAATCAGAAAACTCGACTCACCACGGCCTGTGTAGATGTGGTGAATATCCATCTCGCCCTTGTGCCAGCCAGCGTAAACATCGCCCACACGCTGCTCGGTGTGGCACGAGGTGGCAAGGCAAAGGAGGCTGAATAAGAGGTGTTTTTTCATAGTAATTGGAATTTTGTTCTCTATGCAATATTACGCAAAAAATATTGTTTCTGCAATCGTGGGCGCATTTTTATGGGCGATAATTAAGATATTTGAAAAATATTGATTATATTTGTATCACCAAAAACGAGAATATGACCAATAGTTGCAATATATCGTCTCTCATCTCTTGCGCAGAGCGAATGCCTATGCGTTATATGCGAATGTGCCGTTAGGCACGTTCATCTTTTCGGGTGGCTATGCGCCGCCTTGTGTCGAAGACACAAAATCGTTAATCTATCCCCAACGAAAAGACTATTATTCCGTAAATTATAGTTCGGCCCACAAGGTCGAGCAAAAAATATTTGGTTATGTCAGACAAGAAATTACGTTTTGAAACACGACAGATACACGGCGGCTATCACGTCGATCACACTGGCTCGCGTGGCGTGGCGATCTACCCCACGGCCGCCTATCACTTCAAGAGCTGCGACTATGCGGCTCGCCTGTTCGAGCTTAGCGAGGGCGGTAACATCTACACTCGCCTGCACAACCCCACAACATCGGCCTACGAGGAGCGTGTGGCTGCATTATATAATGGTGTGGGAGCGTTGGCACTCGCTTCGGGTATGTCGGCAATCCTGATTACGGTGACGGCTCTGGCCGAGGCAGGCGATAACATCGTGGCCTCGCCGTTCCTCTATGGCGGAACCTACAATCAGTTCCGCATCTCGTTGCGTAAGTTGGGTATCGACTGCCGCATCGCCAAGAGCGAGAAGGCCGAGGATTTTGAGGCACTGATCGACGACCGCACGAAGATGATCTATGCCGAGAGTATGGGTAATCCTACCTGCGATGTGCCTGATTTAGCGACTTTGGGCGAGCTGGCAAAGCGTCGTGATGTTCCCTTTGTGGTCGATAATACGTTCGGTGCGGCAGGCTTCCTCTGCAATCCCTTCGATTGGGGTGCCAACATCGTGGTGGACTCGGCTACGAAGTGGATCAATGGCCACGGTACGGCTATGGGCGGAATCATCGTCGATGGCGGAAATTATAATTGGGCAAATGGCAAGTTCCCCCAGATCGACGGGCCGTCGGAGGGGTATCACGGACTGAATCTGTATGAGGCGTTCGGCGCTGCGGCATTTATCGTAAAGTGCCGTGTGGATGGCCTGCGCGACTTCGGTTGCTGCCCCTCGGCGTTCGACTCATACCTTATGATGATTGGTCTGGAGACCCTCTCGTTGCGTGTTAAGCATCAGGTAGAATCGACGTGGCGTCTGGCCGAGTATTGTCGCAATCACCCCAAGGTACAGCGAGTTAGCTTCGTCGGCTTTGAGGATCACGCAGGATATGAGAATGCGAAAAAGTATTACCGCTACGGCTCGTCGGCTGTGTTTACAATCGAACTGAAGGGCTCGCTCGATAGCACGGTGCGTTTTGTCGAGTCGCTCAAGCTGGCAGCCAATATGACTATGATCGGCGACTCGATTACGGTCGTTACCCACCCCGCATCAACCACCCACAAGCAGCTCAGCGAGGCCGACCTCAAGGCCGCTGGCGTTACGCCTACGCTGTTGCGTATCTCGCTCGGATTGGAGAATGTGGAGGATATTATCGAGGATTTCGAGCAGGCTTTTGCAAATGTAGAGTAGATGGCACAGATATTCACATACGACGCCCCTTTTAGGCTCGAGTGCGGTGAGGTGCTGCCTTCGCTCACGATTGCTTACGACACCTTCGGCGAGATGAATGCCGACCGTAGCAACGTGATATGGGTGGCTCACGCCCTGACGGCCAATTCGGACGTTGCCGATTGGTGGCCTCACACGGTGGAGGAGGGTTGTTTTCTCGATCCTGCGAAGTATTTTACCGTGTGCGCCAACTTCCTCGGCTCGTACTATGGCACAACGGGACCACTCACTATAAATCCCGCAACGGGTGAGCCGTGGTATGGCGATTTCCCGATTGTGACGGTGCGCGATATGGTGCGTGCGCATCAGCTTTTGGCCGAGCATCTGGGTATCGCGCGTGTGAAGATGCTCATCGGTAGCTCGATCGGAGGCTTCCAGTGCCTGGAGTGGTGTGTTATGCAGCCCGACTTTGCCGAGCACGCCGCCTTCATCGCCACTACCCCTCGCACCAAGCCGTGGGCTGCGGCATTCAACGAGTCGCAGCGTATGGCCATCGAGTGCGATTCGACCTTTGGCGAGCGCAATCCCGAAGCAGGACTTACGGGAATGGCTACGGCACGCAGTTTGGCTCTGCTGAGCTATCGCGGTGGCGTGGCCTACGACAAGACGCAGGAGGATGCCGTGCCCGACGAGGCAGGCATCGAGCGTCGAGTACACTCCTACCAGCGCTATCAAGGCGAGAAGTTACGTCGTCGTTTCAATGCCTACTCCTACTACCGTCTTTCGCAGGCTGTCGATTCGCACAATTTGGGTCGCGGACGCGGACGTGTGGAGGATGTGCTGCGGGGCATTAAGGCAAAGAGCCTTGTGGTGGCCATCACTTCGGATATACTCTTCCCGCCATCGGATCATACCGTTATGGTCGAGAATATTCCCGATGTGGAGTATCACCTGATCGACTCCGACTTCGGTCACGACGGTTTTTTGGTCGAGTATGAGCAGTTGAATAGAATTATTTTGGATTTTTTGAATAAATAAACGAAAAACAGATAGAACTATGAATGGAAAGAAATTAAACATTGGCCTGTTTGGTTTTGGTACCGTGGGCCGTGGTCTGTACGACGTGCTGAAGCGTATCGGATCGAAGAATGTCGAGATCAAGCGTATCTGCGTGCGTGACTTGAACAAGGAGCGTGGCGTGGAGGCCGAGTTTACGGCCAATCCCGACGATGTATTCAACGATCCCGATATCAACTTCATCGTGGAGCTTATCGACGATGCCGATGCTGCCTACAACATTGTCAAGCGTGCGCTGAAGATGGAGCTTCCCGTGGTGTCGGGTAATAAGAAGATGCTGGCCCACCACATCGAGGAGCTTATCGAGTTGCAGGCTCGCTACAATGTGGCTCTACTCTATGACGCTTCGGCGTGTGGTAGTATCCCCGTGATCCGCAACCTCGAGGAGTATTACGACAACGACCTCCTGACCTCGGTGAAGGGTATTCTGAACGGCTCGTCGAACTTCATCCTCTCGAAGATCTTCAACGAGAAGATGTCGTACACGGATGCGCTCAAACTGGCTCAGGATCTGGGCTTTGCCGAGAGCAACCCCACGCTCGATATCGACGGCTGGGACTCGCTCTTTAAGCTCATCATCATCACCGTTCACGCCTTCGGATTGTACGTTCCGCCGAAGGATATCTTCACGTTCGGTATCTCGAATATGAACGACGACGACATCCGTTTCGCCAACGAGAAGGAGCGCCGATTTAAGCTCGTGGCTCACGTCGAGAAGATCGACAATAAGCTCATTATGAGCGTTATGCCGCAGCTTATTTCACGCAATAAGTACATCTACAGCGTCGAGGACGAGTTCAATGGCGTGGTGATCAAGGGTCTGTTCTACGACAAGCAGTTTATGTTCGGTCGTGGCGCGGGTGCCTACCCCACTGGCTCGGCCGTGCTGAGCGATATTACGGCTTGTCTGTACGACTATAAGTACGAGTACAAGAAACGCAACGACTCGCAGCTGCCTCGCTACACCACCGACCACTCGTTCCGCGTTTATTACCGCTACTCGGACTATGCCGACCTCGATCTGGTGAAGTTCGATAGTGTGCTGGAGAACTACATCTCGGACGATTACAAATATGTTGTGGGTACGGTGTCGCTGCGCGAGTTGCACAAGATTCAGGACGAGTTGCGTGCGCGCAATGTATTTATCGCTGCTTACCCTAACGACTAATTTTCGATTATGTGTAAATAAAAAGGACTGCCCGCAAGAGCAGTCCTTTTTTATTTGGCATTGGATGAAATTACTTCTTCAACAGATACTTGATAAAGAGGTAGCCACCCACGATCTGCAACAGCATACCCGGGATACCCAGACGGAAATCCTGCACGGCAGCCATCCAGCTACCCGTCCAAGCCCACTCGAAAGCCGAGCCGATGCCCTGATAAAGCAATACCACGGCGGCAATAAGCGAAAGGCTTACGCGACGCGAGTGCGAAGCAACATAAGCGGCAGCCACGGCCAGCACGGTCGATTTAACCAAGATGGGAACCAACACCGCTGCTGCGGGCATACCGAAGAGCAAGTGGTTGGCAATGGGCGAAAGAACTGCCGTCAGCAAGCCCACTTTCCAGCCATACTTGTAGGCACCGATCAGGGTGAAGAAGTAGATCGGAAGAAGGATCATACCGCCCTGCGGAACAAGGTGGCAGAGCTGAGGCAACAGAATGTTTCCCACCACGAAGAGCGCTGCTGCGACGTAGGTGCGAGCCTCGTTGTAACCCAACGAGTAGAGTTTAATACTTGTCGTTTGCATAGTAAAAACAATTTGTATGTTAATTTCTTTTTCTTTTTTCGGTCTTGGCGATCTCTGCGGGCACTCCTATTTTCCCGATTAAAGAGTACGGTAGCGACCGATGGACTTTGTAAAGGTACAAAATTTCGTTGTAATTAAAAGCATCACGCCATCAATCATTCAAAAATATTGCCTTTTTCGGTTTTTTACTCAATTTTATTTTGTCGCAGATCAAAGCAACGGCAATATCTCACGCTCGAAGATCTCGCGTTCGATGATGCGATAGTGCGGCTGGTAGTGGCTATTGAACAGCTCGCTGTGGTGCATAACATACTCGCCGCCGCGTATTAGGGCCTCAATCTCGGCACGGTCGGCCTCGGTATTTGCAAGCGAAATCCCCATCGACTGAATCACCGAGTCGATCATTGTCCACTCGCGCTCCCACTCCTCGATAGGCATAGGTTCGATGCCATTCACGCTTCGCACAAATGCGTTGAAGAAGGTGTCGTACGGGACACGGCCGTCGCTAATCACACGCAGATTGACACGCACGAATCGTCCCTCGTAGCCCGTAGGCTCGTAGTCGGCACCCTCCATACTCTCGACTGTGGATAGCTCGTAGCGCAGATAGCGATCGGCCGACGAGCTATCGGCAATGATGTGCCCCGGGCCGAAGCGATCCTGAAAGAAATTCTTGTACAGATCGCGCAGTGTTGAGTAGGGATATGTAGCCATTTGACGCTCAACAGCC
>CAZWHN010000036.1:0-14695 GCA_964633635.1 uncultured Alistipes sp. | reverse complement strand
CGTCGGGCTCATAACCCGGAGGTCGGAGGTTCGAGTCCTCCCCCCGCTACTAAAGAGGACAAATCGAGAGGTTTGTCCTTTTTTTTGTTTCTCTATCTTTTGGGCTTGTTCTCTTTTTTGATCATTAGGCCACTTCCCCTGTTTGTCCATTTTTTCTTTTATGTTGGCCATCTCTTGGGCGAAAGGCTATTTCCCATATTCATAATTTTGCGCTTGACTCTGTAGCTCGGTCGTGGCGGCTGGTCAGAATAGCCCATTTGGAGTATCGCGCTCGCAATAAATAAAATTTTTCAAAACTCCATTTTCTGACCTTTCTGTTGCATTTTTGGTTTTCGTCGCTGCAGTGGGCGGGCGATCGTATCCATCTTGGCAAACATTTGGTCGGTTTCGCTCCGCATTTGCCGCCGTCGGCCTATACTTATATTTATATATTATATAATAACACCCCAATTTTGTCCCCTTTGAGGCTGCGAATGGCTGAGCGTGGGGCGGCGTGCGCGGAGGTGGATAGATATTAATTTTTTTTAATAACGGCGGATTGAGCAAAATTTTAGGAAACGATAAAAATTGCGAAATATTATTTTTTTTCGTGAGAAATATTTGTTTCTCTACTTTTTTATTTGTAGATTTGTAATTGAATTAGACATAAAGACAATAACAATTTACCTAATTAATACTTTTTACTAACCTTTAAACATTATCACTATGAGGAGATTTACACAACTCATTATGATGGCTATCGCATTATGCATTAGTACGATGGCCTACGCGCAGGGAGGTAAAGTAACTATTACCGGTACGGTAACAGATGCTTCAAATCTTCCTATCCCCGGTGTTACTGTTGCTGTTGAGGGAACAGACCAGGGAACTACTACCGACGTAGATGGTAAGTATTCGATCGAGGCTACGCCCGCGAATATCCTTACTTTCTCGTTCATCGGTTACACTTCGCAGTCGATCACTGTTGGTGCTCACACCACTATCGACGTTCAGCTCGCTGAGGATACTCAGGCTCTGGATGAGGTTGTAGTCGTTGGTTACGGTACGCAGGCCAAGAAGGATATTACGGGTTCAGTTGCTGTCGTATCTCGCGACGCTATTGCTGAGCAGCCCGTTTCATCTTTCGCTGAGGCATTGCAGGGTCGTGCTGCTGGTGTGACTATCACCAACTCAGGAGGTCCTGCCGGTGAGTCTACTATCCGTATCCGTGGTGTCGGCTCTGTTAACGGTTCTGACCCCTTGATCATCGTTGACGGTGTACAGGGCGTGAACATCGCATCAGTTAACCCCAACGACATCGAGACAATGCAGGTATTGAAGGATGCTGCTGCAACCGCTATCTATGGTGCTCGTGCTGCTAACGGTGTAATCATCGTTACTACCAAGCAGGGTAACAAGGAGGGCAAGGTTCGCGTATCTTACAATGGCTACATCTCTCTCGGAGAGATGGCAAACGATGGCTACAATATGCTCGGTGCTTGGGACTATATGAAGGCTGAGGAGCAGTCACAGTGGAACCAGGTTAACTATCGTGGCGTTGACATCAACACCGTAGGTCACGGTCAGTTCGGTTCTATCAAGAACGGTGAGCTGCAGATGCCTTACACCATCGTTCCTTCTGGTCTGTCTAAGGAGCAGGCTATGGCTCGTTTCGGTTCATACCAGGGTATGGTTGACGCTTACCAGTCAGACGGTGCTAACTCTTACGCTCTTTCTTCTTACTACTACATCAAGGAGGTTCTTGGTGGCACTGAGGAGGAGGCTCGTCGTGGTACCAACTGGTTCGACTTGGTAACTCAGACCGCTCTCTCACACAACCACGAGCTTTCACTCACTGGTGGTGGCCAGAACGGTATGTACTCAATCTCATTCGGTTACCTGGATCGTGAGGGTACTATCAAGGAGTCTGCTTTCGAGCGTTACAGTGTTCGTGCTAACTCTACCTTCAACGCTGGTAAGCACGTTACGATGGGCTTGAACCTGAACGCTGCAACTATGAAGCGTCAGGGTGAGATGGGTAGCCAGAGTGATGACTCTACCTTCGGTCGTACCTATACTATGAATATGTGGGTTCCCGCTTACAACGTAGGTGGTGAGTTGGCAGGTTCTCGTGGTAACGGTGGTCGTTCAGAGTCAGCGTTGGCTTCTATTACGAACACCCGTGGTGACTGGAGCCGTGACTTCCGTCTGCAGGCTTCTGCATTCCTTGAGGTTAAGGATCCTTGGATCAAGGGCTTGTCTCTTAAGACTCAGTTCTCTACTATGTTGAATGGTGCTTGGAGCAACACTTTCTCAGAGAAGACCATCGCTTGGGATAAGGAGGGTTCATCACGTAACTACTTCACCGAGTCAGGTTCTTGGGGCTTCAATTGGCAGTGGACCAACACCGCTACTTACAAGCACACCTTCGCTGATGATCACGATATGACCATTATGATCGGTACCGAGGCTTTGAAGAATGGTATCGGCCGCAACTTGTCTGCATCTCGTCAGAACTACATCTTCCCGAACGACCCCAACACTTGGGTAATCGACAATGGTGACTCTTCAACCGTAGGTAACAGCGGTGGTCAGGGTAGCTTGAACACTATGTTCGGTTTGTTCGCTCGTGGTGACTACTCTTACAAGGGTAAGTATCTGGTAACCGCTACTTTCCGTCGTGATGCATCTTCACGTTTTGCATCTAAGCACCGTTGGGGTAACTTCCCCTCAGTATCACTCGGTTGGCGTATCTCTGACGAGTCATTCCTCGCTCAGGCTCACGACAATTGGTTGGACGACTTGAAGATCCGTGCTGGTTACGGTACCACTGGTAACTCTGACATTGGTAACTACAACTACGCATTCCAGTTTGCTAACTCTACCGCTTATATGTATGACATCGCTGGTGCCAACGGTACTGCAGCTACTGGTTACGCAACGTCAGTGTTGGGTGATAGCGAGGCTCGTTGGGAGACTGTTGAGATGATCAACGGTGGTATCGACTTGACCGCTTTCCGCAACCGTTTGACCGCAAGCGTTGATGTTTACTACAAGAAGACCACCGATATGTTGGTTCCCGCTTCTTGGACTTCACTCGCAGGTACTGGTACCAAGCCTTCAGTAAATACTGGTGATATGGAGAACACTGGTGTTGACTTCCAGGTAGGTTGGCGCGACAAGATTGGTCAGTTCTCATACAACATTTCAGCTAACGCTTCTTGGTACAAGAACAACGTAGCTCGTCTGGGTGCATCTGACCTGTTCATCGACACTCGTTTGAACGACGTAACTATCACCACCGAGGGTCAGCCTATCGGTATGTTCTACGGTTACGTCAACGACGGTATCTACAAGAGCGTTGACGATGTAATCAACTATGGCGTTGTACCTTACGGTGTATCCAGTGAGGTTAATCCTGAGACTGGCAACCTGATCTGGCACGAGGATGCTCAGAATATGGTTGGTCACTACAAGTGGAAGGATATCAACGGTGATGGCAAGATCAACGACAATGACCGTACGATCATTGGTAATCCTCACCCCGATCTCACCGGTGGTGTTAACATCGGTCTTGGTTGGAAGAACTGGGATTTGAGCACTTACCTCTACTTCTCCATTGGTAACGACCTGTTCAAGCACTATGAGTACTACACCCTGTGGGGTAATCTTTCAGACTCATTCTCATACGACCGCGTAGAGAATGCTTGGCATCCCGAGACTAACCCCAACGGTACTCTGCCTTTGTGGGTTCGTGGTGATACCTACGCTGAGAACAACGTTGTACACTCACAGTACATCACCGACGGTTCTTACCTGCGTATGCAGACTTTGACTTTGGGTTACACTCTGCCTAAGTCGATCCTGCAGAAGATCAAAATGTCACGCATCCGCTTCTACGTTCAGCTCTCTAACGTATTCACCTTGACCGGTTACGAGGGTCTGGATCCCGAGGTTCGTCAGTCTTCAGACCGCTACCGCGGTATCGACTACGGTTCATACGGTATGCCTCGTCAGTACTTGTTCGGTGTTAACATTGACTTCTAATCCGCTGAAGTTCAATCACACACAGACAGTATAAACATTAACGATAAAAAAGATTATTAATATGAAAAAGGTATTATTATATTCAGCGTTCGCTCTGGGTACACTGACTATGAGTACTGGTTGCGGCGACGATTTCCTGGAGATCACTCCCGTATCGAGCACCAGCTTGGAGACTCTCTCTAACGCCGAGGGTGTCGATTACCTGCTTACCGCAGCTTACTCTACTTTCAACAATATGCTTTCATCAGCTGGTGGTATGGGTGAGGCATCACTCTCAAACTGGGTATGGGGCGATATCGTTGGTGGTGACGCCAACAAGGGATCGACCGCAGGTGACCAGTCTGACCTCACTCAGCTTGAGGTTTGGGGTTGGGTAGCATCAAACGGTTATATCAAGAACCGCTGGGATGCAGTTTACGAGTCAATGAAGCGTGCAAACATCATTCTGTCGTTGGCTAACAAGATGGACGATGCAGCACTGCCCAACAAGTCAGACATTATGGCTCAGGCTTACTTCATCAAGGGTGTATGGGGCTTCGACGCTATCCGTATCTTCGGTCCCAATGCTCCTTATGTAACGGTTGAGGACTACGAGGCATCTACCGACCCGCAGATCTCGAACGTTGACGAGAGCGGCAACTATATCTTCATCTGGGACAAGGTTGAGGCTGACCTTAAGGCTGCTATTGCTGGTCTGCCCGCAACTCGTACCGATGGTAACTATGGTCGCGCTACCTCTTGGATGGCTAAGGCTGTTTTGGCTAAGTTGTACCTCTACTGGTCATCACCCTACAACGGCACTACCAACACCGCTAACAAGTGGGCTGAGTGTAAGGCTCTCTTGGACGAGATCATCGCAAGTGGTGTAGATGCTAAGGGTCAGAAGTATCAGTTGGCTCCCGACTACAACTCACTCTTTACTTATCCCGAGTCGGATTGGTCAGGTGAGTCAGTATTTGACATCCAGTACACCATCTCTGGTACGCAGTATCACACTAACCACAGCACTCACCAGTGGGCAACTGCTGTTCCCTCAGCAATGGGTATCGGTGGTTGGGGATTCTACCAGCCTACTTATGAGTTCGTAAATAGCTACATCGTTGACGAGGCAGGTCTGCCTTTGCCCGTTGCTGAGTATCAGTCTCTTGAGGCTTTGACTCCTCCCGTGTCAAGCTCACCCAAGACCGATTTGGCTACCTTCACCGATCCTCGTCTGGATGTTAACGCTGGTCGTTTCGGCGTTGCTTACCACGACTATGGTACTCCTACCGAGCTTAACGGTTGGGTTCGTGACTACACCAACGGTGGTATGTATATGAACAAGAAGTTGGTTGCTCACAAGGCGCAGCGTGGTAGCTCCTCACTGAGCACCTACGCAGTATCTAACGCAGCTAACTACCACTTGATCCGCTTCGCTGACGTTCTGTTGTGGCGTGCTGAGGTTGCTTTGCACGACGGCGATTTGGAGATGGTTCGTGATCTCATCAACCAGGTTCGTACCCGTGCGGCTAACTACTATCAGGCTGCTGACGAGACTACCAACGGTAGCTACGTTATGGAGAACAAGGTAACAGGCGAGACTCTTCCCGCTGCTGCTGCTAACTACCGTATCGGTATCTACAACACTCCGTTTGCTTCGGCTGCTGAGGCTCAGACTGCTCTTGAGCGCGAGCGTCGTCTCGAGTTCGGTATGGAGGGTCACCGCTGGTTCGATATCACCCGTTGGGGTAAGGTTGCTGACGTTCTGAACAACTTCGCAGTTTACGAGTCGAAGTATCAGAAGAAGTACACCAACACCTACTCTCCCAACTGGGTATGTATGCCTATCCCCGATTCAGAGGTCGTTACGGCTCAGGGTCGCTTTGTACAGACTCCTAACTGGAAATAATTAAGTTCTTCTGGTAAGAGCATAATAAATCCACAATGATCTCATAACATCTTGTGAGGTCTAAACGAAGAGAGGGTGCCAAACTTAGTTTGGCGCCCTCTCATTCTTTTCGGGGGAGGACTCTTTTGGGGAGTCCTTTTTTGTGTGCGCTCGTACCATTGCGAGGCCCCCCCAAAAACGTCATTGCGAGGAGCGCGGCGACGCGGCAACCTCACTTCCCGCACGATCGGACCTCCATCACGCAATCTCACTTCCCGCACGATCGAACCTCCATCACGCAATCTCACTCCCCACACGCCCCCTCCATCAACAAAAAAAGCCCGCCCCGAAGGGCAGGCCCGAAATAATTTTCTATTAGGTGTAAAAGACTTTGTTTAAGGTGTGAAAGAGTCTTTTTTACACTGACCTCTCGCCGAGCGTGCAACCCGAAGGCGCACGCTCATCGGAGAGGGGTTGTTTTCCGTAGTTATTACTTCCAGTTAGCGGTCTGTACGAAGCGACCCATAGCGGTCTGGATCTCAGCCTGCGGGATGGGGAAGTTAACCCACGAGGGGCTATAAGTGTTGATGAACTTACCCAAACCGAAGTTGCGCTCAGCAGCTGCGTAGTTGTTAAGTACGTCAGCAGCCTTACCCCAACGTGCGATATCGAACCAGCGGTGACCCTCCATACCGAACTCGAGACGGATCTCGCGCTCAAGAGCAACCTGAGCCTCAGAAGCCGAAGCGAAAGGCTTGGTGTAGATACCGATACGGTAGTTAGCAGCAGCACCAGGAACGGTCTCGCCCGTTACCTTGTTCTCCATTACATAACCTGCATCCTCAGCAGCAGCAACGAAACCGTTAGCAGCGCGGGTACGGATCTGGTTGATGATGTCGCGTACCATCTCCAAATCGCCGTCGTGCAAAGCAACCTCAGCACGCATCAAGAGGATGTCGGCGTAGCGGATGATGTGGTAGTTAACAGTGGTTGAAGTGGGGTTCGTAGGCTTACCAGCGCCACGCTCGGCCTTCCAACCGTGGTTCTTCTTGTTCAAGTACATACCACCATTGGTGTAGTCACGAACGTATGATGACCACTTGCTTGCATCCAGAACACCCCAATCGAGGAAGGGAACGCCGAAACGACCAGCGTTAACATCCAGACGAGGATCGGTAGCAGTTACCAGGTCAGTCTTCTCACCCTCGCCCAGAGGAATCAAAGCGGGCATTGCCTGATAAGTAGCTGTAGGCAAAGGCAGACCAGCGTCGTCAACGATGTAGCTGTTAACGAACTCGAATGAAGGCTGGTAGAAGCCCCAACCACCATAACCCAGAGCACCTGAAGGCTCAGTAGCGTAGGTGTGGAAAGGAGAAGCAGTCTGTGAGGTGGTACCAGCGTGAGTGAACTGTACGTCGAATACTGACTCACCTGACCAGTCAGCGGTCTGGTAGTGCCACAGGTCGCCATAGTTAGCAGCCAGCTGATACTTCTGACCCTTAGCATCTACACCACTTGCCATAATCTCGTCCAAGAGAGCCTTACACTCAGCCCACTTGTTAGCGCCGTAACCTGCTGAACCATCATAGGGTGATGACCAGTAGAGATAGAACTTAGCCAAAACGGCCTTAGCCATCCAAGAGGTAGCGCGACCGTAGTTGCCAGCGGTACGAGTTGCGGGTAGACCAGCGATAGCGTCCTTAAGATCCTGCTCAACCTTATCCCAAATGTAAACATAGTTGCCGCTCTCGTCAACGTTTGATACCTGCGGGTCGGTAGATGCATCGTAATCCTCTACAGTTACATAGGGGATAGCGGGACCGTAGATACGGATACCCTCGAACATCCAGAAACCCTTCAGGAACTTAGCCTGAGCGATGATGTCAGATGCGTTGGTGATCTTGTCACCCAAACGATTTACGAGTGAAATAACGTTGTTGCAACGCTTTACTGACTCGTAAACTGCATCCCAACGGTTCTTGATGTAACCATTCTCAGTACCCCAAGACCAAGTCTCGAGCTGAGTAAGGTCGGGCTGGTCAGATGCGGTTGATCCCTTGTTGGCGTCACCACCAACGATGTCACCCCATACCCAGTTGGTAAGAGAAGCCTCACCCATACCACCAGCTGATGAAAGCATACTGTTAAGCGTAGAATATGCACCTGTAAGGAGGTAGTCAACACCCTCGGGGGTTGACAATGTCTGCTCCGAAGTACTTGATACGGGAGTGATTGTCAAGAAATCTTCGCCGCAACCAGTACTCATAGTCAGTGTACCCAGGGCGAACGCTGAATATAATAATACCTTTTTCATATTAATAATCTTTTTTATCGTTAATGTTTATACTGTCTGTGTGTGATTGAACTTCAGCGGATTAGAAGTCAATGTTAACACCGAACAAGTACTGACGAGGCATACCGTATGAACCGTAGTCGATACCGCGGTAGCGGTCTGAAGACTGACGAACCTCGGGATCCAGACCCTCGTAACCGGTCAAGGTGAATACGTTAGAGAGCTGAACGTAGAAGCGGATGCGTGACATTTTGATCTTCTGCAGGATCGACTTAGGCAGAGTGTAACCCAAGGTCAGAGTCTGCATACGCAGGTATGAACCATCGGTGATGTAGTTCGAGTGTGATACGTTGGTCTCAGCGTGGGTATCACCGCGAACGAACAAAGGCAGAGTACCGTTGGGGTTAGTCTCGGGATGCCAAGCATTCTCCAGACGATCGTAAGTAAATACGTTAGCCAGCTGACCCCAGTTAGTGTAAAGCTCATAGTGCTTGAACATATCGTTGCCGATAGAGTAGTACAGGTAAGTGCTCAAATCCCAGTTCTTCCAACCGAGGCTGATGTTAACACCACCCGTTACATCGGGGTGAGGATTACCAATAACCTCACGGTCATTAGCGTCAACCTTACCATCGCCGTTCAAATCCTTGAAGCGGAAGTGACCTACCTGGTTAGCAGCGTCCTTCTGCCAAGACTCCTCAGATGCGCCGTAAGGAACAACACCGTAGTTGATTACGTCGTTAACGCTCTTGTACAGACCGTCGATAACATAACCGTAGAACATACCGATAGGCTGACCCTCGGTGGTGATTGCCATATTGTTGATACGAGTGTTGGTGAACAAATCAGAAGCACCCAACTTAACTACCTCGTTCTTGTACCAAGAAGCGTTAGCAGAGATGTTGTAAGTGAACTGATCGATCTTGTCGCGCCATCCTACCTGGAAGTCAACACCAGTGTTCCTCATATCACCGTAGTTTACGTTAGGCTTTGTAGCGGTACCAGCCAAAGTGGTCCAAGAAGCGGAAACCAACATATCAGACGTCTTCTTAACGTAGAAGTCAACACCAGCGGTCAAGCGGTTGCGGAAAGCGGTGAGGTCAGCACCGAAGTTCATCATCTCAACGGTCTCCCAACGTGCGTCGGTATCACCCAAGGCAGAGATACCATAACCAGTAGCAGCACCTGAGTTACCACCAGATACGTTGTACAGGAAACTAGTGCTGTTAGAGTACTGGAATGCGTAGTTGTAGTTACCAATGTTAGAGTTACCAGTGGTACCGTAACCAGCACGGATCTTCAAGTCATCCAACCAGTTGTCGTGAGCCTTTGCCAAGAAAGACTCATCCGAAATACGCCAACCGAGTGATACTGAGGGGAAGTTACCCCAACGGTGCTTAGATGCGAAACGTGAAGAAGCATCACGACGGAAAGTTGCAGTTACCAGATACTTACCCTTATAAGAATAGTCACCACGAGCGAACAAACCGAACATAGTGTTCAAGCTACCCTGACCACCGCTGTTACCTACGGTTGAAGAGTCACCATTGTCGATTACCCAAGTGTTGGGGTCGTTCGGGAAGATGTAGTTCTGACGAGATGCAGACAAGTTGCGGCCGATACCATTCTTCAAAGCCTCGGTACCGATCATAATGGTCATATCGTGATCATCAGCGAAGGTGTGCTTGTAAGTAGCGGTGTTGGTCCACTGCCAATTGAAGCCCCAAGAACCTGACTCGGTGAAGTAGTTACGTGATGAACCCTCCTTATCCCAAGCGATGGTCTTCTCTGAGAAAGTGTTGCTCCAAGCACCATTCAACATAGTAGAGAACTGAGTCTTAAGAGACAAGCCCTTGATCCAAGGATCCTTAACCTCAAGGAATGCAGAAGCCTGCAGACGGAAGTCACGGCTCCAGTCACCACGGGTGTTCGTAATAGAAGCCAACGCTGACTCTGAACGACCACCGTTACCACGAGAACCTGCCAACTCACCACCTACGTTGTAAGCGGGAACCCACATATTCATAGTATAGGTACGACCGAAGGTAGAGTCATCACTCTGGCTACCCATCTCACCCTGACGCTTCATAGTTGCAGCGTTCAGGTTCAAGCCCATCGTAACGTGCTTACCAGCGTTGAAGGTAGAGTTAGCACGAACACTGTAACGCTCGAAAGCTGAAGACTTGATAGTACCCTCACGATCCAGGTAACCGAATGAGATAGCGTACATACCGTTCTGGCCACCACCGTTGAGTGAAAGCTCGTGGTTGTGAGAGAGAGCAGTCTGGGTTACCATATCAAACCACTGGGTACCAGCGCGTGCCTCCTCCTCAGTACCGCCGAGGATCTCCTTAATATAGTAGTATGCAGACAGAGCGTAAGACTTAGCACCGTTTGAATCGTAGTCAGCTACCATACCCTCGTAAGAACCGAAGCGAGCCATAGCCTCCTCCTTTGACAAACCGGTCGGAACAATGGTATAAGGCATCTGCAACTCACCGTTCTTGATAGAACCGAACTGGTCGTGACCTACCTTATCGATGCTAACACCGCGGTAGTTAACCTGGTTCCACTGTGAGAGCTCCTCAGCCTTCATATAGTCCCAAGCACCGAGGGTGTTGTAACCGTCGTTTGCCATCTCTCCGAGAGAGATGTACGCTAATTTTGTTCTATTTCTCCATTCTGTGCCTCGCCCCGCTTCGCTCCACATTGCCGAACTAAAAAATGGGGAAAATCAATGTTATTGACCGTATATTTTATTTTTCCGAAAAATTATATTATATTTGTTGATTAGGAGTATGCGCCTCGATTGAGGCCCTTCGGCTGTCGAAGAGGGAAAGAGGCTACTCGGCGAAAAATATGGACAAAAACGTGAAAAAAGATAGCATCATCGCGAAAATCATCGCCTCGCTGACCTTCATTGTCGGCGCGGTGGTGCTCGCTTGGCAGCTGCAGAGCGATCAGGAGTATATGTTTTTCTACCGCGAATCGCAGCAACTGCTCTTTTTGGAGTGGGATTATTTCCGCGAACTCATCCTGCAATTTGGTGGCGTGGGCATAGCGCTCTCACAGTCGCTCGTACAGTTCTTCATCCACCCCGTGGTGGGAGCTCTTACCACGGCTCTGTTGGCTGCGGCTTCGGCTGCCGCTTTTTGGCTCACGATGCGCAAGATCAGCCGTTCGCGTGCGCTGCTGCCTTTGCTCTTTGTCCCTGCACTGATTCAGACGCTCTACCTGATTGACTCTTACCACCATTACGATGGTCTGGTGGTGCTGGCCGTGATGGCGCTGGCGCTGTGGGTCTATTCGCTATGCTCTGCGCTTGACTATCGCGTGCGTCTTGCGGTGGGTACGGTATTGATGTTAGCCGTATATCTCGGCTTCGGTTCGGTGGGTATGTTGCTGGCGGGGTGTGCCCTCGTTTACGATGCCGTGCAGCGTCGTGAGAAGTGGTATCTCAGCACGATATATGCAGGTATTCTGGCCGTTGCGGGAGCCTATATGGTTTCGCGCGGTGCGATTGCCGACTACGACGTGGCCTATGGTCCGGGATTCTATTACGAGTTCTATATCGAGGTGACTCCATTCCTGCAGCTGGTGTGGTGGACGGTGGTGGCTCTGCCGATATGCTTCTTCGCCGCATCGAAGATGGGTGGCGTGCCCCGATGGGGTGGTGCTGTGGCCTATGTGGTGCTGGCCTTTATGGCGGGCGGACTCTACATTCAGCACCACGATAGCGAGATGACCCGCAAGAGGGATGTCTATGCATATATGGAGCTCTACCACGATATTGCCAACGAGAAGTGGGATGAGATCCTCACGAGCCGCAATCTAAATTACCAGCTGCCGCTGCATCTGAACTGCGTCAACTTTGCCCTCTCGAAGCGAGGCGAGCTGCTCGACAAACTCTTCCTCTATCCGCAACGCGATGCCGAGTCGCTGATGCGTGAGGCGGGTACATTTGTCGAGGAGCACTCGGTGTATAGCGAGATTTATTACCATCTGGGTATCGTCTCGCAGACGCTGGAGCTCTCGTTGGCGGCTATGGCGGGTACATACCCTGGTACGCCGCTGCTCTTGCAGCAGTTTGTGCGTAGTCGTATCGTTATGGGCGATTACGACTTGGCGGGTAAGTTTGTTCACCGTCTGAGTAAGACCTACGGTTACCGCGATTGGGCCGAACGTCAGCAGCAGTTCCTGCATAACGACGCTGCTGTGGAGGCCGACGAGGAGTATGGTCTGAAGCGTCGCACGCTGCCCGAGTTGAGTAGCGAGTTCGTTTCGCTCAATGGCCTGCTGTACGACCTGATGAAGGTACTGACGGCTAATGCCGACAACAAGGCGGCACGCGACTATGTGATTGCCTGCCTACTCTTGAATCAAAACTTCGATGACATCCGCTATTTTGTGGAGAACTATTATAACACCCCCGTGTTGCCCGAGCTTCCCGTGCGTTTGCAGGAGGCTGTGGTGACCTATTCAGAGAAGGATATGGACTACTGCCGTCGCTACGGCGTGAGCGAGCAGACCATAGCCCGATTTGCATCATTCCGCCAAAAGGTGCTCACGCTGCGTCATCAGCGCACCACGGCAAACCCCAAGCAGCAGTTGCCCGAATTTAGAGATACGTTCTGGTACTTTATGCTGAAGTAGGGTGGGGCTTTACGCGCGATCGAGGGCGGGCAGGATCAGTGACCGTCAGAGATCGAGAGTAAGGAGCATCACCCCGAAAAAATTATTAACCACTTAAAACGCAGACCAAATGAAAAGAGTTCAATATCTGTTTTTTGCGGGGCTTTTAGCCTTTGTGACGGCCTGCACGGCCCCCGACATTACGATCAGTCGCCAGACTGCGGAGGAGGTAGAGATCTTCCCCGACTATAAGGATATCATCATCCCTTGCAACATCGCCCCGATGAACTTCACGCTCGATACCGCTGGTGAGCATAACCTCATAATCGAGGGTGCCGCGGAGCAACTTCAGGTGCGTAGCGACGATGAGGGCCTGTTCGACATTCCGATCAAGGAGTGGCGCAAG
The DNA here is from genome assembly GCA_964633635.1 of uncultured Alistipes sp. Classification (GTDB taxonomy): domain Bacteria; phylum Bacteroidota; class Bacteroidia; order Bacteroidales; family Rikenellaceae; genus Alistipes. The sequence continues at coordinate 1,471 of CAZWHN010000036.1, read as the reverse complement.
ATTGTCGGTGCAAACGTGGGAAATAAGTTGCAGTTCACGGTGGCTCGCCGCGAGGGCGACGAGTGGGTGGGTTATAAACCCTTCACGATGGAGATCTCGCCCGACTTGATCGACAGCCATCTGGCCTATCGCCTGTTGCCGCCCGCCGAGCAGTGGCTCAAGATCGGTATCTTCCAGCGCAATCTGGAGACCTTCGAGCAGAAGGCCATCTTCGAGAACAAGCTCACCGACTATAACTGTATCAACTGCCACAGCTTCCCCGACCGCAACCCCGATAAGATGATTTTCCATCTGCGTGCCAAGGATGCCAACGGCACGGCCTACATCAACAATGGCAAGGTGACCAAGCTCAATACCAAGACTCCCGAAACCATCTCGAGCCTGGTCTATCCCTATTGGCACCCCTCGGAGCGATATATCGTAGTCTCGACCAACATCATCTATCAGAGCTACTACTACCACAGCGAGGATCGTATGGAGGTCTATGACGAGAAGTCGGACGTGGTGGTGTACGATGTGGAGAAGGGTGAGATCTTTACCAACGACAAGCTCTCGTCGCCCGATGCGATGGAGACTCTGCCCACCTTCTCGCCCGATGGCAAGAAACTCTATTACTGCACGGCCGAGAATGTGGATCGTCTGGCGTGGAATATCGACAAACTGAAGTATAGCCTTTGCAGCGTCGATTTCGATGCCGAGACGGGCACCATTGGCGATAAGGTCGATACGCTCTTCAATGCCAAGACCGATGGCCGAAGCATCAGCTTCCCGCGTATCTCGCCCGACGGCAAACGTATGGTTGTGGTGCTGGTGCGCTATGGCAACTGGTCGATCAACCACAAGGATTCGGATCTCTATGAGCTGGATCTCGAGACTGGAGAGCTGACGGCGATAGATGCAATCAACAGTGAGGAGGTCGATAGCTACCACTCGTGGAGCTCGAACAGCCGCTGGATGGTCTTCAGTAGCCGTCGCGACGATCGTCTCTACACACGTCCCTACTTCACCTACGTCAGCGAGGATGGTACCTACCATAAGCCCTTCCTGCTGCCGCAGCGTAGCCCGCTGAGGCACTATCGTGACATCCTGCACGCCTACAACATCCCCGAGCTGATTAGTGGCGAGGTGGAGGTCAATCCTCACGAGATAGCCACCGTGATGGGGGGCGAGGGTGTCAACCTGAAGTTTAGGGAGTAACCATCTGTTCGACAATACGACGTACCGCCTCGCGGTATTTGCGCGATATGGGGAGCGACTCGCCTGCAACGGTGAGCATCGCTCCCTCTGTTGTTCTGATGTGGCGGCGATTGACTAAATAGGCGCGGTGGATGCGGACAAAATCGCCATTGTCGAGAATCGACACCCACTGCGTGATAGTGGTCTTGGTGCGATGGCTCTCGCCTGCGAGGGTGTGTGCCGTAAGTATCCGCTGTAGTACATTAATTGAGATATAAAATGTAGCTAAATTTTG
>CAZWHN010000035.1:0-14730 GCA_964633635.1 uncultured Alistipes sp. | reverse complement strand
GAGGTGGCGCCGATGCGTTACTGCCAGATCGAGGGCTATCGTGGCAAGGTCGAGCGCGAGGATGTGGTGCGTCATACGATGATCTACCCCTTCGACTACGATGCGTCGCATTTCAGCAGCAGCGATCCGACGCTCAACGCCGTGTGGGAGCTATGCAAATACACAATCAAGGCAACCTCGGCCTTCGGCATCTATGTCGATGGTGACCGCGAACGAATCCCCTACGAGGCCGATGCCATAATCAACCAGCTGAGCCACTACACCACCGACCGTGAGTATGCTATGGGACGCCGCTCGTCGGAGTATCTGCTCGAGCATCCGACCTGGCCGACGGAGTGGATCTTGCAGGCGCTGATCATTGCGTGGAACGACTATATGTACACGGGCGACAGCCGCTCGATCGAGGCCAACTATGAGGTGCTTAAGGCTCGCACGTTGCGATCGCTGCGACGAGACAATGGACTGATCTCAACCACCGACGACCGTGTCAGCGAAGATGCGTTCCGTAACTCGATACGTTTTGCAGGCAATATACGCGATATCGTCGATTGGCCACGTTGTGGCGACTGGCCGCACGGCGAGGACGATCATTACCACCTCACGGACTACAACACCGTTGTCAATGCCTTCCACTATCAAGCGCTGGTGCTTCTGCAACAGATGGCGCAGCTGACCCACCGCACGGCCGAGGCCGAGGAGTTGGGACGCGAGTGCGAGGCTCTTCGCAAGGCCTTCAACGAGCTGTTTATGGATCGTGAGCAGGGGCTCTACCGCGATGGAGTGGATAGCGATCACATCTCGCTGCACGCCAATCTCTTCCCGCTGGCGTTGGGTCTGGTCGAGGCGGAGAATCAGCAGCGCGTGGTGGAGTATATCCGCAGCCGCGGCCTTGTGTGCAGTGTCTATGCGGCGCAGTTCTTGATGGATGCTGTGTATGGGGCTGGGGCGAGCGATTACGCCCTGCATCTGCTCACCAAGCAGGACGAGCGTAGCTGGTACAATATGGTGCGCCACGGTGCGACGATCACCTACGAGGCGTGGGACGATAAGTTCAAGAATAATCAGGATTGGAACCACGCGTGGGGTGCCGCTCCGGCCAACGTCATACCGCGTCATCTGGTGGGCGTGCGTCCGCTCGAGGCGGGCTTTGGCCGTATGACGATCCATCCGCAGACCTCCACTCTCGAGCGCGTGAGTGCTGTGGTGCCGACGATTCGTGGTCGCGTGGAGGTGGATATTGCTGACTCGGCGGAGAGTTATTCGATGCGTGTGGTGATCCCCGCCAATGTGGTGGCCGATGTGGTTCTGCCCGTTACGGGCGAGGTTGCCGATCTGAAGGTCGATGGCGAGTCGGTGGGCTTTTCCCGCACGGCCGATGGCCGCGTCGATTGCGGCGAGATGGGCTCGGGTGAGCATAGTTTCGAGGTGATAAAGCGATAGCGAGAATTGTCGAGGTTGATTATGCCCAACAAAGAAAAACCCAGCCAGGGAGCTCCTTGACTGGGCTTTTTTATGCGTTTGAGGATTTATGCCATAGGCATAAAAACAAAAAAAAGGTGTCATCCTTGACACCTCTCAGCGGAAGGAGGGGGATTCGAACCCCCGGTACCCTAATCGAGTACGTCAGTTTAGCAAACTGGTGGTTTCAGCCACTCACCCATCCTTCCTGACCGAATCTCTTTCAAAAGAGTGGTGCAAATGTAGGCAAAAAAAACTATTGTGCAAAATATCGTTCGGTAATTTTTTAGTTTTTTCGTTTTTTCAATCTTTTTTTGCCCTGTCGGTGCGCTAAGTGGGGCGCAAAACATAGCATTATTGAAAAATAATCGTATATTTGTAATTCAATGGTGGTGCGAGCCTGTGCGTAGGATGCAGAGAGTGGCTACGGAAAGCCTCACGGAGTAGCACCATCCACGAAAAATGCAGAAAAATAACCTGTAAAACCATATTACGATGAAACAAAAAAGATTAATGTCGCTCGACGCCCTGCGTGGATTCGATATGTTCTTCATTATGGGTCTGTCGGGACTCATCGTCTCGATTTGTGCCTTGTGGCCCAATGCCGTGACCAACGAGATTGCTCGTCAGATGAGCCACGTCGATTGGAATGGCCTCTGCCACCACGACACCATCTTCCCGCTGTTCCTCTTCTTGGCGGGTGTGTCGTTCCCCTTCTCGCTGGCCAAGCAGCAGAGCCAGGGCCTCTCGCGCAAGGATATCTACATCAAGATCTTCCGCCGTGCAGCGCTGCTGATCCTCTTCGGTGCGATCTATAACGGTCTGTTCAAATTCGAGTTCGAGAGCCTGCGTTGGGCCAGCGTGCTGGCGCGTATCGGTATCGCGTGGATGGGTGCTGCGCTGCTCTATGTCAATTTCGGCGTGCGTGCGCGTGCTTGGATTGCTGCTGCGATTCTGATCATCTACGCCCTTGTGAGCAAGTTCGTCGGTGCGCCCGATGTGCCGGGTGCCGATCCTCTCTCGATGGAGGGCTCGCTCGTGGGTTATGTCGATCGCTTGTTCCTGCCGGGCCGACTGCTCTACCTCGATGGCCGCTTCGATCCCGAGGGCTTGCTCTCGGCTGTGCCCGCTGTGGTGACGGCAATGTTGGGTATGTTCACTGGTGAGTTGATCCGCCAGCCCGAGGAGAAGATCTCGGGCAACCGCAAGACCCTCATTATGGTGGGCGCTGCGGCAGCATTGGCTGTGGTGGCTGTGGTTGGCAACTTCTTTGTTCCCATCAATAAGATGCTCTGGTCGAGTACGTTCGTATGCGCTGTGGGTGCCTACTCGCTCGCTATGATGGCTCTGTTCTACTACCTGATCGACGTGCGCGGATGGCAGAAGTGGACTACGGTCTTCCGCGTTGTTGGAATGAACTCGATCACGATCTATATGGCGCAACGAATCATCAGCTTCAGCAGTATTAATAAGTTCTTCTTTGGCGGTCTGGCTGGCCTTTGCTCGGAGCAGGTGGGTGAGGTTGTGCTCGATGCGGGATTTGTGCTGGTGTGCTGGTTGTTCCTCTACTTCCTCTATCGCCAGAAGATATTTTTGAAGATTTAATGCAAGATAATGCGTCACCTCGCCGAAAAGAGGTGGCGCATTTGCATTTTTTTTGTATTTTTGCCAATTATTACAGCATATTATGGCAGAAAAAGATAAAGATATATTGGATAACATCGATGGCGAATATAAGTACGGCTTCACCACCGACATCGAGACCGACACCATCGGTCGAGGTTTGAGCGAGGAGGTTGTGCGTCTTATCTCAGCCAAGAAGGAGGAGCCCGAGTGGATGCTGGAGCGCCGCCTGAAGGCCTTTCGCCATTGGCAGACGATGAAGCTCCCGACGTGGGCTCATCTCGATATTCCAGAGATTGATTTTCAAGATATAATCTACTACGCCGCCCCCAAGCAGCGTAAGAAGCTCGGCTCGATGGATGAGGTTGATCCCGAGCTGAAGCGTACGTTCGATAAGTTGGGTATTCCGCTCGAGGAGCAGATGGCGCTGGCAGGTGTGGCGGTCGATGCCGTGATGGACTCGGTGTCGGTCAAGACCACCTTCCGCGAGACGCTGGCCGAGAAGGGTATCATCTTCTGTTCGATCTCGGAGGCTATACGCGAATATCCCGATCTGGTAAAGAAATATTTGGGTTCGGTTGTCCCCCACACCGACAACTTCTATGCCGCCCTGAATGCTGCCGTGTTCTCGGACGGCTCGTTCTGCTACATCCCCAAGGGTGTTCGTTGCCCGATGGAGCTCTCGACCTACTTCCGCATTAATGCCGAGGGTACGGGTCAGTTCGAGCGTACGTTGCTCGTGGCCGATGAGGGGGCGTATGTGAGCTATCTGGAGGGTTGCACCGCTCCGCGTCGTGATGAGAATCAGCTGCACGCCGCCGTGGTGGAGATCGTGGTGGAGAAGGATGCCGAGGTTAAGTACTCGACGGTGCAGAACTGGTACCCAGGCGATAAGGAGGGCCGTGGCGGAATCTATAACTTCGTCACCAAACGTGGCCTCTGCCGCGAGGGTGCTCATCTCTCGTGGACGCAGGTCGAGACAGGCTCGGCCATAACGTGGAAGTACCCGAGCTGTGTGCTGCTGGGTGATAACTCGGTGGGTGAGTTCTACTCCGTGGCGATGACCAACAACTTCCAGCAGGCCGATACGGGCACCAAGATGATCCACATCGGTCGCAACACCCGCAGCCGCATCGTCTCAAAGGGTATCTCGGCAGGCAAGAGCCAGAACGCCTATCGCGGATTGGTGCGTGTGGCGAAGGGGGCCGACAATGCCCGCAACTATTCGCAGTGCGACTCACTCCTGATTGGCGACAGGTGCGGCGCCCACACCTTCCCCGAGATCGACTCTCACAATCCGACAGCCATTCTGGAGCACGAGGCTACCACCTCGAAGATCTCGGAGGAGCAGCTCTTCTACTGCAACCAGCGTGGTCTTTCTACGGAGGATGCCGTGGGACTCATCGTCAATGGCTATGCCCGCGAGGTGCTCTCTAAATTGCCGATGGAGTTTGCCGTTGAGGCGCAGAAGTTGCTTGCGATCAGCCTGGAGGGCTCGGTCGGATAGCGAATGTTAAATGAAGAAAAACGTAATGAGATATGTTAAGTGTTAAGAATTTGCACGCCTCGGTAGGCGACAAGCAGATACTTCGTGGTATCAACCTCGAGGTGCGTGCAGGCGAGGTACACGCCATTATGGGCCCCAATGGCTCGGGTAAGAGTACCTTCGCATCGGTGTTGGCCGGCAACGAGAAGTTCACCGTGACGGACGGATCGGTGGAGTTTATGGGGCAGAATCTGTTGGAGCTCTCGATCGAGGATCGTGCCCGTATGGGACTCTTCCTCGGCTTTCAGTATCCCGTTGAGATTCCTGGTGTCACGATGGCCAACTTTATGAAGATGGCGGTCAACGAGCAGCGTAAGTTCCGTGGCGAGGATCCCCTCACGGCGTCGGAGTTTCTGCGCCTGATGCGCGAGAAGAGTGCCGTGGTGGAGCTGGATTCGAAGCTGACGAGCCGTGCCGTGAATGAGGGTTTCTCGGGCGGCGAGAAAAAGAAGAACGAGATCTTCCAGATGGCTATGCTCAACCCCTCGTTAGCGGTGTTGGACGAGACCGACTCGGGCCTCGATATCGACGCTCTGCGCATTGTCGCTACGGGCGTAACGAAGCTGCACACCAAGGATAACGCCACCATCGTCATCACCCACTACCAGCGTCTGTTGGACTACATCGTGCCCGACTATGTACACGTTCTGTACAAGGGCCAGATTATCTACTCGGGCGACAAGTCGTTGGCACTCAAGTTGGAGAAGGAGGGCTACGATTGGCTCATTAACCAGCAGGAGGAGTAACGATGGGTATGCTCGATTATTTACAGGGCAAGGGACTTCGAGCCTCGTCGGGTGCTGTCACGTTGGAGGATGGCGCTCTGTGGGAGGTTGTGGTCGATCCCGAGCGTGTGGAGCGTACGGTGAAGGGACGCGAGCGTCTGATGATTGTGCATCGTCGGGCCGCCACCTCGACGCTGCACTTTGATCTATGTCAGGGGGCGTCGCTTCGGGTGATTCATCTCTTCGAGGGCGAGTGCTTTACGCAGTGCAACATCCACCAGCAGGCCGAGAGCGAGTGCGACATCGTGAGCGTGAGCGTAGCCGGCTCAATGGCCGATTATACGATCGACTTGGATGGTGCGCAGGCTTCGAACCGAGTTCGTGCGGCCTACATCGCAGGTGGCGAGGAGCATACACGCCTCAGCCTCAGGGTTAACCACAACGTGGCCGACTGCACGAGCGACTCTCTGGTCAAGGGCGTTGCTGGCGGTAAGGCTGTGGGCGAATTCCACGGATTGGTCTATGTGGCGCAGGATGCCCAGCGCACCGATGCCCGCCAGACCAACCGTAATATAGAGATCGGCGCCGATGCCAAGATCATCACCAAGCCGCAGTTGGAGATCTATGCCGACGATGTGAAGTGTTCACACGGTGCAACGGTGGGACAGCTCGACGGCGAGGCTGTGATGTATATGCGTCAGCGAGGTTTGAGCGAGCAGCAGGCTCGTCGTCTGCAGATCGAGGGCTTCGTCAGCGAGATCGTCCTCTCGGCCGATGGCGTAGGCGAGGTGCTGGCCGAGGAGCTGATCCAAAAGTTAGAGACGTTGTAATCAAAATAACCTACAAAAATGTTTGATGTTGAGGCGATACGTCGGGACTTCCCGATTTTGGCGGAGCGGGTGAACAACCGCCCCCTTGTCTATCTCGATAGCGGAGCTACGGCGCAGAAGCCCGAGCGTGTTATCGAGTGTATCAATCGTCTCCATCGTCATCATAATGCCAATATCCATCGTGGCGTACACCACCTCTCGGCCGAGGCTACACAGCTCTACGAAGAGGCTCGTGAGCGCATACGCACCTTCATCGGCGCTGCTGAGCGTGAGGCGGTGATCTTCACAGCGGGAGCTACCGCCTCGATCAATACGGTGGCCTATAGCTGGAGCGAGCGTTTCTTGGGCGCGGGCGACAACATCATCATTAGCGAGATGGAGCACCACTCCAACATCGTGCCGTGGCAGGTGGTGGCCGAGCGTCGCAGAGCTGAGATTCGCGTGCTCCCCTTCGACGAGGATGGCCGTCTGTGTGTCGAGCAGCTGGATCAGTTGCTCGATGAGCGTACCCGTATGGTCGCAGTGACGCAGGCCTCGAACACTCTTGGCACACGTCCTGCTCTCGAGGAGATTGTCCGTCGAGCACACGCCGTCGGAGCGCACGTTATGGTCGATGGCTGTCAGGGCGTTGTTCACGGTGGGGTAGATGTCGGCCAGCTGGGTTGCGACTTCTACGCCTTCTCTGGCCATAAACTCTATGGTCCTACGGGCACGGGTGTGCTGTATGGCCGTCGTGAACTGCTGGAGCAGATGCCTCCTTTCCTTTGTGGTGGCGATATGGTCGATCGAGTGTCGTTCGAACGAACCACCTATGCACCTTTGCCGCTTAAGTTTGAGGCGGGTACGGCCAATTATATCGGTGCCATCGGTTTAGGCGAGGCGGTGGAGTATCTGCGGGGATTGGATCTCGAGGCCGCAGAGCAGCACGAGAGCGATCTTACACGCTATGCCGAGGAGCAGCTCTCGCGGATCGAGGGCCTACGCATATATGGCACCACCGACAACAAATGTTCGATCATCTCGTTCAACATCGAGGGTGCTCACCACTACGACGTGGGTATGATCCTCGATAAGTTGGGCATCGCCATCCGCACGGGCCAGCATTGTGCTGAGCCTGTGATGGCACATTACGGCATAACGGGTATGTGCCGAGCCTCGATTGCGATGTATAACACCCGCGAGGAGATGGATGCGCTCGTGGGCGGAGTCGAGCGAGCCGTAAGGATGTTACGATAGAAATTAAGAGCAATACAAAAAACCAAACTTTAGAAGAGTATGTTCATAGTGCTTGAAGGGGTTGACGGTTCGGGCAAATCCACACAGATTGCCAACCTGAGGGCTATGCTCAGTGAGCAGGGTATTCCGACCGAGTACCTCCACTTTCCCCGTTTCGATGCCCCCTACTTCGGCGACCTGATAGCCCGTTTTCTGCGTGGTGAGTTGGGCAGCGTTGAGCAGGTCGATCCATACATTGTGGCGATGTTGTACGCTGGCGATCGACGCGATGCGGCGGCGATGATCCGTGGCTGGATTGCCGAGGGCAAGGTCGTCATCTGTGATCGCTACGTCTATTCCAATATAGGTTATCAGTGTGCCAAGGTGGCCGATCAGACCGAGCGCGAGCGTCTGCGCGAGTGGATTCTCTCTTTGGAGTACGACTACTTCACCATCCCGCAACCCGATTTGTCGCTATTTTTGGATGTTCCCTACGCCTTCACCGAACGCAAACTACGCGAGGAGGTGCGCGAGGGCGACGATCGTGCCTACCTTCAGGGTAAGGCCGATATTCACGAGCAGTCGATGGAGTTGCAACGTCAGGTGCGTCAGGTCTATCTCGACGCCGTCGAGAAGGATCCCAATATGCACGTTGTGGATTGCAGCGAGGGCGAGCATATGGCTGCGCCCGAGGTGATCTTCGAGAAGATTCGTTCGATTGTAAACCACTATCTTAATCCCGCCGAATGATGACACCGCAGCAACTCAATCGTCTATCCAACATCTGCCGCGTTGTGGTGGGTCTGTTCTTCATCTTCTCGGGATTCGTCAAGTCAGTCGATCCGTGGGGCACGGCGCTCAAGGTCAATGAGTACCTCTCGATTTACCGAATCGAGGAGCTGCAGCCCTCGAGTATGATATTCTCGATATGGCTTTGCGGTGCCGAGCTGATGATGGGTATGATGCTCACCTTCAAGGTGCGCACACGCCTGATCTCGATCTTCGCACTATGTTCGATGATATTCTTCACGGTGCTCTCGTTTCTCAGCGCAACGTGGATTCCCGTCGAGGATTGCGGTTGCTTTGGCGATGCGCTGAAGCTCACGCCGTGGGAGACCTTCCTCAAGAATGTGATAATCCTGCCGATGGTTATCGTGGTGTGGTATAGCCATCGCCACCAGCGTATTCTGGACTTCCGCCGATGGGAGATTGCCGCCACGGCGGTTATCTTCACGCTAGCTATGGGAGTGGGTACATATTGCTACTTCAACCTGCCTCTGATCGACTTCTTGCCCTACAAGGAGGGCTCCAACATCTACGCTATGATCGCCGTGCAGCACGACACGGGTAACGAGGAGGTCTCGGAGGAGGAGTACATTCTGGTCTATCGCAATCGCCGCACAGGCAAGCTGCGTGAGTTCAAGATCGACGATAAGGAGTGGCAGGACGAGTCGAAGTGGGAGTGGGTTGAGACCCGTGTCGATAACGAGGCTCCAGCGGTGCATACGCTGGTGAGCGAGTTCTCGGTGTCGGATGTCGAGGACAATGTCACACGCGATATACTCACCCGTTCGGGCTACGTCTATATGATCTGCGTTACGGATCTTAATGATATCTCCAAGGGTTGTGCCGAGCGCCTGCGTGGTGTGGTCGATCGTGCCACGGAGGAGGAGAGTCTGGTGCTCTGCCTTACGCCGCAACCTCTGCGCGAGGTGACCTATCACAGTTTCGATGGCAGCGATCCCGTGCGTTGCTACAATATCGACGCCACGGTGATGAAGACAATGCTGCGAGCCAAGAATGGTCTGGTGGTGATGAAGGATGGTGTTATCGAGAGTAAATACAACTGCCGCAACATAGAGTTTTAGCTGCTCGGCGTCGGTCCACACTCTCGGGCCGTAGTTTGGTATAAAAATTGACCTTTGCTTTGGCGAAGGTCAATTTTTTTATCTATGTGCAGACATCTTTTTATTTATATGGTCGCGCTATTGCTCCTTTCGGCGTGCCGTGATCGAGCCTCGGAGCGAGCCGAATGGCCTCGTCCCGTGAAGGTTACGACGGTCGTGGCGATGGATTACATCGAGCGTGACTTCGCAGGTATGGCTACGGCCGATGATGCGGTCAATCTGGCGTTTAAGGTGGCGGGACAGGTGGCGAGTGTCGATGTCTCGAAGGGTGATGCTGTGCGTCGTGGCGAGCTGCTCGCACAGCTTGACCCGCGTGATGTGGAGCTGCAGGTGGCATCCGATCGCTCGCAGTATGAGCAGACGCGCTCGCAGTACGAACGTATGCAACGCCTGCTCGACCACGAGGCTGTCTCGCAACAGGAGTATGAGTCGGCTCGCACGGCATTCGTGCAGGCGCAATCGACCTACGAGAACTCGAAGGATCTGCTCTCGCAGACTAAACTGCGTGCCCCGTTCGATGGGGTGATCGAGCGCACCTACGTCGATGCCTATCAGCGTGTGCAGGCGGGCGAGACCATCCTGCGACTGGTGCGCGAAATCAGCACCACGGTCGAATTCACTATGCCCGAGCGGAGTATGGCTCTGCTCTCGGACTCGCTTACCCGCTTCTTTGTACGTTTCGACAACTATCCCGACGTGAGGTTTGCGGCTCGGCTCGACACTTACGCCAAGACTGCCTCCGACGCCTCGGGCTTCCCCGTTTCGCTCAAACTGGATCGTGCGTCCACGGCTCGCTACCGCATCTCACCCGGAATGACCTGCGAGGTCACCATCCGTGAGGCCGATCGGTCGCAACAGGATGTGTCGCTGCCACTCACGGCGATCTATGCCCCCGCCGCAGGTGGAACATACGTCTGGGTGGTGGGCGCGGACGATCGTGTCGAGAGGCGGGCAGTCGTGCTGGGCGATCTGTTTGGCCGCGATCGGGTGAGCATACGCTCGGGCGTGAGCGTAGGCGAGAGGGTCGTGACGGCGGGCGTGTACCGTCTGCAAGATGGCGAGCGAGTGAAAATCCAAAACAATTGACGTTATGACCATTACCGAATACTCGATGCGCCACCGCACCATCGTGTGGTTTGTGCTGGCGTTGTTTGTTGTGGGTGGAGTGTGGGCCTTTATGAAGATGGGTAAGAAGGAGGATTCGACCTTCGTCATCAAGTCGGCCGTCGTGACCTGCACCTATGCTGGAGCTACGCCCTACGAGGTGGAACAACTCATCTCGGAGCCTGTGGCGCGTGAGCTGCAGTCGATGCGACGCGTCAAGAAGATCACCTCCGAATCCTATTACGGCCTGTCGAAGATCATAGTCGAGTTGGAGCCCTCCACCCGTGCCGAGCAGATTCCGCAACTATGGGACGAGCTTCGTCGCAAGGTGGCCAACATCTCGTCGCAACTGCCTGCCGAGGCGGGACCCATCGTCGTGAACGACGACTTTGGCGATGTTTATGGCCTGTACTACGCTCTGGTGGCCGACGACGGTTTTTCGTGGGACGAGATACGCGAGTGGGCACAGCGCATCAAGACCGAGGTTGTGACCCTCGACGGCGTGCAGAAGGTAGCACTTCAGGGCGAGCAGCAGCCCGTGGTGAATATCTACATTACCCGTTCGACGCTGGCCAACTTCGCCATCACGCCCGAGATGATCATCTCGGCCATCGCGCAGCAGAATCAGATCGTCAATACGGGCGAGGTCGGTGCAGGCGAGATGCGCATCCGTATTCTCGAACAGGGTGTCTATACCTCGATCGACGACATTGCGGCGCAGATGCTCACGGCTGCCGATGGCAAGCAGTTTCGGCTGTCGGATGTGGCCCGCATTGAGCAGGGGTATGCCTCTCCACCATCGGTTGTGATGAAGGTCGATGGACGGCGAGCCATCGGGTTCGGCCTCTCGTCGGAGAGCGATGCCGATGTGGTGAGGCTCGGAGCGGAGGTGCGTCGTGTGCTGGAGCGTATCGAGGCGCAGATACCCGTCGGACTGGAGATCGAGACGCTCTACCCCGAGGATGAGATCGCCCGTGAGGCCAATCTCTCGTTTATGCTCAATCTGCTGGAGTCGGTGGCTATCGTCGTCGTTGTCATTATGTTGGCTATGGGGTTGCGTAGTGGTGCGTTGATCGGCTCGTCGCTCATCTTCACCATCGGCGGCACGATGCTCTGTATGTATATGTTGGGCGAGGGTATCAACCGCACCTCGCTGGCGGGATTTATCATCGCTATGGGTATGTTGGTCGATAATGCCATCGTTGTGGTTGATAATGCCCTGAAGGCTTCGTCGGCGGGGCAATCGTTGCGGCAGTCGCTCATTCCATCGGCCGATGCTCCGAAGTGGGGATTGCTGGGGGCGACGCTCATTGCCGTCTTTTCGTTCCTGCCGCTATATCTCGCGCCTTCGGCTGTGGCCGAGATCGTAAAGCCGCTGTTTGTGGTCATTGCACTCTCGCTGCTGCTTAGTTGGGTACTGGCGCTGACGCAGGTACCACTCTTTGGGCTGTATGTTCTGCGTGAGGACGATGCGGCAGGCGCTACGCGCAATATGGCTTGGTTCGATCGTCTGCTTGGCCGAGCCTTGCATCATCGTTGGGCGGTGGTTGCGGGGACTGTGGCGCTATTTGTTGGGGCTGTGGTGGTGATGGGCGCGATGCCGCAAAACTTCTTCCCGCAGCTTGATAAGCCCTACTTCCGTGCCGATGTGATTCTGCCCGAAGGCTACGATATTACCACTACGGAGCAAAATCTCGATCGTATGAGCGAGTGGTTACGTCTTCAGCCCGAGGTGGTTAGGGTATCCACAACGGCTGGCTCGACGCCGTTGCGTTATTATCTCGCCAGCGGCAGCACCTCGATGCGTCCCAACTTCGGCAATCTACTTGTCGAGGTCGATGATCATCGTTCGACGGCAAAGGTGAAGGAGCGTTTCGATCGTTTCGTCGAGGAGCAGTGCGAGGATGTGTGGCTGCGGTCGTCGCTCTTCAAACTCTCGCCCGTGCCCGATGCCACCATCGAGATCGGTTTTGTGGGGAGTGATGTAGATACACTGCTACGCCTCACCTCCGAAGTCGAACGCATAATGCAGAGTATGCCTGAGGCCACGAATGTGCGCAACAGTTGGGGTAACCGCATCCCGACGTGGCTGCCTATATATTCGCAGATCAAGGGCCAGCGCATAGGCGTGGGGCGTAGTCGTATGGCGCAGTGGATCACGCTCGCAACCGATGGATATGCGTTGGGCGAATACCGTCGTGGCGATGAGTTTCTACCCATCCTGCTCAAGGATGAGGATGTGGAGGGGTACAACCTCTCAAACCTTCAGTCGATGCCCATCTTCTCGCAGAGTGGGCGTGTCTATTCGATTGAGCAGGCGAGTAGCCGATTTGATTTTGATTTCCGCACGGGCGTGGTGAAACAATATAATCGCCAGCGAGTTATGAAGGCTCAGTGCGATCCCGCTGCGGGGGTTAATACCCAGCGACTCTTCGATCGGATCGCAGCCGAGGTTGAGCGACAGATCACCATCCCCGAGGGCTACACGATGAAAATCTTTGGTGAGCAGGAGTCGGCCGAGGAGTCAAACGAGGCACTGGGACGGAATATGCCGTTGGCGTTGGTGCTGATCTTCGTGGTGCTGTTGCTGCTCTTCGACAACTTCCGCGATCCGATCGTCATCCTGCTGATGATCCCGCTCATCTTCATCGGAGTGGTGGCGGGGTTGCTACTGACGGGCAATCAGTTCGACTTCTTCTCGCTGTTGGGACTGCTGGGGCTGGTCGGAATGAACGTGAAGAATGCTGTCATTTTAGTCAGCTCGATAGTCGAACAACGCGAGGCGGGACTCTCGCCATACGATGCTGTGTGTCAGGCCGCTCGGGGACGTTTGATTCCGGTGCTGTTGGCTTCGGTTACGACCATTTTGGCACTGATTCCGTTGCTCTTCGACTCGCTCTTTGCGAGTATGGCCGCCACGATTATGGGCGGATTGCTGGTGGCGACGGTACTGACGATGGTGGTACTGCCCGTGGTGTATGCCATATTTTACAATATCAAACCTTCTGAATAACTCCCTCTATGAAGTCTCTTTTTACTATCTGTCTGGCTCTGCTTGTCGGCTTCACGGCCCGTGCGCAGATCACCTTGCAGGCCTACCGCGACAGCGTTGCCGCATACAGCAACCGCATAGCCATCTCGCAGGCTCAAGTTGCACGGGCGCGTGCCGATGCCGACCGTGCCCGCACCGATCGTCTGCCGCGACTCTCAGCCTCGGGGTCGTTCACCACCGATTTTCGCCACTCGGATGCGGGCGATAGATGGGGTTTTGCGGTGCAGCCACGCATCGAGCAGACCATCTATGGCGGAGGTGCTGTGCGGGCAGCCGTTCGGCAGTCGGCGCTGAATCTCACCTCGAGCGAGCAGAGCGAACGTGCGACGTGGCTCGAGGTGCGCTACGATGCCGATTACGCCTATTGGAATCTGTCGGCTATGCAGCTCTATATGGCCGCTACGAGCGAGTATGTCTCGATCATCGAGTCGTTATACGGCATTGTCGAGGAGCGTTTTCGGCAGGGCTACGTTGCCAAGAGCGATCTGTTGCAGGTGGAGGCGCGACTCAGCGAGGCCCGTTATTCGCTCATCGAGATCCGCAACGACTACGACTTAGCTCTCCACCGCTTCAATAGCCTGCGGGGTGTGGAGCGGGCCGAGCAACGCGATGTGGTGCTGGCTACATCGATCACCGACTCCATTGCTATGCCTCGGCGCGTGGGCATTGATGAGATGCTGGCACGACGCCCCGATATGCGTATTGCCGAGCTGGCTGTGGCCATAGCCGAGCAGGGTGTGGCGTCGGCGCGGGCACGCTACAATCCGCAACTCACGGCAGCCGTGAGCGGTTCGTGGCAGACCTACTCGCCAAATGTGTCGGGACGTACCTATTGGGATGGGGCGCTTGTCGTGGGGCTCTCGGTGCCGATCTTTCATTGGGGCGAGCGACGTTATGCCGTAGCTGGTGCCTCGGCCGATGTGCGTCGAGCCTTGTCGGATCGTAACCAGCGCCGACGCGATGCCACACTCGAGGAGGCCGACGGCTGGAGTGCCATTGAGAATAGCTATTCGCAGATGCGCTCGTCGTTGAGTAATCTCGACATTGCGGGCGAGAACCTCTCGATCAGCACCTTCTCCTATCACGAGGGGCAGGCCACGGTGCTCGATGTGTTGCAGGCGCAGATTTCGTGGATACAGATCTACACCAACGCCATTACGGCTCGGTTTCGTTATGCGGTGGCGGTGTCGGAGTATAGGCGTTTGACGGTACAATAAAAAAGAGCCTGTCTAACAAGTTTTTTGTTAGACAGGTTTTTGTATATAATAAA
>CAZWHN010000034.1:0-14825 GCA_964633635.1 uncultured Alistipes sp. | reverse complement strand
ATCAGACGGTAGAGCGTCTCGGTGAATCCCACACCCATACGCACGAAGATCAGGGGTATGAGCATCGACGCAGGCACAGCCACAACGACAAAGGTGGTTGCCGTGGCACTCGGCAGGAAGAACATTCCCACGCAGACGAGCAGCATCAGGGCGTTGAAACGCATCGCCGCACGCGACTTCACCTTGAGCGAATATTTGTCCGAGAGAATCAGCGTCACTGCGCAGAGAACCATCACGATGGCGACGCCTAACATCACAATACCTGCGGGGTTGATCGTTGAGAAGAAGCTAAACTCGCTCGACGTGAGGGCCGAGGTGTAGATCGTCTCGGCGGGAGTGAGGAAACCCTCGCCAGCGCACCAGCTCCAATAACATACCGAGAGCAGCGGGAACAGCAGACTCGAGACGGCCACCACCCAGTCGCGCCACGAACTGCGCACCACAAGGACGAGCAGCGGCAGTGCGGCATAGAGCAATGCCGAGGGGGCAAACACCAGCGGCAGTGCGCCGTAATAGAGCATTGCGAGCGAGAGGTCACTAAAACTCTCGGTGCGCATTATGCAGCGTAGCAGGTACTTCGTTCCCAGTAACATCAGCATCATCACGACGGTCGAGAGGATGAGCTCGCCACTCACCATCACACCTCCCGCCACAAGGCCGAAGATGGGGATTGCCATCAGCGTGTAGGCTGGAAAGATCGAGAACCTCGAACTGAAGCGTCCCGCATCGAGTCCGCCGATGAGCAACGCAAAGGCCCAGATGAAGATCGAGAGCGTGGGCAGCGAGCCTTGCAGACTCTGCATATAGACGCCAATGGGTGTCTCGGTGTTGGGCACCATCTCGTCGCCCGCGGGCAGCAGGGCTGCGCGTAGCGAGGTCACAACAACCACTACCAACAGCGTCATTGCCACTTCGAATATGCGGTGTCTTACGACTCGTTTCTTTGCCATCTCGATCGTTTTTTTGATGTGGCGGAGGGATAAAATCCCCACCGCACCACAAAAATAAGAAAAAAGAGCAGAACGCGAGAAAATATTTGTAACTTTGTTCTCGTATGCTTGAAAATACCTATCAACACCAACTCTTGGAGGCGGGCTGCGACGAGGCGGGACGTGGCTGCTTGGCGGGCAGTGTCTTTGCTGCGGCGGTCATTCTGCCGCCCGATTTCCACCATCCGCTCCTGAACGACTCGAAGCAGATGACCGAGCGTCAGCGCAATCTGCTGCGTGAGGTGATCGAGCGCGAGGCTGTGGCGTGGGCTGTGGCGGAGGTCACGGCGGCACGCATCGACGAGATCAACATCCTGCGTGCCTCGATCGAGGGTATGAACATCGCGGCGCAGAGCCTCAAGGTGGCACCTGAGTTCCTGGCCATCGACGGCAACCGTTTCACTTCGCATTGCGGACTGCCGTATCAGTGTGTGGTGAAGGGCGACGGCAAGTATGCCGACATCGCAGCAGCATCGGTGCTGGCCAAGACCCACCGCGACGAGTATATGATGCGTCTGCACGAGGAGTTCCCTCACTATGGTTGGGATCGCAACAAGGGCTACCCCACACGCGAACACCGTCTCGCCATCCGCGAGTATGGCCTCACACCCTACCATCGCCTTTCGTTCAACCACTTAGAGGGACAGATGGAGTTGTTTTGATTATAATAAAAAAGGGTTGCCCGCGCGGGACAACCCTTTTATAATATATTAAGGTATATCTTACTTAAACTCGTTGAACTCGATTGCAATGCCCTCCTCCTCGACGAAGGTGAGGATCATATTGCCCATATCGAAGGGACCGAACAGCACCTTTGCATCCTTGATAGCCTCCTCGGTGCTGGGCACGGCGTAGGCGATGTGGCCCTGCGAGGTAACCAGCTCGGGCAGCGGTGAGTCGGGCTCGAAGTAGAGGAACTCGATCTTATTGGGGCTCTGCGAGCAGTCGGTGATGTGAACCTTCAGCGGCTCAACATAGATCATACCATCCATCTTCTCCTTGAGGATGATACCAACGTGGTTAAATGTTCTCATTTGCAATTCCTTTTTTATCGTTTAACTTTTTTGCAGGTTTTTCGTTTGGGTTGCGTTACGTTACAGGCTCGCATCGGGGTTGGTGAAGCGCAGACCGTCGTTGTCGTGGTAGGTTCCATACTCGGTCACCACAGCTCCCTCGTCGCCAGCCATCAGGAAGTGGCGGCTCTCGATCTGCTGCAAGGCGCTGATATCGCCCACCTTCATAATGTGGAAGTTGCTCACCGTGATGAACTTATCCTTCTGACTCTCGGGCAGCGCAGGCGGGTTGGGCGTAGGCTCGCCGATGCCGAAGTTATAGACCCAGCCATTGCGTACCTGCCAGCTCTCGTGCTTGGCGGCGTAGGCCGAGGGGACGTGATAGTGCTCGACGATCATCTGATTTGGGAGCAGATAGATCTCGTGGCCGAAGTAGCGATACTCGGGGTTGTTGATCCAGAACACACCGCCCATACCGACGTGCTCGAAGTCACCCAGACCGAAGTCATTGACCCAGAAATTCTCCTCGAGGAAGGGGGTGAAGGGGATGCCATAGTGCTCGAACATATCGAGGAATGCCTTTTTTGCCACATCCTCGTTGAATTTGCCGTCGGTGTAGTAGTCGGCGTTGGTGTACTTTTTGGTGTAAGGTTTCTGTGTCATAGTTTTTCGGTTTTGGTTTTAGTGCTATCAAAGTTATAGGATATTTTTCACATCTGCAACCCGAGCAACACTCTTTTTCTGCGGCCAAAGAGAAAAAATTGCGGCAGGCCGATAAAATCGGAATATTTTTTTACCTTTGTGAAAAGCCTTCGGGCGATTGCCGCCCCGAGCAAAAACTTTACCCCGACGATGAAGAACCAGAGATTGATATTTGTGACCAACGACGACGGCTATCAGGCCAAGGGCTTTGCCGAGGCCATCGAGGTGGCGCGCGAGTTTGGCCGTGTGATTGCTGTTGCACCCCTCACACCCCAGAGCGGACGCTCGCAGGCTGTGACTATGAATGAGCCTCTGTTCTTGGAACTGCAACACGAGGAGGAGGGGCTACAGATCTACTCCTTTTCGGGTACGCCCGTCGATTGTGTGAAGATTGCCTTCGACCATCTGCTTCTCGATGAGAAGGTCGATCTGGTCGTCTCGGGCATCAACCACGGCTCGAATGCTGGCATCAACGTCCTCTACTCGGGCACGATGGGTGCCGCCATCGAGGGTAGCTTCTACGACTGTCCTGCCGTGGGCCTCTCGCTGACGGATCACTCGCCCGATGCCGACTTCTTGGCAGCGAAGCACTACGCCCGCGAGATCATCCGCTCGGTGGTGGAAAACCCCGTCGAGGGTGGTGAGCGCCTCTGCCTCAATGTTAATGTTCCCGACATCGACCCTATGGATATCAAGGGCATACGCGTCTGCCGTCAGTGTCGAGGTATCTGGCGCGAGGAGTTCTATCCGCGCGAGAATCCGTATGGCAAGCGCTATTTCTGGCTCTCGGGTGCTTTCGACAACTACGAGCCTTGCGACGAGCAGACCGACGAATGGGCTTTGGCCAACGGCTATGTGGCTGTCGTGCCCGTACAGATTGATATGACCAACTACCGCCAGATGGGGTATTTGGAGAGAATTTTGAAATAGAAACCGTGTGCCACGGGGCGAAAGGCCACGCGCGGCACACATAAAACATAGACGCTTATGATGATCAAGATCCTGCTCTACATAGCGATCATCGTCCAGTTCATCGCAATGTACTACGCCGTACGTCTGGTACGAGCCACCAAGTATAACTCGATCTGGATACTCTTTATCATCGGCTTCGTCGTGCTGGCGGCCGAGCGTGTGTTGCAGTTGTGGATGAACTACGGCCATCCTATCCCTGCCGATTTGGTGGTGTGGTTCGACATTGCTGTCTCGCTCTGCGTGTCGGTGGGTATGGTGCTACTGGATCGTCTGTTCGACTACATCGACCGTCTGAATCGCCATCGCCAAACCACCGAGAAACGCATCCTCACGGCTGTGCTTCGTGCCGAGGAGAAGAGCCGTGCCAACTTCTCGAAGGAGCTGCACGACGGCCTGGGCCCGCTGCTCTCGTCGGCCAAGATTTCGCTCTCGGCGCTCTCGCGCACGGAGATGGATGCCGACCGCAAGGAGATATTCAACAACACGCTTTACGTCGTGGAGGAGGCGCTGCGATCGCTGCGCGAGATCTCGAACAACCTCTCGCCCCACGTCCTCACGGACTTCGGTTTGGCACGCGGCATCCGCAACTTCATCGAGCGTTCGCAGGCGTTGCACAACGTCAAGATCTCGTTCGCCACGAATCTGCGAGGCGAGCGTTACAATACCGACATCGAGGTGATTATGTACCGTGTGGCGTGCGAGCTGGTGACCAACTCGCTCAAGTACTCGGGATGTAGCGAGGTGCGAATGTCGCTCTCCTCGTCGGGCGATCAGCTCGAGCTGCAGTATAGCGACAACGGTCGCGGCTTCAACCCGCAGGCTATGATGGATTGCGGTATGGGACTCTCGAACATCAACTCGCGCATCAACTCGCTCAATGGCGAGTTCGACATACGCTCCTCGAAGGGCAAGGGTATGACCGCCTCGGTGAAGATCAATGTGCGAGGTGCGGCACGTCTGAATGCCCAGCCCGCCGCCATCGACGAGGAACGTCCGAAACGTAAAAACCGCCAGCAGAGATGATACGCATAGCTCTGGTCGATGACCACTCGCTCTTTCGGCACGGGCTGAAACTGCTCCTGCAGTCGAACCCCGACTTCGAGGTTGTGGCCGACGCCTCGAGTGGCGAGGAGTTCCTCGCGCAGCTCGACGAGGCACGCCCCGACGTGGTCTTTATGGACTATGCAATGGCGGGACTCAATGGCGCTGAGACCACCGAGCAGGTGTTGGTCCTCAGACCCGAGGTGAAGGTGGTGGCGCTGTCGATGTTTGGCGATAATGCCTACTACTCGCATATGGTGGCCAGCGGTGCGAAGGGATTTCTGCTCAAGGACTCCCCCTTCGACGAGGTGGTCGAGGCGGTCGAGACGGTCTGTGCGGGCGGCACCTTCTTCAGCGAGTCGCTGATGTCGTCGCTCACCCAGTCGATGCGCTCGGCGGAGGATCTCTCTAATCGAGCCATCGCCGAGGCCGATGTGCTCTCGGATCGTGAGGTGGAGATACTGGTCGGCATCTGCCAGGGACTATCGACGCAGGAGATTGCCGACAAGTGTTTTATCTCGAAACGCACCGTGGATAAACATCGTGCCAACATCCTCGAGAAGAGCGGCTGCAAAAATACGGCGAGTCTGGTGGTCTATGCCATCCGCCACGGTCTTGTCGAGGTGTAGGCCAAAACTTTGGAAGAAAAGAGAACGATATGCAGAGAAATATAGAAGATATAAAGGACATAAAGATCGGTTACTACCTCCGTTGGCTCTATTCGGCGGCGGGCGATGTGCGCACGGCCATCGGGCTGCGTGCCGTGGTGGGTATGATCAACGTGGGACTCTCGCTGCTGTTTGTCTATCTGAGCAAGAGCCTCATCGACATCGCCACGGGCGACAACGACGCCTCGCTGTGGACCACCATAGCGCTGATGGTGGGTTGTGTCGTGGGACAGATCTTCTTCTCGACGCTCGGCATCAAGATGGAGACCGATGCCGAGGTGGTACTGAAGAATCGCCTGCGCCACCGTATGTTCTCCCACATTATGGATAGCCGCTGGGTGGAGGGTCGCCTACACTCGGGCGATGTGATCAACCGTCTGGTCGAGGACATCACCTCGATCGCCAACACGCTGTGCAGCGTGCTGCCCTCGTTCCTTATTACGGGTGTGCAGTTCGTGACGGCATTTGCCTTTCTGGCGCTGCTCAATGTGCGATTGGCGGGTGTGCTGGTGCTGATTATGCCTTTGTTCCTGCTCTTCAGCAAACGATATATGCGTCGCATACGTCGCTACACGAGCGACATCCGCATGATGGATGGCCGCGTGCACACCCATATGCAGGAGTATATGCGCCACCGTGTGCTGGTCTCGGCAATGGAATATACGCCCCACGTCAAGGAGGATCTCGACACGATGCACACCGACCTGCGCGAGCTGGTTATGCGTCGCACGGACTACACCCTCTTCTCGCGTCGTATGATTCAGGCGGGATTTATGGGCGGATATATGGTTGCATTCCTGTGGGGTATTTTCGGCCTTCGTGACGGAGCCATCACCTTTGGTATGATGACCGCCTTCCTGCAATTGGTGGGACAGATCCAGCGTCCCGTGCTGGAGCTGAGCCATCAGCTGCCCACCTTCATACACATCACCACGTCGGTCGATCGTCTGGCCGAGCTTACCAATATGCCACTCGAGGAGCAGGGCTCGGCCCAACAGCTCGAGGGCGAGGTGGGTGTTCGCCTCGAGGGTGTCTCGTTCCGTTATGAGGGCGACCGCGACGAGGTGCTGCACGACTTCTCGCACGACTTCCGTCCCGGCTCGCTCACAGCCATCCTCGGCCGTACGGGTGCGGGCAAGAGTACGCTGGTGAGAATCATCCTCGGCCTATTGATCCCGCAACGTGGTCGGGTGGAGATGTATAACGACAGATCGAAAGCCCCCGTCTCGCCCCTTACACGCTGCAATGTGGCATACGTTCCGCAGGGTAACTCATTGGTTAGCGGCACGGTGCGCAGCAATCTGCTGCTGGGCAATCCCACGGCTACGGAGGAGCAGATGCGCGAGGCTCTGCATACGGCCGTCGCCGACTTTGTGATGGAGCTGCCCGAGGGGTTGGATACAGTCTGCGGCGAGGGTGGAACCTCGTTCAGCGAGGGACAGGCACAACGCATCGCCATCGCCCGCGGTCTGCTACGCGAGCGTAGTATAGTGCTGATGGACGAGCCCACAGCCGCCCTCGACACCACCACCGAGCGCCTCCTACTCGAACGTCTGGGCCGCTATGCCCGCCACCGCACCCTAATCATCGTCACCCACCACGGCGTCACCGCCGACCTCTGCAACGAGGTGGTGAATGTGGGGTAGGGCTGGTGTTTTATGCCAATCTCACGCAACAGAGTCATCTCGCTCCAAAATCATATCCAAAATGATTTTGGGAAATCATTTATTGATCCATATCAATCTCACAGATTGCAACGTAAAATGCTCTCGGACGCCGTGTTGAGCAATGAAAATGGTCGTTTGGGCTGCCTAAATGATATTTTTATTATGGAATATCTTATTATTTTGGCACAAAACGATGTTGGATAAAATATTTTTTATACCTTTGTTTTACGAAATAGGCGTTTTTACGTCCGCGTCTGTGGCGAAAACCATAGACCGCCAAACAGAAAACCGAAACTTAAAAACCAAACCAATAAAACATTTTAATTCTATGAAAATTTCTAACATTTTTGGCAAGGCCATAATGGTTGTGGCTGTTGCTCTCTTCGCATTTGGCGTAAATGCCGAGGCTAAGGGTAAGAAGATCGGTATTCAGCTCTACTCTGTAATGAACGCTATGAACGCTGATCCTAAGGGTTCTATCGACAAGTTGGCCGATATGGGTTACAACGTATTCGAGCTCGTACAGTGGGGCGGTAACCCCAAGGTATTCGGCTTGGACGCTGCTGAGTTCAAGGCTTATTGCGACTCTAAGGGTATCGACGTTGTTTCTACTCACTCTTCACTCCAGGAGGATCCCTCAAAGGAGGCTGAGGTTATGGAGAACTGGCGTAAACTCTTCGCAGTGCAGAAGGCTGTTGGTGGTAAGTACTTCGTTATCCCCTCATACCGTGTAAACTACACCGAGGCTGAGGTTAAGAAGATGGCTGACTACTTCAACCGCGTAGGTAAGATCGCTAAGGAGGAGTTCGGTCTGATGTTGGGTTACCACAACCACTCACAGGAGTACAAGAACCTCGAGGGTACCGACAAGGTTATGTGGGAGTACTTGGTTGAGAACACCAACCCCGAGTATGTATTCTTCGAGCTGGACGTTTACTGGTGTACTATGGGTGAGAAGGATCCCGTTGAGTACCTGAAGAAGTACTCTGATCGTATCAAGATGCTCCACATCAAGGACGATTTCGTTATCGGCGAGAGTGGCAAGATCAACTTCGAGGGTATCTTCAAGCAGTTCTACAAGAACGGTTACCAAGATTTCGTAGTTGAGATCGAGACTCCTCGTGAGATGCGTGCACAGCGCGACGACGCTGCTGCTCAGCAGAAGACCAACGAGGCTATGTTCGAGGCAGCTAAGAAGAGCGCTGAGTACTTGCAGAAGGCTAAGTTCGTGAAGTAATCCACGCCTTAGATAAAATGGAGGGTGCTACCGATGGTAGTGCCCTTTTTTTGTGGGGGGTATGAGGAGAAATATAATAAGTCATTCCATCCTTTCCTTCCACCTTTTGCGGCCAAAAGGTGGAGCCAAAAGGCACACGGTGATAAATTTCGGGGTCAACGCTCCGCCCTCGGTAAAACGGATGCTACGCACTTTTGAAAGCAATCAAAAGGTCTCCGTTTTTTAACCCTCGGTCGGTGCGTCGCCCTTCTTCCGAAAATTCATCGGCCGCGGATAGGCTAACGCACGGGGAATGATCATTCGTCAATAAAGTAAATGCAAAACAGGCCTTAGGCCTGTGTCATTCCACATTTCTGCACGGTAGCCACTCAATGATACTGAAAGAGCAGCCCTGCGGAAATGATTGGAATCTACCTTTGTCTCTAATACCTTCCTGATACTGACTTGTGTGTGTAATCAGTGGAGGATTGCCATCGCCACCTACGGTGTCGGGCAATGACGCACCCGTCACGGCTGTTTTGCATTTATCTTACCCAAGCCCTATTTGGCAATTAAGCCCCCGATTTACAAAAAAAGAGGGTACTGACCTACCGCCAGTACCCTCTCCGAGTTACTCACAACAACAAAAACGATTTTAAGTCTCTCTATAATATATATGTATATATCCCTATTTCGCGCCGCGGTCTTAACTCTGAAGCAACATCTTCGAGCGCAAATCCTCGAGCGGCAACCATCGGCTGCGGGGTGGATCAATCCTCATAGCCGCCTCTCGTGGGCGCAATGCCCCAACGAACTTGTAGTCCGCTTGCAATCATCAGAAGAAGCCCCTCGCAACCTTCCATCAGCCCCTTGTCTGGCTCTTTGTCTGGCCCCCAGTCTGGCCCCTTGTTACGCTTTGCCGACGGGGCCTAAGCCCATCAGCGGATCCTCGGCGTGCTTGGCCTTGGGGATCTCGATCTTGGCGATGTTGCTCTCGTAGCGGGTGATGTTCTCCTGCAGGGAGAGCAGCAATCGCTTGGCGTGCTCGGGCGTGAGTATCACGCGGCTCTTCACATTGGCTCGCTTGAGCCCCGGGAGCGCCGTGGCGAAATCGATGATGAACTCCGACGACGAGTGTGATATGATCGCCAGATTGGAGTAGTGGCCCTGGGCCACATCCTCGGGGAGGTGAATCTCCACCCCCTGTTTCTGCGGTTCTGCCATAAGTGCGTTTTTGAATAGTACAAAATTAGTGGATATTGCAACCCGACGGTGCTGTGGGGATGCAAAGTTTTCGATAACTTATCAACAATTGGGCCTCGCGGTCGCTGGCTGCGAATAATCTCTCGGGTGGGAGGAGCTAATGTGGGGCCGACGTTTTAATATTTCACATTAAATTCCTAACTTTGCACTCCAAAGACTATTGTTTATGCTGGTCAGTGCGATAGACATACTCCTGCGTGGGCTCTGTGTTGGGCTTGCCTCGTCGATCACGGTGGGGCCTGTGGCTGTGCTGTGCATCCAGCGCACGCTGAGCAAGAACTTCCGTTCGGGCTTGGCCTCGGGTTTGGGCGTTGCCACGGCCGATATGATTATGGCCATCATCGCCTTCTTCTTCTACTCGATGTTGCAGGCGCAGATCGAGGAGTATAGCGCTATCCTTCAGGTCGTTGGCGGAATCTTTGTGGTGATCGTCGGGGTCTATATCTTCTTCCAGAATCCCGTGCCGCAGATCCGCAAAAACCGCGCTGGCAAGACCAATCTCTGGCAAGATTACTCGTCGATGTTCGCCTTCACGTTGGCCAACTTCGTGGTGGTGATCCCCTATCTGTTGGCCTTCTTTGCAATGTTCAATGTCGGCCTGCAGTCGGATGGCGACGTGGCGTCGCTACTGCGTAGCGGACTGACCATCGTGGGCTTTTTGGCGGGTGCCGTGCTGTGGTGGGTCTCGCTGACGCTCACTATCGACTACTTCCGTCGCCGTTTTCGCCCGCGCCATATGCTCACGATCAACCACGTTGCGGGCATCGTGATCGGCGTGCTGGGTATTTACACAATTATTTCAACCTTTTTTGATATTCTTCCTAAGTAATGAAAAACTCTTCTCGAAAGATAGTTATCGCCATCGACGGCCACTCGTCGTGTGGCAAGAGCACATTTGCCAAGGCCATCGCAGCCCGTCTGGGCTACATCTTCATCGACACGGGCGCTATGTATCGTGCCGTGACGCTCTACGCCTTGCAGCGTGGTGCCATCCGCGAGGGCGTGGTGGACGAGAAGGCTGTTGTGGCGTTGCTGCCCGAGGTGGAGATCACGTTCCGCTTTAATGATGAGCGTGGCGCAAGCGATGTATATATCAATGGCGAATATGCGGAGGATCGCATCCGCTCGATCGAGGTTAGCGAGGCCGTCAGCTCGGTCAGCTCGATTGCCGAGGTGCGCGAGAAACTGGTCCATATGCAGCAGCTGATGGGCCGCGACCGTGGCGTTGTGATGGATGGCCGCGACATTGGTACGGTGGTCTTCCCCGATGCCGAGCTGAAGATCTTTATGACGGCCGATGCGAAGGTGCGTGCCTGCCGCCGTTATGCCGAGCTGAAGGCCAAGGGCGACGAGGTGACGATGGAGCAGGTGCTGGAGAATGTTCTCTCGCGCGATCTTGCCGATACAACTCGTGAGATCTCGCCTCTGCGTCAGGCCGAGGATGCCGTGGTGCTGGACAATAGCAACCTCACGGTCGAGCAGCAGATGGAGTGGTTTATGGAGCGCTATCGCGCCATCGTGGAGGCCTAAATGAGTGTTGCGATGGGAAAGATGTATATCGAGATAGATGCCAATTCGGGCTTCTGCTTTGGTGTGGTGAGGGCGATCAGCAAGGCCGAGTCGGCGTTGCAGGAGCTTGGCGGCGAGGTCTATTCGTTAGGCGACATCGTGCATAATCGTATGGAGGTGCAGCGTCTGGAGGCGTTGGGTCTGCGTACGATCACTCACGAGGATATGGAGCAGCTCTCGGGCCGCGACCTCTTCATCCGTGCCCACGGCGAGCCTCCCACCACATATAGCCGTGCCGAGGCGTTGGGTATCCGCATCATCGACGCCACCTGCCCCGTTGTGGCACAGCTGCAGCGCAAAGTCGTGGCGGCACACGAGCGTATGCTGAAGGTCGGCGGTCAGGTTGTCATCCTCGGCAAGCGTGGCCACGCCGAGGTTGTGGGGCTCACGGGTCAGGTCGAGGAGCCAACGATCGTGGTCGAGCGCGAGGAGGACCTCGAGCAGATCGACTTCCGCCGTCCGATATTCTTCCTCTCGCAGACTACGCAGAGCGTGGGGCTCTTCTGGTCGTTGGCCGAGCGTATGAAGGAGCGATTGGAGGATGAGCGTATGCTCACGGTCGATGATACCATCTGCCGTCGCGTTTCGAACCGCGAGCGCGCGTTGGCCGAGTTTGCCGAGCGTTTCGACGTGGTTGTCTTCGTCTGTGGCAAGAAGTCGAGCAACGGCAAGGTGCTCTTCGACGTCTGCCGCAAGGCTAATCCCCGCTGCTACAACATCGAGGAGGAGAACGAACTGCGGGCCGAATGGTTCGAGAATTGCCACAGCGTAGGTATCTGCGGCGCCACCTCCACCCCCGCGTGGTTGATGGAGCGTGTGGCAAAAGAGATTGGGAGTAAATTTTAAGTGATAAGCGATAAAACTCATTAATTATGAAGTATTTGATTCGTTCTGCGAAATATTTTGCAGCCTTTTGCGTTTTGTATTTAGCGGTGGTATGGCTCAGCCTCACCACAACCAAGGGTATGGATGTCAGCGTGTGGGACTACATCGTCGCCACGTTCCAGACCACCAAGGGCCAGCTGTTGGGTGTGGCCGTTGTGGTGTTGTCGGCACTCTATCCCCGTTTTGGCTTCGTAACCCGACGTGTTGAGTGCGATATGGAGAGCGACCGCGACCACATCATCGCCACGTTTGCGCTGGCGGGCTTCAGCCTTAAGGAGGAGAGCGACGGCCGTATGGTCTTCCGTGCCACGGGACCGCTCGATCGCATCGCTATGCTCTTCGAGGATGAGATCACCGTCGAGCAGTATGGCCAGTGGGTGGACCTGACGGGCAACCGTCGCGGTGTGGCCAAGGTGGCCTATCGTCTGCGATAGGGCCGTACGACAGGTGCAAAATTAACAGTGAGAAAGATTTAGCGTTATGAAAAAAGTATATCGTGTGGTACTGCCGTTTGTGGTGGTGGCAAGCGTCGTGACAGGCATCTGGGCTGCGAAGAGCGACTTCGGCCTGGGGCGTAATATGGAGATTATGGTCAATATGATGCGTGAACTCACTACGCAGTATGTCGATGAACTCTCGCCCGACGATTTGATGAACAACGGCGCCGCAGGTATGGTGCGCAACCTCGACCCCTACACTGAGTATATGTCGGAGTCGGCTATGGGCGAGTTCGAGATGCAGGCCACGGGTAAGTATGGCGGCATCGGCGCCACGATCCGTATGAAGCGCGACTCGAGCGGCGTGGTCATCGCACAGCCCTATAAGGGTACCCCCTCGGATCGTGCGGGGTTGAAGATCGGCGATCGCTTCGTCTCGATCGACGGTGAAGATGTTACGGGCTTCACGACCGAGCAGATCTCCTCACGCCTGAAGGGTGTGCCGGGCACTACGGTGCGTCTGGGGATCAAGCGTCTGATGACGGGTCAGGTGGAGGAGATGGAGATCGAGCGTGCGCGCATCTCGATCCCGGGTGTCCCCTATGCCGGTTTTGTTGCCGACGGCATCGCCTACATCCGCCACGACGACTTCTCCGACGGCTGCTACGACGATATGCGTGCCCACGTCGAGCGTCTGCGCTCATCGGGCGAGCTAAAGGGCGTAATCCTCGACTACCGCGACAATGGTGGCGGCAGCGTGAGCGAGGCGGTGAAGATACTCTCGATGTTTGTTCCTAAGGGCACCGAGGTGGTGACGATGACGGGCCGCACCGAGCAATCGAAGCAATCCTACACCACCGACTCGGCCCCCGTGCTGGGCGATGTGCCTGTGGTGGCTCTGATCAATGGCAACTCGGCCTCGGCCTCGGAGATTGTCTGCGGAGCGTTGCAGGATCTCGACCGCGGTGTGCTCATCGGTCAACGCTCCTACGGTAAGGGTCTGGTGCAGAATGTGGTGCCGCTGCAATATAACTCCTATCTGAAACTCACAACGGCAAAGTATTACATCCCCTCGGGACGCTGCGTGCAGCGCATCAACTACCGCCACGGCAATGGCCGCGACGAGAGTGTGCCCGACTCGCTCATCACCGAGTTCCGTACCCGCAATGGCCGTAAGGTATATGATGGCAACGGATTGGTGCCAGATATAAAGCTCGAGCCCGAGTATATCTCGACCTTCGCCGTTATGCTCTACAATATGGGTTACATCGAGGATTTCCTCGACGAGTACGTTCGTCGCAACCCCTCGCTCAAGGTCGATAACCGCACCTTCACCATCTCGGACAAGGACTACGAGGATTTTATGACCTTTATGGCCGACAAGGATGTTCCCTACGAGTCGCAGACTCGTTTGGCACTCGATATGCTCAAGCGCACAGCCAAGCAGGAGCGTTACGACGAGGCCTTCGCCGAGGAGTTGGAGCAGATCTCCGAGAAGCTCAAGGATCAGAAGATGGACAACCTGCGCAACTACCGCACCGAGATCACCGAGCTGCTCAATAGCGACATCGTGCTGCGTCACAACTACTACGAGGGCGTGGTCGAGCATTCGCTTGTGGGTGACAGCGTGGTGATGCAGGCCATCGAGCTGTTGGGCGATCGTGCCCGCTACGATAAGATTCTGCGCGAGCAGGATACTGAAAAGAGATAATAGACAAGCAAAATGAAGTTTCCGTCGCTGAAAAACATATCGTTCCGTAGCCGCATCGTGGTCATTGTCATCGGTGTGGTTCTGGCATCTGTGTCGCTTATCTACACCTATAAGCTGGCCGACATCCTGCGTCAGAAGGAGCAGAACGATGTGAATCTATGGGTTGCGGCGATGGAGCGCGTGAGCCGCGAGGCCTTCGGCAACTATCTGGTCGATCCACTGATCTCGCACATCGTCAGCACGCACAACAACATCCCCTTCATCATCACCGACGAGAACCTCTCGCTCATTATGAGCAACCGTATCGACGACGAGGTGCTGAACGACCCCGAGCGGTATCGTCGTAAGTTAGACGAGCTGACCGAGCAGAACACCCCCCGCACGGTGCGCCTGATGTGGACCACGGGGCGTAGCCACATAATCTTCTACGGCCACTCGGATCTGCTCACGGCGCTCTACTACTTCCCCTATGTGCAGTGGCTGATAATATTCATCTTCTTGATATTCACCTACATCGCTCTGCTCTCCACCAAGCAGGATGAGCAAAATCGTGTCTGGATCGGTCTGGCGAAGGAGACCGCCCACCAGCTCGGCACCCCCATCTCGTCGCTTATGGGATGGACGGAGTACCTGCGGGCTATGGAGGTCGATCCCACGGCTGTGGATGAGATGAACAAGGACCTGCAACACCT
>CAZWHN010000033.1:2825-14958 GCA_964633635.1 uncultured Alistipes sp. | reverse complement strand
CCGTGGTGTAACCCAACGAGGGCGAGCAGTCGATCAGGATGTAGTCGTAATTGTCGCGCACGGGCTCGATCACACTCTTGATGATGTGGTGGGCATTCTCCATCTTGGGCAGCTCCGTGTCGGCCGCCACCAAGTCGATGCTCGAGGGCAGCACCCACAACTTCTTGATGTCGGGGCTCTGGAGAATCACCTCCTCGGCACGTTTTTCGCCCACCAGACACTCGTAGATACCGTCGAGATCAATATCGAATCCGAGTCCTGATGTGGCATTTGCCTGCGGATCGGCATCCAGAAGCAGCACCTTCTTGCCCAACAGGGCCAGTGAGGCTGCGAGGTTTATGGCGGTGGTGGTCTTTCCTACGCCACCCTTTTGGTTTGCTAATGCAACTACTTTTGACATCGTTAATTGTGCTTGCTAATGTTAATTTTGGTCGAATAGTCCACTCCTGTGGTCGGCTCGGTTTTCGCCAAGCTGCGGAGTAGGATATAATCGGACAAAATTACGAAAATTAAATTAAATAAAACAACGATTGCGGAAAAATGATTACATTTGTGGAGTGCAAAGCTGAAAAGTAAAATTACTCTCTATGGCTGAAAATATTAA
This sequence comes from uncultured Alistipes sp., assembly GCA_964633635.1. GTDB lineage: Bacteria > Bacteroidota > Bacteroidia > Bacteroidales > Rikenellaceae > Alistipes. The sequence goes on along the minus strand of CAZWHN010000033.1, from coordinate 14,354 downwards.
TAAAGAGATCGAAAACGGCGCTGTGTCGGAGGCTGAAGTCGCTTCAGTGCAGACCGACGTCGTAAAGCGAAAAGTACAACTCTCGTGGGTCGATGCGTTGGTTGTAGTGGTGGCCTTCATCGTGGCTCAGGTGCTGGGCGGCGTTGTGGGTAGTGTTGTGGGAGGTGCGTTGGGCATCAGACTCCCAGGCGAGGCTATGACCACCAGCTTCGATGCCGAGGTGCTGGAGGCAGCGGCTCAGATGCAGGCCCGATTTACAGCCGTGGCCTACCTCTTTTCGATGGTGATATGCTATGCCATCCTGCTGATCTGCGGACGTTTGCGTCGCTGGCCCATCGGGGAGTGGTTGAGCCTGCGCGGTATGTTCTCGCCCATCCGATTGCTGATGGGTTTTCTGCTGATGTGGTGCGTGAGCATTGCCGTCGAGCCACTCTCTTCGCTCCTGCCTGGCGATCAAAGCGCATTGGGTAGTGGCGGATGGTTGCTCTTCTCGGCCGTACTGCTCGCCCCCGTCTTCGAGGAGAGTATTTTTCGGGGATATTTGGGTGGAATTTTGCGTAAACGATATGGAGGCCTCGCGGCGTGGTTGGTCTCGGCCGTGGTGTTTGGTGTGGTGCACATCATCCCCTCGGTTATCATCACAGCCACATTGGCTGGTCTGGTGCTGGCCTTCTTCTACCTGCGTTACCGTTCGTTGGGACTTGTCATCGTGCTCCACGCTATGAACAACGCCACAGCCTGCTTCCTGCGAGCAATCGATATGGGCGATGTCACCACGCGAGAGATGTTGGGTGGCGGCACGATATATTGGATTCTCTATGGCGTGGCTTTGGTGGTCAGCGTAGTGGCTTTGGTGCGTATGGGAAGGGTGGTGAGTCGCATAAAAAGCGACAATTCTGGCCTCGAAATGTAATAATATCGGTCGGAACGACGTTATTTTCGAGTAAAAGAGTTATCTTTGTCGATTATTATGCGCCGATTAACACACATATTACTTCTGGCCACGGCCTTTGCCGCGGCATCGTGTCGTGAGTTGCCCGACTATTTGGTGGCCGACGACACGGTTGCGCGTGTGGGACGTGAGGAGCTCTCGGTTCACGAGATCACCTCGGCTATGCCCGCCAATCTCTCGGGCGAGGATAGCCTCTCGTTTGCCAAGCAGTATGTCGATCGCTGGCTCGTTCGCCGACTCAAGGTCGAGGAGGCCGATCGCCTCTTCTCGGGCTCGGAGAAGGATATCGAGCGACTGGTGGAGGATTATCGCCAGACACTGCTCACGGGCAAGGTCGATCAGTACTACGTCGATCAGCAGGCGGGCGGTGACTTCACGGCAGAGGATATTGCCGAGTATTACAACACCCATAAGTCGGACTTCGTGCTCGACCGCACGCTGGTCAAGGGGCGCATCCTCTGTTTCGATGCCTCGTATCGCCAGAGCAAAAACCTTATGACGCAGATGCGTAAGGCCGTAACATCGGCCACCGACGATAAGACCTTCGCCGATTTGTGCGAGAAGAACGGTTTTCTGCTTATCGACAACCGTACCGATTGGGTTAGCTTCTCCGACTTTTTGGCCAACCTGCCCACCACCCGTACGCAGGACTATGAGCCTCTGCTCGATAAGATGGGCATACAGGAGATGGAGGCCAACGACGTGCGCTACTTCTTCGACTTTACGTCGGTCTGCCGCAAGGGCAATGTGGCTCCGTTGGAGGTGGTGTCGGAGAACATCCGTCGAATCCTCTCGACACAGCGTCGCAGCGGTATAATCAAGGCGCACGAGGAGTCGATCATCCGAGCCGCTATGGACGAGGGCCACGCCCGAATCTACAAGCCCACGGTGGTCGAGGATAAAACTGAAGTGAAATAGGAATTTTGAAATACATTATGTTGAAAAAGAAAGTATTAGCATTGCTCTCACTCCTTGCCGTGGTGCTCTCCGTAGGAGTCCTCACGGCGCAGAAACGTCAGGTCGTACTGGATCGCGTAGTGGCTGTTGTGGGTGGTTCGGCCATCCTCTATTCGGAGGTTGCCGATTATGCTCAGATGCTTGTTCAGGAGCGTCGTCAGCAGGGTTACACGTCGGATCGCGATCCGATGAACGAGGGCTTGGAGGCGCTGATGAGCCAAAAACTGCTTTACAGTCAGGCGCTGATCGACTCAATCGAGGCGTCGGGTGATATCAACTCATACGTCGAGGAGCAGTTGCAGTCGATGATCGCCGAGGCAGGCTCGATCGCAGCGCTTGAGACACGCGAGAATATGGCTATCTTCAACTTCCGCGAGATCCTGCGTCAGCAGGTCACCGAGCAGGAGTATGCCCGTTCGATGCAGCAGCACGTCGTATCCGATGTTAAGGTTACGCCGGGCGAGGTCGAACTCTACTTCAACAATATGACCAACGAGGAGCGCCCGATCGTCCCTGAGCAGTATGTATATGCTCAGATCGTCCGTTTCCCCTCGTCGCAGGAGGCGGCCAAGCGTCGTACCCGCGAGCGTCTGCTCGAGATGCGAGAGCGCATCATCTCGGGTAAGTCGGATATGGGTATTTTGGCCCGTACCTACTCGGTCGATCCAGGTTCGGCAATGCGTGGTGGCGAGTATGCCCCTGGCCCGTTGTCGTCGCTCACACCCCCCTTTGCCGAGGCGTTGGAGAAACTTAAGCCTGGCCAGATCTCGGAGGTTGTCGAGACCGACTACGGCTTCCACATCATCGAACTTATGGAGGAGCCCAAGAATGGTATGTATCGCTACCGCCACATCCTTCTGCGTCCCACCTATACGGCCGACGAGTTGAACGAGCCTGTGGTCTTCCTCGATAGCTTAGCCAAGGTCATCCGTGCCGACTCAATCACCTTTGAAAAGGCTGCGTTAGACCACTCGGAGGATGCACTCACCAAGATGAACGGCGGTCTGGTGTCGAACCACGACCTGATGATGAGCAGCGCCTCGATGGCCAATGTGAAATATACCACCACCAAGTTCCGTCGCGAGGACTTCGGTAACGGCAAGAGCTTGCAGGACTACTCGGCTCTGATCAGACTGAAGGAGGGTGAGGTGTCGAACGCCTATATGTCGGAGGATCTGCGAGGCAACGAGCTGAGCAAGATCGTCAAGTTGCTGGAGATCATCCCCACCCACTCGGCAACGCTTGAGGATGACTACACCACCATCGAGGAGATGGCTCTGGCCAAGAAGCAGGAGGAGACCTTCGACCGTTGGATGCGTGAGAAGATCGACGGACTCTACGTCGATATCTCGCCCGAGTTCCGCGAGGGTGCTTTTGAATATCCCAACTGGGTAAAATAAAATCAAGGGATGATGCGTCGCCTTCTCTCGGTTGTGGTCGTTTTGACATTTGTCGGCCTCCTGTTTGCTCAGGAGGCTGGTCATCGTTATGTCACAGCCGTAGGCAAGACCTCACGGCAGCAGGACACTCTGCCAGCCGATGCGACCACGCGTGAGACACCACGTCGTCGTGTCGATTTTATGGCCGATATGGTCAAGCCCTACCAATATGGCAGCGATAGTATTGTCTATTTTGTCGGCAACTTCGCTGCTCACCATAATGGAGCCGTCATCTCGTGCGATAGTGCCGTTCGTTTTGCCGATACACGCTGGGGATTTTTCGGCCGCGTGTTGATCAATCAGGACTCTATTTATATATATGGTGACAGCGCCCTCTATAATGGCGATGCGAGTCTGGCCGAGATCTACGCCCCGATCATCAAGGTGGTCGATGGCGATGCACTGCTCTACACCTACAACTTCTCGTTCAACACCGAGGAGCGCCTGGGAACCTATACGGGCGGAGGTGTGCTGGTGCACGACGATAATATAATCGAGTCACAACGAGGCTATTACAACTCCAACTCGCACGATATCATCTGTGTCGAGGATGTCGAGTTGCACGGAGCCGATTACGATATGAAGAGCGACTCGGTGATCTACAACACCGACACCGAGTTCGCCCAATTCTTCACCGCAAGCGAGATTTGGAACGCTGATGGCGACTACCTCGCTGCCGATGCGGGCTATTACGACCGCTCGCGCAACCTCTATATGGTCACCCGTAACGGTTATATCCTCTCGGCCGAGCAGGAGATGTGGGGCGATACGTTGGAGTATTATCGTGCCGACGAGCACGTTATTGCACGCGGAAATATCCAGATGGATGACTTCGAGAATAAGATGCTCGCCTTTGGCGATTATGCCGAGTATTGGTCCGAGCCGGGTAATGCCCTGCTCACACGCAATCCCTCGACCGTCAGCTACGACACGTCGGAGAGCGACTCTGTCTTTATGCGTGCCGATACGGTGCATCTGCTAACCATCTACCCCTATGAGGAGCAGGAGGCTGCCGAGGATGAAGCCAATGCTGAGGAGCAGTCGGAGAACGCAGAATCGACACAGGACGAGGCTCGTGCCCCGATCCAGATGAATGAGCGTGAGGGTGGTGCGCAAGTGCAAGAGCTCACAGCGCCTAAGACCGCCGCCGAGCAGTCGGATAGTGGCACAAGTCGCTTAGTGGCGCAGACGGGTAATCCCACACAGGAGGCCGCAACGCCGCCGACCGAACAGCGGGACGAGCAGAAGACCGAGCAAGCAAATGCAGAAATAGCCGAGGCCGAAAAGGCTGAAGATGATAATGTTGTAGCAGAAACACCAGCCGAGCAGGTGGCGGAAAATGCTGATACTCCCATAGATGCTCCTACCCCCGAAGATGTTGCGGCTGAGACCATTGCACAGGATAGCGTGGCGGTGGATTCGCTTGCGCAAGATAGCGTAGCCCTCACGCCCAAGCAGTTGAAGGATCAGGCCAAGGAGGCCGCCCGCAAGGAGAAGGAGGCCGCAAAACGTGCCAAGGCCGTTGAGCGTAAGGCGAAGCTCGACTCGATCGGTAAGCAGCGCATAGCCAAGGTGACGGCACAGCTCGACAAGCAGCGCGAGAAGGATCTCGAACGTATGGCCAAGGACTCGGTACGTCGTGCCGAGCAGCGAGCCAAGCTGCTGGCTAAGGGACGTGACGTCTCGGCGCTCGATGTGCAGGATAGTCTGGCGGCGATACGCAGCGCCCGCATCAGAGGTCAGTACGAAGAGAAAGCGGTGGATAGCGTTGCAGCCCCCTCGCACCCATCGGCTCCCGCCGCAGATGAGGCGAGCACCCAGCAGGAGAAGACCGACTCGGTGGCTCCCGACAGTATGTACCGACTGGTGAAGGCATACCGCAACGTCAAACTCTTCCGCAAGGATGCGCAGATGGTGTGCGACTCGCTCACCTCATCGACTCAAGACTCTATCGTTCACCTCTATATCAACCCCGTGCTGTGGAACGGAGCCAACCAGCTCGCCTCGCAGTTTGTCGATCTTCATAGCCGCAACCAGCAGTTGGTGCGTGCCGAGTTCCTCGGCGATCCCGTTATGGTGGCGCAGATCGACACCACATATTATAATCAAGTGACGGGCAAGAAGATGATCTCGCTCTTCCGCGACAACGACATCTACCGCAACGACGTGGAGGGCAACGTGCAGACCATCTACTTCAACCGCGAGGACGAGAAGACCACCGTCGTCACGGAGATGATCTATCTGGAGAGTGCCTCGGCATCGTTCTACATTGAGGATCGTGAGCTGGTGGGTGTCACCTACCGCAACAACGTCCCCATTACGATGTATCCGATCGACCAGATACCCCCCTCGCAGGCTATGCGTCTGCCCAACTTCAAGTGGGTGCCCGAGCTAAGGCCCACGCTCTCGGATGTGTTCGATCGCACGATACGTCCCACACGTCGCCACGAGAATGTGGACGGCGCACGCCCCACGTTTGACATCGTAGAGCGTATGGATCGCCGCAAGGAGGAGCTGATGCTCAAGGGCGAGTGGTATGACCGCGAAGACGAGCTTACGCCCGAGGTTGTGGAGTGGCGCGACTCGCGTGATCAATAAGGCTAAGATATTATACATTTGTGCCAAAATTGCTGGGCGCATCTCTCGCACGACTATACATTTCGGCTCGGAAATGTAAAAAATGGCCGTTAATGTGTATTTTTTTGTAAAAAAGTTTGGCGGGAAACTTTTTTTTGCCTAATTTTACGTTGGAAAAAATTGAAAAGATACACTAACCTAAAAATTTACAAAGTTATGAGTTCAAAATTTTCTCGTTTAGACTTCATTCGCTATTCAGCACTTGGAGCTTCTACTATGATTCTTCCTCGTACAGTGTCGGCTGCTGTTGCTCCCGCACCTGCTAAGAAGAAGGAGGCTGACAATTTCATTAAGCTCGGTTTCATCGGTTTGGGCCAGCAGGCTTTGAGCCTTATGAGCGGTATGATCTCTGTTACGGATCAGGTTCGTATCGTAGCTTGCGCTGATATCTATGATATCAAGCGTGCTCGTTTCGAGAAGCGCGTTAACGATTGGTACGCTGAGAAGGGTATCAAGAATAAGTTGACCGTTTACACCTATCCCGAGGAGCTGCTTGCTGATGCAAATGTTGATGCAGTAGTTATCGCTACTCCCGACCACTGGCACGCAGCAATCGCAATCGCTGCTTGTAAGGCTGGTAAGGATGTTTACTGTGAGAAGCCCCTTACTTTCACCGTACACGAGGGTCAGCGCCTGATCGAGGCTGTTCGTGCTAACCACATCGTATTCCAGACTGGTTCAATGCAGCGTTCAATGTCTGTATTTAAGCACGCTGCTGAGGTTTGCCGCTCAGGTAAGCTCGGTAAGATCAAGTTTATGCGTGCATACGTAGGTGCAGGTCCTCAGCCTTTCACCTTGGAGACCTCTAATCCTCCCGCAGGTTTGGATTGGGAGCGTTGGGTTGGTCCTCTGCCCGCAGAGTGGCTTAACAAGTACAACCACACCTTGAACCCGCTGATCAATGATAAGGGTCGTGACGAGTGCTGGGGTGCTTGGCGTTGGTACCAGGGTCTTGGTGGTGGTTACACTACCGACTGGGGTGCTCATATGTTCGACATCGCTCAGTGGTGTGTTAACCGCGATGGTTCGGGTCCCGTTGAGGTTCTTCCTCCCGATCACAGCCCCTATGGCGGTTTGACCTATCGCTACGACAATGGTGTAGATTTGGCACAGATGGATTACGGTTGGGGCCAGAGCCTCCAGGTATTCGGTGAGAAGGGCTGGATCAAGGTTCGCCGTGGTAAGTTTGAGGCATCAGATCCCTCATTTATGCCCGCAGCTCAGAACGACGCTAACACTGGCGCAAACAGCGTACAGGGTCGTACCTATGAGACCAACGTATCACACTACCAGAGCTGGTTCGACGGTATCAAGAGCCGCCGCGATCCTAACGTTCCCGTTGAGGTTGGTCACAGCTCTTGTACTCTGTGTAACATCGGTAACATCGCTTACGAGTTGAACCGTCCTTTGAAGTGGAATCCTGCTATCGAGAAGTTTATGGATGACGAGGAGGCTAACTCTAAGTTGCACTACACTTACCGTGCTCCTTACAAGTTGGAGTAATACTAAACGGTATCAAATAACGAACGCCTGTCCCGCAAGGGGCGGGCGTTTTTTGTTGGACGGTGGGGGAGTTTTTATTGGGAAACGTGGGTGCTTTTGAGAAAAGGTATTTTTGGGAGAGATAACTTTCTTGAGGAATGGGGCAAGTGATTATTAAAAACATCATTCCACATTTCCGCACACGAGTCGTTAACTGATACCGACTTGGCACCCCTGCGGAAATTAAATATAACGTCATTCCACATTTCCGCACACGAGTTGCTGACTGATACAGACTTGACACCCCTGCGGAAATGATTGGAATCTACCTTTGTTGAAAATACCTACCTGATCCTGACTTTATCTATGCTTCTAAATATATGGTTGATTCCCATCGTCGGGTTACCGCCCTTAGGGGAATGACGCGGGTATTACGCCCGTTTTTCATTTACCCTGCCTATGCCACTACTCAAAGGTAGATTACCACTTTCGTACCCCCCCCGTCGGAAGATACTCCCTCGCGACAACATTTCTGAACACAAAAAAACTGCCCGACCTTGCAGTCGAGCAGCTTTTGGGATACCAATTTCGGATTGCTCCTAATATTATTTTGCGTTCTTCTCGGCAGCGTAAAGCTCGTTCACCTTTGCCAATACGGCGTCGCTGATGTCGAGAGCCTCTACGGCGTCAACCAGAGCCGAAGCGTTGAATACCATCTTGTACTTGTGGTCGGCGTTCACCTCCTTGATGGCGCGCATAATCAGATCCTGCGTGCGGTTAGAGAAAACGTAGTTCTCCTCGTCGAGAGTCTCGGCCTCCTGCTGTGCATTGGTCTGGTAGTTTGTAACCTTCTGCTCGATCGACTGCTGCTGCTTCTGAGCGTCGGCGGTGGTGATCAGGCCCTTCTGATACTTCTCCTGAAGCTGCACCATCTCGTTCTGGAGGTTACGCTCCTTCTGAGCCCACGAGTTCTGAGCCTTCTCGGTCTTCTCCTGCAGGGCTACACCCTCACTCTTGTAGATATCGCTCTCGGCCAAAACATACTCTACGCGAACGTAGGCAAAGTCGCTTGCGATTACTTCGGTTGCTGCAGCCTCGGTCGATGCGGCTGTCTGAGCTGCGTTATTGTCGCACGACACCAAGCCTAAAGCGGCAACAAACAAGGTCAAAAATACTTTTTTCATAATTGTTATCTCTACTTTTTAATATTAAATTCTACATATAATCGGCAAAGATAGAGAAAAAATATTTAATTTTGTCGCATTAAGCAATTAAATTTGGGTCTATGTACGAATATATATCTGGATTGGTGAGCGAACTCGCCCCCACCTATGCTGTCATCGACGCAGGCGGGGTGGGCTACTACCTTAACATTTCGCTCCAGACCTACTCCTCGATCGAGGGCGAGAGGTCGGCACGCCTCTATGTTCACTTTGTGGTGCGTGAGGATGCGCAATTGCTCTACGGTTTTGCCACTCGTGAGGAGCGTGAACTATTCCGCCTGCTGATCAGCGTCTCGGGCGTGGGCGGCAACACGGCGCGAATGATCCTCTCGACCTACTCGACCTCGGAGCTGCGCTCGATCATCTCTACGGAGAATACCGTGCTGCTGAAGAATGTGAAGGGCTTGGGCCTTAAAACGGCGCAGAAGATTATCGTAGAGTTAAGCGGCAAGATGCTCGACCTCGGCGGTAAGGAGGAGTTGCCGTTGGCCGCTCAGGGCACGAAGGGCGATGCTATCTACGACGAGACGATGGCTGCGCTGGTGATGCTGGGTTTCCAGAAGAGTGCTTCGGAGAAGGTCGTGAAGGCCATCCTGAAGGAGTCGCCCACGATCTCGGTCGAGGAGGCTGTGCGTCAGGCGTTGCGACGTTTGTAGGTGCTGACCGTAGCCCCGTGGCAGAAATATTGGCACGAAATTGTTGGAATCATTATTTTTGCTTAAATTTGCACGATTATAGGGTATATGAAACAGAGACTATTGATATCGCTTGTGGCGGCTGTGTCGCTCTTTTTCGCTGCGGGATGCAGCGACGAGGAGGATGTGGCTGATACTCAGCGTACGAGCATTGTGAGCTATCTCACCTCGTCGCACGTTCCCCGACTCATTGCGGTGGAGGATGTGACGGAGGCGTTGGAGCGCAATCCCGCTTTCTACGAGCGTCTCGAGTATAATACCTTCCGTTACATAGCTACCTATTACGACGAAGATCGTGCCGCCAAGCGTGCCGTGCAGCCAGGTGACGAGGTGCAACTCACCTTCACGGCCTACATCTTCACGGGTGGTGCGCCGCAGCTATCGTCTGTGTATCTCACCAACGATCAGAGTGTCATCGATGCCCTGCGTGGTGCGGGTCTTAACACCGAGTATTGGTCGGCCGAGCCACTGAGGGTGAAAATCGGCCAGACGGATATAATAAAAGGTGTTGAACTCTCGTTATTAGGGTGTCACGTTGGCGACAGCGTGGAGGCATATATGACTGTCGATGCCGCTTATGGCGACAATGTGGTGGGTGTGGTGCCCAAGGAGTCGTCGGTGGCGTGGTTCTACACGATCGACGCAATCGAGTAGGCCGACGGAGGATAACCCAATTTAAGAACGTATTAAAAATAGATATGAAATTACTCAATCGTCTTTTCTGCATCGTCTGTGCAGCCTTTGCTCTCGGCTCGTGTGTCGAGTATGAGGGACTCTCATTTGAGGAGGCCGAGACCATAGCGTTGAAATCGTGGATCGAGATCAACCGTCCCGATCTGTTGGATAACTATCAGCCCAACGGCGGCTACTATGTCGAGCTGCTCGACGAGGGTGTGGCCGACAGTCTGCCCGTGCGTAACACCAGCGGATGGCTGTGGTTTGACGTGACGTGCCGCGATTTGGCGGGTAACGTGGTACTCACCCGTAACTCCGATCTGGCCCGTATGCAGAACACCTACACCGACCATACTCACTACGTTCCCTACTTCCTCTTCTGTGGCGAGGAGAACAACTCGTCGCTGCCCGAGGGTATCTACCTCTCGATGCGTAACAAGCTCAAGATTGGCAACGAGGAGTATTCGGCTCGTTATGGCACCAAGATGCGCATCTATATGCCCTCGTCGATCGGTGCCGAGTCGGGCGGTATGGAGGGCGATGGTGGTTACGAGGGACAGTATCGTCTCGACGGCAACCGCCCGATGATCGCCGAGGTGAGCGTTTGGGGCCACGTTGGTAACCCGTTGGCTTACGAGGATCAGTGGGTGCAGGACTTCGCCAAGGCTAATGGTGGTCTGGCACCGCTGCCTGAGTCGAAGGAGGAGTCGGACAAGGCGTCGAAGGTGCGCCGTTCGTATATGCGTAAGTACGACAGCCGCTCGGAGGAGGATGCCACCGTGACGGTCTATGACGAGAAGTGGTATATGCCCGTGGATTCGATCGCAGGTCTGTTCATCAACTACCTCTACTCTCCCGCCAAGAGTCTTAACTTCGAGTGCCTCGGTGCCGACACGCTGATCTATGCCGGGCAGACACTTTACAATAAGGGTAAGATCTATGGCAGCCAGAGTATGGCACAGATCGACGAGCAGATCAATAAGGCTCTGATCGACCGCTTCGGCAAGGGACTCGATCCCGCCGATGCCGAGTCGGTGGATTCGGTTTCGACGGCCAAACTGTGGTACGTTGCACGTCTGCTCGATGGCTTTGTGATCGACTCAAACATCCCCGAGGTGAAGGAGATTGTATATAAGAACAACTACGACGCTGCACTCGACACCTCGAACACGGCGCTGAGCTTCATCACGGGCGATGCGGGCGAGGATGCCAACTCGTATGTCGATGCGTGGCTCTATGCCGTGCCGCAGCTCAAGCTCGGTGCGTGGAACGCCATCCTGACCACCTCGTCGAACGCCTACGGAGCTACGGGCGTGTCAGGTTCGTCGAGCACTTCGACCAGTACCGATTACAGCAATTACTATAACTACTACAACTATTACAACAGCTACTACGGCAATAGCTACTACAACAACTACTACAACAGCTACTACAACAGCTACTACAACAGCTACTACAACAGCTACTAC
>CAZWHN010000033.1:0-2725 GCA_964633635.1 uncultured Alistipes sp. | reverse complement strand
CTACTACAACAGCTACTACAACAGCTACTACAACAGCTACTACAACAGCTACTACTACAACAGCCTCTACAACAACTCCTACAATATGGGTACCACCGAGACCACATCGACCACAACAGTCACCACCGAGGTGCTGCCCTATATGCCGCTGATATGGCAGGTGTATGTCGAGCCTGCGGACGATTAGCCAATGGGCCGCGTGACGAAATAGGACAAGAGGGTTATCTTTCGGGATAATCCTCTTTTTTTAAAGTTTTTTTAACGGAAATTTGGCAGAAATAAAAATTAGTTGTAACTTTATAATGTGAAGTAGGTGCTACACCTTCCCGTGACTCTTCTCGGCGCAGTGGCGATGCGTGGCTATGAAAGTTGGCTATGATGGTTAAGGCGTTGGGGGAGAGGGGATTATGAAGAATGGGTGTTTGGTGGTGGAGTGATGAATATTGCCGAGAAGCGCCGTTTCACACCGTGTGCTGACAAAATTACATAAACCTAAAAATAGAACGTTATGATTATCACTTTTAACGAACTTCGTCGTATTAAGGACAAATTGCCCAGTGGTAGCTCTCAGCGCATTGCTGACGAGCTTGGAATTGATGTAGATACAGTGCGTAACTATTTCGGCGGTAAGCACCTCGAAGCCCCGGCTTGTGCGGGTATTCATATCGAGCAGGGACCCGATGGCGGTGTTGTGACCTTGGATGATACTGCAATTCTCGATGCGGCAATGCGTATCCTTAACGAGAACAAGTAACCAAAGAAGACTTAAATTTATTTAGTCAAAAACCTTGCATCGGAGCCGATCCTCAAATCGGATTCCGGTGCATTTTTTTCTTTAATCGGATGAGAAAGACTATGTTGCGAAAGATATGTATGACGCTGTCGCTCGCGTTGATGTGCGCGACGGGTGTTTCAGCACAGCAGTTGGTCGATGTGCCGTTCAACGGACTTATTGTCGATGGCGCGGGTAATGGCATTGCCAAGGTGAGGGTTACAATCCCTGGTAACACCAAGCGCACCTCGACCGATAAGCAGGGGCGCTTTGGCCTTACGAACCTGCCTGCGGATGCGGTCCTTAACCTCTCACACAAGCAGGCCGATGATCTGCGAGTTACGGTTGCGGGACGAAGCAGCCTAAGAATCGTTGTCGATGGCGGCAAGATTGTCGAGGCCGAGGAGTCGCAGGAGCTCACCGATGCTGGCTTTGCCTATGTCAAGAAGCGTGAGCAGAGCACTGGCTCGGGCGTGATCACGGGCGAGGAGTTGCGTCGTAGCGGTCACACCGACTTTGAGCGTGCGCTGATGAGCCGCGTGTCGGGTCTTGTGAAGGTGGACGGACAGCTGCAGCTGCGCGGATTCTACTCGGTGAATGCCGAGCCCAAGACGATGCTTATGGTCGATGGCTCGCAGGTGCCCGATTTCACGGGAGTGAATATTCAGGAGGTGGAGTCGGTGACGGTGTATAAGGATGGCGGTAGCGAGTTCGGACTGCGTGGCTTTGCGGGCGTTATTGCCGTGAAACTTAGATCGTTGTAGCGATTTTTAATAACAAAAAAACCAACAAACTATGAAACGTATTTTATCACTTTGCATAATGGTGCTAATGGGCCTCTCGGCCTTTGCTCAACAGAGTGGCAGCACGCCATTCAACGGCCTTATCATCAACGAAGCAGGAAGTGGCGTCGGCAAGATGAAGGTGCAGGTCAAGGGTACATCGAAACGCACCACCTCCGACAAGGAGGGTCGCTTTGGTCTTACCGATGTGCCGGGCGATGCGGTGTTGCAGTTCCAGTTCAAGAAGATCAAGTTCGAGATCCCAGTGCAGGGACGCCGTAGTATGCGTGTGATAATGGTCGGCGGTCGCTTCTCGAAGGCCGAGGAGTCGCAGGAGCTGATCGATACGGGCTTTGGCTATGTGAGCCGTCGTGAGCAGACGCGCGGTGGCGATGCCATCACGGGCGAGCAGTTGCGCAGTATGGGTCAGCAGGATTTAGAGGAGGCTCTGCTGGGCGTAGTGCCGAGCTTGCAGCTTGTCAATGGCCAACTTACCGTGCGCGGTTCGAGCTCGATTAACGCCTCTACGGCGCCGCTTATTCTGGTCGATGGTGTGGAGACTACGAGCCTCTCGTCGGTGAGTATCAACGAGGTGGAGTCGGTGGCTGTTCACCGCGACGGCAGTATGTATGGCGCACGCGGTGCCAATGGCGTTATCATCGTGAAGCTGATCTCGCACTCGGAATAATCGAGAGAGAAATAATTTCCCATAAAATTAGAGGAGTGGCACGGCGCTGCTCCTCTTTTTTGCCATCTGCAATGTGACAAAACGGTAGGCATTTCTGCCTCTGTGGCAGACAAAATGGCAGAGTCGTAGCGGCTTTGGCATTGTTTTTACGCCATAAACGGTGATTTTTGTCAGTTTTTTGGTTTGGTATAGCGTTTGTTGATTGTTATGGCGTCGGGTCGAGAGGTCTGGCAAGCAAAAAACGAAAATAATAATAACAACAAATAAAAAACTGAAAATTATGGGAAAGATTATTGGTATTGATTTGGGTACTACCAACTCTTGTGTATCTGTAATGGAGGGTAACGAGCCCGTCGTTATCCCTAACGCCGAGGGTCACCGCACAACCCCCTCGATTGTAGCCTTCACCGACGGTGGTGAGCGAAAGGTGGGCGATCCCGCCAAGCGCCAGGCTATCACTAACCCCAAGCGCACGGTCTTCTC
>CAZWHN010000032.1:0-15154 GCA_964633635.1 uncultured Alistipes sp. | reverse complement strand
AACAATTGTTTAATTTAATTTCGTTTAAACGTATGAAAAAAATCTTTTACTTGGCATCGATTGCTGCTCTTGCGCTGAGCAGCTGTGCGAAGGACGAGACTACCGAGGCGCAGATCAACGCCCTCAACGGTGGAAGTAAGATTACGGCAGCTATGTCAGCTGACGATACTCGTACCTCGCTTGATGCAAATCGTAATGTAAGTTGGTCAGCCGGCGATCAGCTTGGTGTTTACACCGTAGGTGGCGGCTTGAGCAACGCAGCTTTCGTTTTGGACAATGCTTCAGACGGTCAAGCTATTGGTGTATTCGCAAGCCAGAGCGCTGAGCTGACAGCTGGTGGCAAGTACTTGGCTGTTTATCCTCGTTTCCAGGAGGCTTTGTTCAAGACTGTTTCTGATAATAAGGAGTACACTCATCCCACAGATGCTACCAAGGACAACATCAAGATGGCTGACTACCAGGACGTAACGGTTAAGATCCCCGCAGTTCAGAAGTATCAGAATGGTTCATTCTACACTCAGACTGTTCCTGCTGTATCTACCGCTTTCACTGTTGATACCGATGGTGAGGCTAAGGTTTCAATGCAGCCCGTTGTTGACTACTTGTTTGTTAACATTCAGTCTGTAGAGCCTATCTATGAGTTGCAGTTGCAGTTGTTTGATGGTAATGGTACTGTTGGCAATAACCGTTATAAGCTTAATGGTACTGCTGACCTCATGAGCTATGTTTACAATGGCACGTACCGTCACTATGCTAACTTTGGCGATGCTAATTTGTCTTCGACCGATCCTGGGGCAACGATCACCCTTGAGATTGACGAGGCTTCTGCAAAGGTAATGTGCCACTCGGCTAATACCTATGTATTCACCGTTCCCGCAAACATCTTGGGTAAGGGTATCGCAGCTAAAACTCGCGCACTCTTGACCATCAATCCTGGCAAGGATAATGCGAAGAAGATCAATTTCACCCACGATTCTAACAATATTGGCAAGACTGACGGTCAGGTAACTTATGTAAAGAACAACACCTTGAACTACACCGTTAAGGCTGGCAAGCAGGATACTTCTGATGCTAACCGCAACTACCGTCAGTTGAACACTGCTACTGACTATGCTACCGATCAGCTTCATCCTTTGGAGAACACCATCTTCTGGATGAACGATCTTGACGCTAACGGTGATCGCACTGCTTTCACTTACAACCCCGCTAACACCTACATCATTGAGCACGAGGGTCAGCTTCTGAAGTACCTCACCGAGTATGGTACTGCTAACTTCAATGGCAAGGCTGATGGTAAGGTTGATGCTTTGATCTGCAACGAGCACACTTTCGACTTCACTAAGGATCACATCAAGGCTATGAGTGACTTGAAGGATGCTCAGAACAACTCTGTATATGCTGAGTTCGAGCAGTACTTCGCCGCTTACATCGCTGGTAACTTCCCCTGCATCGAAAATTACTCTAACTCATTCCGTGGTATGGAGTACAATGGTGAGGTTCCTGTAATCGCTGGTATCGAGAACCGTCTTTCGTCTCTCAATGGTATCTTTGGTAATATTACTGGTAAGATCGAGAATGTAATCTTCTCGGATGTTAATTCTGCTTACACAGGCTATTATCAGGGTAGCACTCCTCGTTATATCTTTGGTACTATCTTGGGTAGCCTCAATGGTGGTAAGCTCGACAATGTAACAGTTAAGAATGCTAACGGTTTGGCTATCGTTGATAAGCTCGACGTTGACAACTACAACGAGTTGACAATTGAGAACGCAGCTGGTCTTCAGTTCATCGCTCTCAATATGGATCTTAAGAAGGGTATTGAGATCAAGAATTGGGATGTAGTATCAGCTGTAGCTAACAACGTATTCGGTACTTTGGATGCAGCCGTTGACGCTGATGGCGATTCACACCACGTAGTTAAGTTGCCCGCAACTGCTGATTATGCTAAGTTGGCAATGTACACTGGTACTGTAAACGATGTTGCAACAATTAATAATACATCAGTAACCAACTTTGGTAAGATCGTAGCTGGCGATACAAGCGCTAATCTCAATCCTATCCCTGCTGATCAGACCGACCTCAATGTAGTTTCAGTTCTCGTTGGCGAGACCAGCGTTTGGACTGGTGACAAGTTCCCCTTGTCTTACGCTAGCAACGCTAAGCTCCTGCCCGCTCAGTTCAAGTCTAACGACGCTAACTACCCCAGCTACTTCAAGTTGGAGTATGCAGAGCAGTTGGCTACTGGTGCTACCAAGGCTCTCAAGGCTCTTGTAATGCGCGATATGGATCTTACTTATTCTCCCAACCTTTGGGCTATGACTACCGTTGGCACTCTGGATGGTGGCGACCACACTGTTAAGGGTGTTGCAATGAAGGGTGCTGTTGCTGCAGCTTCTTTCGATAATTCTGCTATTGCTCCCGTTGACGCAGACATCATCAAGAACTTGACCGTTGATGGCGTTTCTATCGTTATCTACACTGATCAGGGTGAGGTTGTTCCTAACTATATCGGCGGTTTGGCAGTTAATGCTATTGATGTTCAGAATGTAAAGGTTAAGGGCCTTACTATCACTGGTGATGGTGTAAACAAGAACAATGAGCAGTATGCTGACGATAAGGGTGTGTACATTGGTTGGTTGACCGCTAAGTCTACTGATCCTTGGATCATCGGTTCTACCGTAGAGGTTGTTGAGAACCAGATTGGTGGTATCGCAGGTTTGGTTGGTTATATCAACCTGGATGGTACTACTACCACTCACGCAGGTGCTCGTATCCAGAATAGCGCTGCTACCGTAACTACCACTGTTCAGACCTCTATGGAGGGAATCTCTGAGGTTGGTAGTACTTTCGGATGGGGTAAGGCTAACATCGCTGGTACTGTTGGTTATGTTAAGAACAATATGTCTAAGGTTGTAAGCATTACCTTCGATAGCGAGCCTACATTCAAGTTCTATGCTCCTGCAGGTATCAATGTACTTTACAATGGTGGCACCAAGACTGTTGTTAATTACAATAATAGTAATTACCGTGTAGAGTAATGAATAATGATTTAACCGTAGCGGGTTTCGCACGCGTCACCCGCGCGGACAAATCAAATAATCCCTAAAACAAGGGCTGCTCATCCGAGCAGCCTTTTTTTGTGCCGAAAAAACAGCCGTTTACTCTGCGTAAACGGCTGTTTTACTTATCCTTCGTGCGGAATTACGGTCTCAGGCCACTACCGCCTTGCAGGGTGATGGTTTCGCCCGTGACGTACGACGCATCATCCGAGGCGAGGAACACGCACACGCGGCCGATGTCCTGCTTCGGGTCGGCAAAACGTCCCAAGGGGATGCCCTGGATCGTCTTCTGGAAGAGCTCGGGGTAGTTCTCGCGCCACTGCTCTAAGCTCTCGGTCATAGCCAGCGGGCACACCACATTCACACGCACTCCGTCGGGACCCCACTCGGCTGCCGCAACGCGCGACATACCGCGGATGCCCTCCTTGGCGGCAGCGTACGACGACTGGCCGAGCTTGCCGAACAGACCCGCTCCCGAGGCGAAGTTGATCACCGAGCCGTGGCTCTCCTTCAGGTAGGGGAAGCACTCGCGCATATAGAAGAAAGCCGCGTAGAGGCCCGAGTAGATGGCCAGATCGAAATCCTCCTTGGTATGCTCGATCAGAGGCGTGCCCGACTTCGACACCTGCGCGTTGTTGATCAGCGTGTTGAGCTTGCCGTACTTCTCGATGGTCTTCTTCACCACGTTCTTGATAGCCTCCTCGTCGGCACCATCGGCCACGATGGGCAGCACCTCGATGCCATACGCCTCCTCCAGACGCTGCTTGGCAGCCAAAAGGCGTGACTCGGTGCGGCCCGTGATTACGAGGTTTGAGCCCTCGGCAGCGAAGGCCTCGGCAAGGCCATATCCGATGCCCTTGCCACCGCCTGTGATCAGTGTAACATTTCCATTCAGTCTTTTCATAAGTATAATTTTTTAGTTAAGAGTTTTCGTTGTTCGTCGCCTCGGCCTACTCAAAGAGTCGCAGATTCTCTCTGCACGGGCGGCACTCGCCCCGCTCGATGCGGTGGATGATCTCCACCACTCGGTCGTTCATCGGCGTAGGACAGCCCACCTTGCGTCCGTAGGCAGACACAGCACCATTGATGGCATCGACCTCGGTCGGTTTGCCCTTCTCGAGATCCTGCAACATACTCGCTTTCAGCTTGGCGTGCTTGCGGATGGCGATCGGGATGATGAGGTATGAAAAGGCCTTTTTAAGCCCATTTTTGTAGTCGAGTAGCTTCACAATATCCTTGCCCTGCACAGGCTCGATGCGGATGCCACCAGCGGCGCAGACATCGATACACTCCTTGATCAGCGCCTGCACGATGCGACGCGACGCACGAGGCCCAGCCGCCTCGCCAAAGGTACAGCCGAGTACGGCACTCATACCCGAGAACGAGGCGTTGATGAGCAGTTTGCTCCAACGTGTGCCGATGAAATTCTCCTCCACATCCACCGTGCCCATCAGCTCCAGCAGCGCCTTGACCTTCGCAAAATGGCGATTTCTTACGGGCGAGATTGCCCCGAGCGAGAACGACAAGGCATCGGGCGCACTTGTAAGCTCACACACGCCCGCCTGTTGCATAGTAGCACCCCACGCAACCGTACAGCCCAAGACACGCTCCTGGCCTAAAATCTCGGCGATCTGCACCTCGGGCAGACCATTCTGGAAGGTGACGAGCACACCATCTGTTGCGAGGTAGTTACGGAGCATACCGACCACCTCGGCATTGTGCTGCTGCTTGGTCATAAGGAAGATAATGTCGTACGAGCCGCTCATCCGATCGGGCGTGTAGGCCACCACCAGCTGCGTGAACTGTACCGTGCCAATCACCTGCGCACCACGGCTCTGCAACGCCTCGATGTGTGCCTTGTTGCGATTGATGAGTTCGATCTTCTCACCCGCGCGGGTGATGTAAGCACCTAAAATTGTGCCGAGCGACCCAGCACCATATATTGCTACTCGCATAGGATTTTTCTATTATTTGGTTTTCTCGAAATGATTCTCTACTCTATATGCCATCTCATTCCACAAAGTTAACGAAAAAAGCGAAACAACAACACCCTCACCCCTGCAACTCAATTTTTTTCGCCCCAATTAGCCGCAATCAACCCCAATCAGCCCGCACGCCCTGCAACCCAGCAAAACCGCACAAAAAAATCCCGTCCGACAGAAAACCATCGAACGGGACTCACTCACGAAAAACTACTCCTAATCGAAGCTATCGTATTAGAAAATTCTATTTTCGGTATAATCGGGATCGTCGAAGCCCTCCTCAATCTTGACCGTAAAATCAATATCGTTGGTCTGCAGCGTGTAGCCAAGGATATAGGTGCGGTGATTACGCTCAAGGTCAATATTCGTCCAGAACGAGGTGTTTACCAGACTCTTACCCCCGCCGTCGTACATCTTGAAGGTGACGTTGCTCGTCTGGCGGGCATTGACCAACAGATAGTTCATCGAAAGCAGCGTGTAGGTGATGTTGTTCACCTTCACCGTTCGGTTCTTGCCGCTGGGGATGGGTGCGGTCGAGAACTCGATCTCGGTCTTCGAGTCCTTGATTACCTCGCCATTGAGCAAATTCATCTGCGTATATACGTCGCTCACCTTGATCGAGGTGTGCGTGACGTACAATCCCGCATTGATCGCATCGTTCATATCGGCCGTAGCCACGTTGAGCTGCGCAAAGGGGCGCTTGAGCACGATTGTCTTGCTGCTCACGTCGTCGCTTACGATCAGCTCCTCGCAAACGTAGAATGCATCCAGATTCTCGCGCTGCGACTCGAGGCTCGAGGCGTCGAGCGTGACGATCTTCTTGCCCCAGTCGATCGTGTAGGGATCATCGTCGGCATCGGCCCAGAAAACCACGTCGTAGGTCATACCCACGGCCAACGTCAGCTTGAGCGTTGTCGATTTCTTATCGGCGGGGAATGCGCCCTTTACCTCGCCGCTGTAGATGGGCGCGTCGTAGTTGCCACGCAGGAATACTGCGTACTCGAGGTCGTAGGCGAAGTAGCCGTCGCCATACTTGTAGTCGTCGGCACGCGTCTGCAACTGATCGGTAGTCACTTCGAGTGTGACCTCGCGCTCGCTGCCTGATGAATCTTTTGTGCACGATGTGAATAGCGCCGCACACGCCACCATCGCCAAGAAGAACTTCTTCATAGTCAATTATCAAATTATGTTATTAATATTCGGTTTCTGCAGCCCATCGTGGGCGCGAGGTGGCGCGCAGTGCGTAGGCCACCCGTAGTGGACTGCGGAGCGGTCAAGCTCCGCAATCCTAAAAATCACAGCTATCAAAAATTACTCAGCAGCCACAGTCCAAGAGTCGTCTGCATTCTGAGTAGCCTTGTATCCCTCCTTTACATAAGTCGAAGGATCTGCATTGAAATTGCCTCCGCTGATGTTTATTTGTGCAGCTTCTGATGTTGTATATGCGTAACCACAGTAGCCACCCTTATAAGTGCCACCAGAAACGTTAACTACTGAATTTCCTGCGCTGGGATAAGTATTCTTATCATTCTGAGCAATCAAAACAGCCTTATTATCTGATGCAAATGTACCATCGGTATTTGCGATCCACTCGCCACCCATAGCATTGATAGTTCCGCCAGAGGTCATAGCGATAAAACCGCCTTTAACGCCCGTGCCTTTGCCACCATACACATTAACAACACCATTACCACCTACGCCTACCAAAGAGCCATTGTAGCTTGTAGTACCCTGCATTTTGATTTCGACTCCATCGTAAATATTTACAGTAGAGGTGGAACACTCAATACCCAAATAGCTATCAGCACCTGTAATCTTAGTGCCGGCTTTTACATTAAGGATCGTTCCACTTCGAACTTTAATAGTTGAGCCATTGCTATTCTTATTAATAAGCTCTACATTCTCCAAGTTGATAGTAATTGCTTGAGTACTTGTGGAAGAAGTGCACAATGCACAATATGCCTTAGAGCCTGCATCAATCTTTCCATTCTTGATTGTGATGGTATTAGCTTTCTCTCCATTATTTTTGAAAAGAAGCATATAATCATTGATTACACCACCGTTATCACTAATGGTCTGACCGTTCAAGTCAATCGTAAAGCTCTTATCTCCTACATAATAGATACCCTCATACCAATTATCTGAGCTAATGGTGCGATTCTCCTCTGTGAAGTTTACATTCGAGCTGAGTGAAATAACATCACCATCCTCAATATTATTGAAAGCTGCGATGAATTGTGCCACATTATTTGCTGCAACAATTGCCTCACCATCAATAACCACCGTAGCAGTACCGCGGTTACCACCTACAAAGTCGCCATAGGGCGAAACATAGCCTGCGCAATCGGTGGTGTCGTTGGTGTAATTCTCAACATCAACCGTGCAGTTGGTAAGCACAACCGTACCGTTGGCTACAACACCAATAAACTTGCTGTTAGCACGCTTCGCGAGAACATTAGGAGTCTCCTCGGGATCCTCCATAATGAAGTCCAAAGTACCGCCCTCAACCGATGAGTTCGAGATGGTAGCACTGTTCATAATGCAACCGATAAAGCCACCAGCCGAGCCAGACTCCTTAGCTACGCTATAGGTAGTCACGTCGGTGTCAATAACGTGGCAGTTCTCGATGATAACATCGTTCTCGGCAACGAAACCAATCAAACCACCAACCTTAGTAGTACCAGCAACCTTTGAGTTCTTTACGGTCACGTTGGTCAGCTTGATAGTGCCATAAGTACGTCCAAAGAGCGCACCAGCATAAGCCTCGCCACCCTTGCCTGCGTCAACCTTGGCGGCGTCGATGATAAGGTTGCTAATGGTAGCAGTGGCCACATCCGAGAACAGACCAGTAGGACCATTATCATTGGTACGAGTAAAGTTGAAGATTTGGTTGCCGTTACCCTCGATAGTCAAATTGCTGAATCTACCAGTCTCGGCAGGCAGCTCCTCGCCACCGAAGTTGATATCGGCCTCAAGGCGGATCTTAATATTATCCTTATTCTCCGTCAAGATCCAAGCCAACTCCGCAGCGTGAGATACGCTGAAGTAGCCGTCCGCGCCAGCCTCAATCTCCTCATAGGTTGTGCCGTCCCACTCCTCAAGGTGATCGTCGAGGAAGCCCTCCTCGATTACAATAGTGAACTCGGTAGGCTTGGTAAATACATTACCGAGAATATAGGTACGGTGGTTGCGCTGAACGGGAACAGAGGTGTAAACACGCTCCAAGGTCTCGCTGCTATTAGCCTCCTGCAATGAAAGCTTCACGTCGGGAGTCTCCTTCGTGTTAACAAGCAGGTAGTTCATCGAGATGACGTCGTAGGTCGTGCCGCCAACGGTAACCGTGCCCGTAGCCTTAGTAGCTGGGGCGAACGTACGCTCTGCGAGAGTGGTTTTATCAACCTCACCAGTCTTGAAATCCATCTTGCCATATACCTTAACCGTGATACCCGTCTTGTCGAGCGTGTAGCCAGCATTGGCAGCATCGGCGGTATCAGAGGTAGCCACATTGAGCTGCGCAAAAGGACGTGTCAGCTCAACGGTGCCGCCCTGCTTAGCGGTGGTGACGAGACCAACCTCGTGGAACTTGTAGAACGCATCGTAATCCTCGTTGTTGGCAGTCAAATTGGCGTAGTCAACGGTCATCGTAGCGGCGTTGGGATCCACTTCATAAGGAGCATCCTCGGCGTGTGCCCAGAACAGAACGTGGTAAGTGCGACCCATAAGGAACTTGATGCCTACCGTGGTCTGCTTCTGGAAGGTCTTTGTGCCATTGAGGCCTGCAACGTTTTTGTATTCGCTGCCATTAACCTCGTAAACATACCACTCGAGGACTGTTGCGTTGTTGCCCTCGCCGTAACGTGTTGCGAGCTCGGGCGAGCTAACCTCGAAAGTGACGGTTGTCTCGGTACCCTCGGTGGGGGTGTCGATCACAGCGTCGTCCTTCGAGCACGATGTGAGCAGCGCTGCCACTGCCACGATCGAAAGGAAAAGTTTTCTCATAGCTGTAAAAAATTTGGTTAATTAATTAGTTTATTGTTTGTTATGCTTTTTTGTTTGTTGTTTCGTGTCGTTGCGTTTTTCGCTTCACACGTTAGTGGACTGCGGAGCGGTCAGGCTCCGCGGTCCTATGGTATAGATATATTACTTCGACAATGCCTCGAAAGTAACATTTGAAACCGTTACACCCTCTGCCTCATTATAAAGAGACTCAGAACCCTCAGTATAAATAGCTGCGTGTGCATCATAGATATCATCGGGAGCAATCAGCTTAACATCCTTAACGGTGCAATTCTCGAACACGATCTTGTCGTTGTCGCCAGCGTTAACGAATGCAACCATACCAGCAGTGCAGAAGTCGTAAGAGGTAGCCTTAACGGTAACGTTCTCTACATCGCAGTTCTTGAGAGTTGCTGTCACGGTGCTTGAACCCTCATTATAAACCGTTGCAATCAGCGGAGCTACCTTATAACCACCTGAGATTGAAGAGTTCTTAACATCAACATTGTCAAGGAGTACGTTCTCGTAAGACTGAACAGTAAGAATTGAGGTGTTAATTGTGCCATTGCTATCTACAGTTGCATTATCGAACGTAACATCCTTAATAGTTACATTACCACCTCCCGCAAAACGCTTAAACATTGCCTGACCATTGATCGTCAGGTTAGAGATGGTGTGACCCTTTCCGTCCAACTTAGCAAATGTAAATTTAGTGTCTGCGTGAGAGTCAACTGGAGTCCAAGTCTTGCCAGTAAAGTCGATATCATCAACGAGGTAAACAACCACATTCTTGCCAGCACTATTTTCTGACATTTTTGTATTAAGAGCAGCCAAATCCTCAGCTTTTGCGACAACATATGCATTCTCGCCCTCAACTTTTACATTAGCACCGTTTACGGTTACCTTGTCGGCGTAATCAGCACGGTTCTCGTCAACCCAAACAGCAAATACCTTATCCTCTGCTACCTTAGAAATATCGTTGTTCTCTCCCCAATTAATCTCGGCACCAGCAGTTGAGGTTACCAAAACAGCAGCCTTCTTAGCAGTCTCGAATGAAGAGTTCTTTACATTCAGAGTTACAGAAGCGGGAGAATCAACATTCTCATCAGAGATCTTAATACCGCGACCACCTTTAGTTGCTGTAATCTTCAGACCATCAACATTTACAGTCTGGCCATCGGCTGTGATCCAAAGGCCATAGAATCCCTCATCTTCAGTGATAGAAACATTCTTCAGCGTTGCATTCTTCTCTACACCAAGAGCGTGATTTGAAGTTACATCGTTCATCTCAACCTCGCAGTTGAACATAATAACGTGAGTGTTCCACTCACCACCATCAACACCATAGCCAGATTTAGCAATGTTCACGTCATTCAAAACGAGCTTGCCAGAGCTGTAAACATTTGCCCAATTGCTATCCTGCTGATTGAAGGTGATAGTATGACCGTCACCGTTGATCTTGATCAGCTCTGCAGTCTCGCTACCGATAGGTGCGTTAGTATAAGGCTTAGTATCCAAGGTCACATCAGCACCCAAGGTAATCTCGGCATTGTCAGCCAAGAAGTTGAACGCAGACGCGTCGTGGAACGTACCGCCTGAGATAGCTGCGATAGGCTTCGACATACCAATCTTGGTAGTGAAAGTACCACCAGTTACACTGAAGGCTACGTTATGATCAGAGTTTGTTACATATACAGAAGATCCATCATTTCCGCGAGGTGCGAAAGTACCGCCGTTGATGGTAAGATCAGAAGTCTCATCTACGGCTTGAACCCATACCTGACCCTCGAAAGTACCGCCATTGATGGTCATATCGCCCTTCCACAAGCGTACTGAGCGGTATGTAGGAGTAGAAATAGTACCACCATTGATAGTTGTAGAACCGCTGTACTGGTAGATGGCACAATACATATGCACATTAGGCTGTCCATTACCAGGATTCTGCTCGCCGAGGTGCTCGATAGTACCATCCTCTACAACGAGAGTGCCCTCGTTACGAATAGTGTATGAGCCCCAACCAAATGAAGAATCACCAGCACTTGTGTCTTTGAATGAGATCTTACCAGCCTTATTTGAAGAGCTGTCGATAATGGTTAAGCTACCCTTGTTCTCAATCATACTGTACGAAGCTGAACACGTCTTCTCCTGGCTGATGGTGAAACCTGCCAAGTCGATGGTGAGCTCCTTGCCAGCGGGGATCAAAAGGCCGTATGCCTTCTCCCCCGCACGGGTGGTCAGCTGGGTTGAGGTGTTCTCGGTTGAGGGATTGTAATCGTTAAGGTCGATGTCATCCTCCAATACAACCTCATTAACGTCATTATCGGGATCATTGTCAGCAAGAGTTTCAAAAGCATCGATGATGTCTTCTGCAGAGCTAACCTTGCGAACATCACCAACAACGTGCTCCTCGTCGGGAGTGGTGAAGCCCTCCTCGATGTCGAGCTCGAAGACGGTGGGATCGGTCAGGATCGAGCCGATGATGTTGGTGCGGTAGTTGCGCTTAGCGGGCACAGAAGTGTAGGTGCGGGTGTACTCCTCCTCGGTGCTACCAACAGCGTCGGTGAAGGTGAAGGTAACATCGGTGTTGGTGCCATCGGTGAGAATGTAGTTCATCGAGAGCCAGTCGTAGGTGTTCTCGGTGGTGGCTGACGGGGTAGCCAGCTTGCCAGACATCTTAGTAGCCAAGCCGAACTCAACGTCGGTCTTGTCGCCTACAACAGCACCAGTCTGAAGGTTGAACGAGGTGAAAGCCTTTACCTTGACGGCAGTCTTAACAACCTCTACACCAAGATCTTTAGCCGTTTCGGTGTCGTTGGTAGCGATGTTAAGCTGAGCGAAGGGGCGCTTCAGGGTTACATTCACAGTCTGACCAACCTCGAACTTCTCGTCCTGGTCATCACCTACATACGCAAAGAAAGCGTCGTAGTTCTCGTTGTTAGCGGTGAGAGATGCAGTGGAAGTGTAGCTGATAGTCTTGGCACCAGCGTCGAAAGCGTAGGGAGAAGAGGGAGACTCTGCCCAGAAAGCAACCTCGTAGGTACGACCCTCAACCAAGTCGATGCTCAGAGAGGCTGTTCCGCTGGTAAACTTGTTAGAAAGTTTCTCGGTCTTTACCATAGTGTTCTCCACCATATCGTACACAGCGTACTGGAGAGTAGTTGCGGTTGTGCCATCGCCCTGAGCACGAGTAGCGAGCTCGGGGGCACTAACCTCGAATGTTACCTTACCGCGGCTCAGGCCACCGATGGTATCATCCTTCGAGCAAGATGTGAACAGCGCTGCCGCTGCTGCCATCAAAAAGAATAATTTTTTCATAATGTAGAATTAGTTAAAGTTTGTATTGTGTTTATTGTATATAACTCAAAATAATGTTGCCGACGACGTTGGTGCGGCAGTTGCGCTTCAAGGACAACTCGTCGAAAGTGGCCTCGAAGAGCTGCTGATCGGAGCCGTCCTTTGTGCCGTAAGTCGTGAGGGTGGCCGATGCGCTCTGCTCCTGCGCGCCGACAAGGATGTAGTTCACCGACAGGAGGTTGTAGGTCTCGCCATTGACGCTGATTGTCTCGGCAGAGGGGATTGCAGCCTTGTCGAAAGTGAGGGTTTGGGGGTTGCTCACCTCGCCTGTAAGAAGGTTGAGGGTTGTGCAGGCCACGATCTTGAGGGCGGTGTGGGTGACGGTCGCACCACGGTTGGCGGCGACATTGATATCGACATCGCTTGTTGCGATATTGAGCTGTGCGAAGGGGCGCTTAAGATCGACATCTACACGGCCGCCGACCTGCGCTGTGAAATCGACACAAGCAAAGAAAGCGTCGAGGGTATCGTCATTGGCGGTGAGGCCCGAGGTGTTCAGGGTGACGCTCGGGTTGCGCCAGTCGATCTCGTACGCGCGCGTATTATATATATAAGTATTGGCTCCGTCGGCTCCGTCGTGGTCGGCCCAGAAGATGATGGTGTAATGGTGGCCTGCAATCAGATCCTCTGTGATGGTGGTCGAGAGCGACGAGGCGAACTCGTCGTCGCACACCCTCACCACAAGCGGACGTGAGTAGTCACCTTGGGCGTAGATTGCATAACGCAGATCATTCACCTCCAAGCCCTTGCCATAAGCGCGCGTGGCCTCGTCGGACGAGGCCAACGAGAAGGTCACCGTGGACTTCTCGGCAGAGGGTATGTTATCTTTGGCACACGACCACAGCAGAACTGTGCACGCAGCGCAAAACAATAAAATCCGTTTCATAGTGAAAATTATATGTACACCAAGTGGTTGTCGGCTAAAAATTTACAAATCATCCATTGACCTCGGGCGGTAAATGCGGCCCGTCGGGCATTAGGGCACGATATAAACGTAGTCGGGATCCTCAAAATCGGGGTCGATACCGATACCACCCGACGACTTCTGGGTGAGGAATCGACTGCGTATGGTCGTGAGCTCTCCTCGCTTGAGCGGCACGGGGATGTCGGCCACCGAGGATACCATATTGCCCTCCTTGTCATACACCTCCACCGTGATGGGGGTGGGATAATCCGAGTCGTTCGTAAACACATAGTCGAAGCCGATCTCGGCCTCGGTCTCCGACAGGATGTTGATCTTCGACTCAAAGCGCACGTTCGGGGTGATATCCACGGGCATATCGAGGAAGTGGTCGTACTCGCTGGGCATATTCTGGCTGTAACGGAACATCACGCGGTAGTCGCTGATATCGACTCCGCTCGCACCGCCACCTGCCTCGGCATCCGAGCCTCCGCTCTTTGCCTTGGCCTCCAATATCTGCTCGACGAACTCGTCGAGGTCGGTCGTGATGAAGTTGAACTTCGCCAGCGGGCGCTTGTTCTGGATGTAGATGTCGGTCGTCTCGGCCGTAACATCCATCTCGAGGTGGCCAACAAACGCATCGCGGAAGTCGTTGTTACCCTCGTGCTTGGTGATCACGATTGCCGAGAAGTTGTCGGCGTTATAGTACTTGTCCTCCATTGAGCCTGCGGCTACATAGTCGGTCCAGACGTGGAATGTATATTTACCCTCGGTGAGTTTGATATCCATCTGATTATCAAGCGATGTCAGGTCGCCGCGACTGAAGACCTCACGCAGCACCAACTCCTTTGTCGAGAGATATTCGTTGATGATCTTGTATATCTCGATCGTGTAGCGTACATCGTGATCGCTGCCACCCTCTGCTCGGCTCACTTCGTAGTCGATAATCTTATACTGAGGCATCTCGGTATCGTAATTCAGGTGCAACACCATCGGATATTTGGGTAGGTCGGGGATCTCCTCCTCGCAGGGCCATTCGTGCACCGAACAAGCAACAAGCAACGAGGCAGCAATTGCGGTTGCTGCCAGCAGGATTCTCTTAAAAATATACTCGATTCTCATTACTTGCTCTTTTTATTGCGGTTGAACATATATGCAATCGACATCGAAACCTGGTCTATGCCCAAGTAGTTTCGCTTCTCGTAGTGCGAGAGTTTGCCGTTAGGCTCATTCAGGAATTGGTCATACTCCAAGGGGTAATAACCGGCGCCGACCGAGAACTCCATCTTCCAACGCTCTCTTTTGCCTAAGGGGAATCGGTAGCCGATACTCATACCACCGCCCAGTGCGGGGGTGTCGCCATTCCTATCCTGACTGCGATACTTGCTGTCGAGTGCGAGGTTGTAATATGCCATTCCGAAGTGTGCGCCGAGGAAGAAGCGGTCGTTCTCCTTCGAGAACCAGTAGCGGAACTCGGGCTGAACAGAGAAGTTGCGGAACTTGATGGTCGAGGTGAAGTAATCCCACGCCGAGTAATAGATGGGCAGCGCGAACGACCAGTGCTTGCCCAAATCCACCTCGAACGAGACATTGGCGATGGCCAATCCCAATCCGAGGATGTTGGTTTTCAGGTATGCGTGGCGAGTCCACTCGCTCTCTTTCTGGATTTTATCCTGCTTGGCGAGCTCCGAATATGCGAAATCCATAGGCACAGAATTTGTGCTCGACGTGGAGTTTATCTCTGCTTGGCTCTCCTGCGAGTAGGCTTCACACACGCCTAATAGTATGAGCGCCAGCAGCAAACAGCATTTCTTAATATTCATAGAATTATGGTTATGGTCTTTTCTCTTAACAAGAGAGTA
>CAZWHN010000031.1:0-15176 GCA_964633635.1 uncultured Alistipes sp. | reverse complement strand
AAATATGGCAAAAAAGAGTAATAATATAGTCAACTTCAGATTCAACTTTATGTGGATCTGGGGTTTCATCGTTGTGCTCATCATCGCCTACTCGTTCTTCGGCGAGGGGCGTGCCGTGCCCGTCTCTGCCGACTGGAACACCGTCGAGCAGATGATCCAGCGTGGCGAGGTGGAGCGCATCAAGGTGATGAATAAAAATACGGCACAGGTATATCTCACCGACGAGGCCATTGCGGCCTACCGTGCGGGCGATGAGCAGAGCCGTTTCAAGCATATCCCCGAGCAGGGCGAGCAGCTCAACTTCACCATCGGTTCGGTCGATATCCTCGACCGCGACGTGAAGCAGGCCGTCGAGGAGTCGGGATTGAAGGATAACCCCGTGGCGTTGGAGTACTTCAACGAATCGACAGGCTGGGGCGAGATACTGCTCAACGTACTGCCGTGGTTGTTCTTGGTGGGTGTATGGTTCTTCTTCATCCGCAGTATGTCGCGCGGTGCAGGTGGCGCTGGCGGCAACATTATGAACGTGGGCAAGGCTCGTGCGCAGGAGTTCGACAAGGAGAACCCCACGAAGCGTGTCACCTTCAAGGATGTGGCTGGATTGGCCGAGGCCAAAGTAGAGATTATGGAGATCGTGGATTTTCTGCGCAAGGCCGACAAATACCGCGAGCTGGGTGCCAAGATCCCTAAAGGCGCTCTGCTGGTAGGCCCTCCGGGAACGGGTAAGACACTGCTGGCTAAGGCCGTAGCGGGCGAGGCCAACGTACCCTTCCTCTCGATTTCGGGATCGGATTTCGTGGAGATGTTCGTGGGTGTGGGTGCCTCACGCGTGAGGGATCTGTTCGAGCAGGCTAAGCAGAAGGCTCCGTGCATTGTCTTCATCGACGAGATCGACGCCATCGGTCGTGCGCGTGGCAAGAAT
The DNA here is from genome assembly GCA_964633635.1 of uncultured Alistipes sp. Classification (GTDB taxonomy): domain Bacteria; phylum Bacteroidota; class Bacteroidia; order Bacteroidales; family Rikenellaceae; genus Alistipes. The sequence continues at coordinate 14,254 of CAZWHN010000031.1, read as the reverse complement.
GCAGGATTCTCGGGCAACGACGAGCGCGAAAACACACTTAACCAGATGCTTACCGAGATGGACGGTTTCCAGACCAATGCGGGCGTTATCGTGCTGGCCGCTACCAACCGTGCCGATATTCTGGACAAGGCGTTGATGCGTGCTGGTCGCTTCGACCGTCAGATCGAGGTGGGTCTGCCCGACGTGAAGGAGCGTGAGGAGATCTTCAACGTGCATCTGCGTCACATCAAGTTGGCCGACAACATCGACCGTTCGTTCTTGGCAAAGCAAACCCCTGGATTTTCGGGTGCAGATATTGCAAACGTATGTAACGAGGCGGCCCTGATCGCTGCCCGAAACAATAAGTCGCAAGTCGAGCGCGACGACTTTATGGCCGCCATCGACCGTATCGTAGGCGGTTTGGAGAAGCGAAACAAGACTATGTCGCAGGCCGAGCGTCGTGCCACGGCTATCCACGAGGCGGGACACGCCACGGTGATGTGGATGCTGGAGCATTGCGATCCCGTGCTGAAGGTTACGGTCATTCCTCGCGGCAACAGCCTCGGAGCAACGTGGTCGGTGCCCGACGAGGAGCGAGTACACGTCACAAACGAGGTGCTGGAGGCTAAGCTGGCGGGTATGCTCGGCGGACGCATCGCCGAGGAGGTCAACTACGGCACATTGGGTGCGGGTGCACTGAGCGATCTGGAGCGTGCTACGAAGATCACCTATGCGATGGTTGCCTACTACGGTATGAGCAAGAAGATCGGCCCGATAAGCTACTACGACGCCTCGGGTACGCGCGACACTTTCACCAAGCCCTTCAGTGAGCAGACGGCCGTTGAGATCGACGGCGAGGTGCGTCGCATACTGGAGGAGGCTTACGCTCGCGCTCGCAACATCATCGAGCAGAACAACGACAAGATAAATGCTATGGCCGACCTGCTGCTGGAAAAGGAGACCATATATGCCGAAGATATCGAGCCGATCCTCGGTCCCTCGGCACAGTCGAAGCAGGAGCAGAAGGAGGCTGCCGTGCCGCAGCTGGATACGACGAAGGCCGAACCGCAGAGTGCTGAGGTAGTGACGTCTGCCGAGGAGCCTAACACCCCAAACGAATAAGAGTATGAACGACAAATTGAAGAACTTCATCGTCCGCGCCCTGAGTGGCGTTGTGATGTTTGTGGTGGTGCTGGGGGCTATACTTCTTTCGAAGTGGAGCTTTGCGGCGCTGATGGCAGTGATTGCCATCGGCGGTATGTGGGAGTTCTACCGCTTTGCCGAGCGAGCAGGCTACTCGCCTATGAAGCTGCTGGGACTCTTCGCAGGTGCTATGATGCTCTGCGTAGGTGTTGCCGCTATGCTCTTTTTCGATAGCAAGGGCGATTATGTTGGTCTATCGTTAATCATTGCCGCAATGGGTGCTTTGACGCTGACGACGCCGCTGATGCTTATCTGCGAGCTCTACCGCAAGAGCCCTACCCCGATCGCCAACGTGGCGACGTCGCTGCTGGGCGCATTGTATGTTGCTATGCCTGTGTCGATGCTGCTGGTGGTGCCTATGCTGCTGGGAGCGGGTGAGTGGAATCCGTGGATAATGATATTCTACATCTTCATCATCTGGGCTAACGATGTGTTTGCCTACCTGTTCGGCATCACGTTGGGCCGTCACCGTCTGTTCGAGCGTATCTCGCCCAAGAAGTCGTGGGAGGGATTCTTCGGCGGATTGGTGGGTGCGATGGCTGTGGGATATGCGGCAGCTATGGTGCTGGAGGCGAGTGTCGGGATGTGGGTTGGACTTGCGTTGGTGGCCGCCATCTCGGGAGTGTTTGGAGATTTGGTGGAGTCGCTGATGAAGCGCTCGGTAGATGTGAAGGATTCGGGCAACATCATCCCTGGCCACGGCGGTTGGCTGGATCGCTTCGATGCGCTGATCCTCTCGGCACCATTTGTGTTCATCTACGCCTGCATCTACACGATAGCATTTTAAGAAGAAACCTAAAACCATAACAATATGAAGATCAATAAGGAGGGTTACAGAATAATCGCCATATCGGGCCTTGTGTGTCTGGTGCTGTGGGGATTGCTATACTACTTCCAGAGCCATAATTGGGAGGCTGGTCTGCTCATCACGAGCGGCGTCATCCTCGTTGCTTTTTGGCTCTTCATCGTCGCTTTCTTCCGCGAGCCGCGTCGTGTGAAGATCCACGATCCCGAGCTGGTGTTCTCGCCCTGTGACGGACGCGTGGTAGTGACCGAGGTGGTCTATGAGGATGAGTATCTGAAGCAGGAGATGTTGCAGATCTCGATCTTTATGTCGATCACCAACATCCATATGAACTGGATGCCCGTGGCGGGTGAGGTGGAGTATTACAAGTACCACCCGGGCCGCTTCCTGATCGCTTGGCACCCCAAGTCTTCGACCGAGAACGAGCGCACGACAACCGTAGTGAAGCTCGACGAGCACAACCGCGTGCTGTTCCGTCAGGTGGCGGGACTCATTGCGCGACGCATCGTGTCGTACATCAAGGTGGGCGATCGAGTGAACCAGAACGACGTCTTCGGCTTCATCAAATTCGGCTCACGCATCGACGTGCTGGTGCCGAAGGATAGCGAGCTGCTGGTCGAGATCGGCGACCCCGTTGTGGGCTCACAGACTCCGATTGTGAGATTGAACAATAGAGCATAACAGATGGCTATTACACCGCAAAACATACTCCGCGTAACGGTGGGCTTGATCATCACGGCAGCCATACTATTCTTGGTATGGTACTTCTCGTCGGTGGTGATCTACATCCTCGTGTCGGCCGTGCTGGCAATTATGGGACGCCCCGTGGTGAACTACCTCTCGCGTCAGCACATCGGTCGTCATCGCCTGCCCCGTTGGGCAGCGGCATCGCTTACGCTGGTGGTCATCGTAGCGGTTTTTGCGGCTATCTTCTCACTCTTTATCCCGCTGGTATTCGGCAAGATAAACGAGTTTGCACACCTCGACTTCCAGTCGGTTTTGGCATCCGTCGAGGAGCCTATCTCGCGGGCACAAGAGTACTTGCAGCGCACCTTCGCCCTGCCCGCTACGCACTTCTCGCTCACCGACACGTTGGTCGAGACGTTGCGACAATTTGTCAACTACAACACGCTGAACAACACCTTCACTTCGATCGTCGGCACGGCACTCTCGGCTGTGGTGGCGATGTTCTCGATTACTTTCATTACGTTCTTCTTTCTGAAGGAGGATGGCCTGTTCTACGCAATGGTGAAGGCTATGTTCCCCGAGCGATTGCAGGATAGTGTGGAGCGAGCCCTGAATTCGATTACGGTGCTGCTGTCGCGCTACTTTGCGGGTATTCTGACCGAGAGTCTGATCCTGATGGTGATCATCTCGACGGCGATGATCCTCTTCGGAATGAAGACCGACAATGCGTTGCTGATCGGATTGGTGATGGGCGTGATGAATGTGATCCCCTATGCCGGCCCGCTGATGGGAGGTGTGATCTCGGCCTTCATCGGTATTGTGACGCCGATCGATGGTATGTCGGCCGTGCATACGGTGCTGGTGATTGGATGTACACTACTCTGCATCAAGGGCATAGACGACTTCGTGTTGCAGCCCACGATCTACTCGGAGCGAGTGAAGGCCCATCCGTTGGAGGTTTTTTTGGTGATTCTCATTGCAGGATATATGGCGGGAGTGTTAGGTATGCTTTTGGCCATCCCCTCATACACGGTGTTGCGTGTTCTGGCCAAGGAGTTCTTCTCGGAGTTCTCGTTAGTGCAGAAACTCACCCAAAATATATAAGCGTATGATTGTCAAGGGCGAGGTCATTCACGGAGCGCAGCTGGGTCGCAAGATGGGATTCCCCACGGCTAACATCGATGCCCACTCGTTGGAGGGTGTGGACAACGGAGTCTATTACTCGCAGGTGCGACTGGACGGACGACTCTACAACGCAATGTCGAACGTGGGCACACGCCCCTCGGTGGATGGACAGCAACGACTGCTCGAGACACACATCTTCGGCTACGCTGGCAACCTCTATGGTCGAGTGATTGAGGTCGATCTGAGGCTCAAGATCCGCGACGAGCGACGCTTCGCTTCGATTGATGAGCTGCAACGCCAACTCGAGCGTGATGCAGCGCTGTGCAATCCTGAATTGTAATCCCACCACCCTACCCTACTCGGGCGACGGCTCTCGTCGGCCGCTTATCTCCTCCTCGTCAGATGTTTACAACATCCGCAGTATCTGGCCATTGGCCCGATCTATGGCCGCATTATCGAGCGAGGCAAGGTAGATGCGTGTCGTCGATTCGGAGTCGTGCCCCATCCCCTCGCTTATCACCGAGAGCGGCACATTGCAACTGCGAGCTATGCTGGCCCAAGCGTGACGCGCAACATACATCGTCAGCGGCATAGAGAGCCCCAACATTATGCCAATCTGCTTCAGGCCGCGGTTGATGTTGTGAGCCGCATAGATGTACTGCATACGCTGCTCAGCCTCCGTGCTGACGGCATCGACAATCGGCAGAAGAAAAGGTGAGAGCGGCGAGCTGTGCTTGTCAACGATCGCCTGCATACACGGTTCCCACTTTATGAGTAGCTGCTGCCCAGTCTTGCGACGACGATACTTTAACACCCCGCCAGCCAAATCGCGCCGACGCAGATAGGCCATATCAATGAACGACATCCCGCGGGTGTAGAACGAGAAGAGAAACATATCGCGGGCAAACTCCAGCCGCGGCCGCTGCGACAGATTTAGCGACTTGAGCCGTCGCAACACATCGAGCGAGATGGCACGCTTGACGGTCTTCTCGACGCCCGTATAGACGTGCTTGAAGGGGTTACTCTGAGGCGCAAGATCCTGATCGACAGCCCGATTATAGACAGCTCGCAGGATACGCAGATAGAACGACGAGGAGTTGGGGCTAAGGCCATTCGAGCGAAGGTAAGCCTCGTAGCTCATTACAAGTTGCGAATCCAGGCGCCTCAATGCCACATCGCGGTTACGACGAAAACGCCTAAAACTCTTGAGCGTGGCCGAATAGGTCTCCGATGTGCGTAACCGCCCAAGCTCTCGCAGGTCGGCAATCACGCTCTCCATAAACACGAACAGCGTGTGCTGATCGCTTTTTCTTGATTTGTTTTTCATAGCTATGATTTTTAATTGCATCGACGTTGATGCACCGACGAAATTAGAACTTTCGACGATTTTGCAGGACCTCATTGCAAAATTTATAATGCATACAACAAAAAAAGGAGCCCTTAGGCTCCTATATTTCGTGTATATGCATCTCCCTACGCATAGCTATGCATACCCCCGAGAAGGAAGTTCACGCCAAAGTAGGTGACGAGGACCGTGAGGAAGGCCACGATGCCGAAGACGTGGAAGAGGATCGGGCGGCGGAACCACCCGAGCGACGAGGTGTGCAGGGCGGCGGCATAGACGATCATCGTAATCAGCGCCCACACCTCCTTCGGGTCCCAGCCCCAATAGCGTCCCCACGAGACATTCGCCCAGACGGCACCGATGAAGATACCAGCCGTCAGCAGGAAAACCGCAGGATAGAGCATCAAGCGGCTTACAACGTATAGGTGCTCGACCTCGGCTGCGGCGTCCTTGCGAGTGAGGTGCATTACGATGGCCGCGATGCCGTTGAGCATCACGAAGGCCAAAAGCGTATAGGCAATCATAATCACCACAACGTGAAGGCTCAGCAGCGGCGACTGCAGCACGGGCATCAGTTGTGTGATCTGCGGTGTCGCCTCGCCCATCATCGCCACCAGCAGCGTGCATCCGCAGAGCAGAAATCCGAACGGCAGAGCCATACGCATACGGCCGCCGACAAGAAGCGTCAGCACCACACTACACCACGACATAAATTGCATCGTCTCAAATCCATTGGAGAGCGGGGCGTGGCCGCTCACAAGCATCCGCAAAAGGATATGAGCCGATAGGTAGAGCAGCATCGCCCACATCGCAGTGCGCAAAGCAACGAGTATGCATCGCATCCATCGTTGACGCTGGTCGCGCACAAGGCTCAGCATCAGAAATCCGAGCACACCCACCGTGAGGCAAGCCATTGCCAGCGGGCGGTTGTAATTGGCTGTGTTGTAGATCTTCTCGGCACGGAATCTCCTCTCCGACGGGAGAGTATCGGCAGCCTCGCGGAGCTGGTATTTACGGATCTTATCGACGAACGCAGTCACCTCGGCATAATCCTTCATCGCCACACGCTCGGCCACAAGATTCATACTATTACCGATGAAGAGCCACTGCTCGTAGGGCACGCTACTGGGCAGTTGATCCGAGAGCGAGTACCACACCGTGGGTGCGTCGTTGGCCGTGTAGGGGTAGAGACGAAGCAGACTGCCCGTGCAGAGCATACTCACAAGGTTGAACTTCTCGTTGGCGCTCTCGGCATTGCGACGCAGGGTCGGATCGGCAGATTGCAGAGCTGGATCGAGTTTGTAGCCACGTTTGTCGGTAAAGTCCATCAGTGAGGCGTAAGCGCCGTCGATTTCCAGCAGTGATTGCACGTCGCCGCCCTTAATCTTAATCATCGGCTCGTGCTTCCAGTCGTCGTAGAAGAAGAACCACCCCACCATCACCTGCTCAGCCGAGAGCCCCTCGTACGAAGTCTTGCCATAGAGCTTGGCCGTGAAGTCGCGGGCGAGGGTTTGCAGGGGCGTAAGGCGGTCGTTGTAATAGACATAGAGATCGCCAAAGCGTTCGGCCACATCACGCGGCAGGGTTTGAGGCGTGGCAGATGCCGAGAGTGCCATCGTAAGAGCGGCTACGGTCAATGCGACACGTCGCAGGGCTGGATGACGTAGCAACTGCCGAAAAGTCGAATGACGCTGAAAGAAGAATGCCAACATCGAGAGTAGCAGGCCGAGATAGCCCGCATAGGTGATCGCAATGCCGTAGGGATCGTACGATATGGCGAGCGAGGCTCCCTGACCATCGGCATCGTAGCCCGACTGGTAGAAGCGATAGCCTCGGTGAGTGAAGATATTATTCATCGAGACCTTGCCCTCGATGCGTTGCTCACCGTCAGAAATCAGTATGTGGCTCACATAATCCATCGGGGCGAAGGTGCCCGTGTAGTATTGCAGTTCGAACTCCTTCAACTCAACCGAGAATGGGAGTTGCCTCGGCGCCCTATCCTGCAAGGTGAACTCCGTCACAGCCCCTGCATCCTGTCGCAGATGCAGACGTCCCTGAAGTCCAAACAGATAGGTCACCAGCGCGCCCACAATTATCAGCACGAACGACAGATGCAACGCAAAGGTCGCCGCACGGCGATAGAGCCGCTGTCGCACGATGTACCACACCGCAACGAGCGTCATCACGCCCCACAGCGTCACCATCCACGGCGAGGAGTAGATATGTTGGCGGGCGAAGTCGCTGCCGTTGATCTTCTCGACAATGGTGGCCACCATTAGAATCGTGGTGATCAGGGCCAAAAGCCCGAAAGCAAGGTTGCGGAGTAGGTTTTTCTTCATCTTCAGAGGCGAAAAAAGCCCACCACAGCCATAGGCTGAGTGGTGGGCACATTAAACAATGGATTAGATAGCATCAATAAATTTCACGATGGCATCGCGCTCCTCCTTCGAGAGGTTGCGGAAGGCCTCCACGCTCTGGCGAGCATCGCTCTTGGCGTTGCCGTGCCACATAATGGCCTCCATCGTGGTGCGAGCACGACAGTCGTGCAGACGATCGGCCGTGGGTGAACCCGTCACCTTCTGATGCAAGCCACGTCCCCAGAGCGGAGTGGTACGGCACCAGCCGGTGCGGATGTCGTTCTCCATATGGAGTTTATGCTGTACCATATCGGTGTAGGGCCAGATCTTCTGGTTGGGATAGCGAGGCAGCTCATCGCCCTCAAAGAAGCGGGCGGGATCGCGTACCTCGTCGTTACCCGTGGTCCACGAGGGACGGTGGCAGTAGGCGCAGCCGATCTCCTCGAAGAGCTCACGTCCCATCAACACATCCTCATCATCGACATTACGCGCCGCAGGAACGGCCAAACCACGGTGCCAAACCATCAGGTCGGTATACTCCTCGTCGGTAACCTCGACGGGGAGATTCTTCGATGTGAGGTAGGCGTAGATACGCTCCTCGAGCGAACCCTCCCAGAACTCGGGATACTCTTTGTTGGGGTCAACACCTGCAATATACTCCTCGAAACCAGCCTGAACCTCGGGATCCTTCGACGAGTAGAGGGCATATGTGCCCGCAGCATCGAGGTAGTGGAAACGGCGGTCGCTACGCGTTGCGTTGGTGATGTTCCAGAACGCATTGGCACCTGCGCCATCCTGCAACGGGCCGCGGCTCATCGCGTAGGTGTAACGACGGATGTACTTGGTGCCGTCGCCGCCCTGCGCTGTGTTGGCGTAGTAACTCTTCCACTCGCCATTCTCGAAGTAGGCGGTATTGAGGCCGTTAGGCATATATCCATCCTGCTCCTGCTTGCGCCACTCGGCCACGATATCCTCGTCCGAGATGGCGTCCAGCAGGCCCGTACCGTAGATGCCGATGGTCGATTCTAACTTCACGCCATAGTTGCCCAGCTGATCGTAACCCTGATTATAAACGTAGATAGCATCGGCAGGCATCGTCACCTCGGGGTACTGCAGCTCGTAGCTCTCGCCATCGGGGAAGCGGTTGCCCCACTCGTCGGTGTAGTCGAGCCACTGAACGGTGATCTTGCTCTCATCGACGGGAGCCTTGAATGGTGCAACGGCGTGGCTCTGGGGCATACCAGCCAACCAGGTCACATAGCCCTCGGTGTCCTTGTTATAGACCACCAGCAGATTACCGTTGCCGATCTCGTTGGTGTTGAACGTACCCGCCTCGATACGCTTGCCGTGGCCGTAGCCCGGGTGGCAGTGGATGCACGAGGTGCGGATATAGACGGGGCCCAAGCCGTGACGAACGCCCTCGTTGTTACTCATAAAGGGCTTCTCGAACAGAGCCTCGCCATTCTTGAACGACTGGTACATTCCCGCATTCTCAATCGAGACGGTGGGCTGCTCCAGCGCGTTGAAAGTTGCAAGGTGTGTTGTGCCCAGCTCGCCACCCGTGTAGTACCAATCGGGGAGTTGCGTTACTTCGGGATCGGGGGTGGGAGTGGGTTCGGTGGCAGGGTCGTTATCGCTACACGCCACAAATCCTGCGCACAAAAAAGCCAAAATCAAATAGTTACGCATTTTCACATTCATTTTCGTTTATAAACCGATAGTGGCGAAGCCGAAGCTCCGCCACCAATCGGTTGCCTTGTTACCCAAATTAATACTTCGACAACTCGGCCATTACACTCTCCAGTATATCAACCAAATCGGTACCTACAACCGTCACGGCATTGTCTGCCTCAGCGCTTGATGCGCTCTTTGCAAATGGTTCAGGTATTTTTTCAATGGCAGCAATAGAGGTAGCTATCTGGTTCTTCACAAGAGTGTCCAAATCGGGATTTACACTTTTAATATAGTCGCTCACCGACGCATCGCCCAGCAGGCTACCCTCGTAGGCGTTGCGGATGCTGATGATATTGCCCACAAAGTCGTTGATCGAATTGAGGCTGTAAGGCGACTCGATGTAGTTGCGGTCATCCTCCGACGAACCGTTGGCGGGACGGCCGATCTTGGTGTTACCAACCTCGTCGGCGATGTCGATGCAACCCTGCACCAGATCCTCGACAGCCTCCTGGAAATTCTTGTAGCGGCTACCGCCCTGGCCAGCGTTCTTCATACTCCAACCGTAGTTGAACGAGGGCTCCAACTCGGCAGCCTCCAACAGAGCCACCTTCTCGGCGGTGATGTTATCCACGCCAGCCCACGATGCCTCCAGCAGAACGCACTGATCGCGCAGATCCTCTGCTACGGCACAGAGATATACCAACTCCTCCTCGGTGTAGTTTACGTTGTGAGGCAGCGACGAATTGCCATCCTCGCTCAGCTCGAAAAGCATATACTCAACGGCGTGGAAGCCCAACAGACCATAACCCAGATTGGCCACATCCCACGACTGACCGTTGCGGATGTTCGTCAGCAGCTGATCCATAGCATTCTTGTCCAGCGGCCACGAGTCGATGTGGGGGTCGATGTTGTAGTCGGCGGCAGCACCATAGAGGAATGCCTCGCTCTTCTCCCAATAGTCGCGGCAATTGTTCCAATGTGCGCCTGCGGCCTTCACCTGATCGGTTGTGAGTGTGCCTGCGGCAAAAGCCTCGGCAATCTCGTTGCAAGCATCGGCCATCAGGATGGCGTTGTCGGCCATACCTTTATAGGTGGGGACCACCGTGTTGTTGATGTAGGGCGTGATGGCTGCCTGGAACATCTCCTCCTTGGTCGGGCCTTCGGGAGTGGGCTCCACTGCGGGATCGTCGTCGCTACAAGCACTCAGGCCAAAGGCGAGCATCGTGCTGAAAGCGAAAAAAGAGAGTAACTTCAATGTCTTTTTCATCGTCTTATGCTTTTTTGTTGATTAATAAATAATTTTCTGTTCGTGGTGCAAAATTAAGTTATGGCAGGATGCTGCGCAATACTCAAAATTTGGGTATTTTTTCGCATCTTGTGCTACCCGCTACCGCAATTCGACTATCGCTTGAACAGACCCGAGTAGGCAATACCGATTGTCAACGCAGGCTCATTGTTGTAGGCGCTATCAAGCAGGCCGACGCTGTACTCGCCCTTGATGACAATATCCTTAATGGGACGATAGTTGATGCCGACGGCCACGCGCTGGCGACCGCACCACACCGAGTCCTGAATCGTACCCTCGGTCTTATACATCGAGTCGTAATACTCGTAACGACCAAAGAGGAAAAGGCTCTGATCCTGCAACTTACCACCGCTTGCGAGCGAGAAGAGGTCGTAACCAGCCTCGATGCCTGTCGAGATGGCATCCGACGCCACGGCCTGCTTGGGCGAGGGCGAGTCGTTGCGCATCGACATATTGTATTTGGTGATAAGCTCCGAGTCGGTGAGGTGACCGTAATCGAAGTTGCCTCGCACGATCACTCCGTGAGCATCGTAGCAGAAGTCGAACGCACCGATCAGTACCGTACCCTTCACATTTTTATACTTTTCGTTCTGCGTGACGCTCAGTGTATTGCGGAACGAATTGCCCGCATAGCCGCTCAGCGACAGACGCAATCCCTTCACCGAGAAGTTGTCCAGACGGAAAGCTCCAGCATACGAATTGGCGATCTTGAACTCATAGGGGCTACCAGCGCTACCCGCAACCCACGTCTGACGACCAAAGCGATCGGAGTCGAGGCCAGGCAGCAGCATAGCTTCGTAGCGCCACTTGCCCACTTCACCCCACAGGCTCACACCCGTCTCGTGCCAAGTGCAGGGCATAATGGTACTCTCGCCCTCGGGACGGTAGTTGGTGAAGAACTCGGTGGGAAGGTGGTACATATTGGTTGCACCCACGGGAACGATGATGTGGCCCATCTTGAGGTTAATCTTACCGTCGAGCCACGCCTTGTTGATCCAGAACTGCTCGAGCGCAACCTCGCCACCGCGTTCAACCTCCGACTCGTATTCGCCAGCCTCCTCCTCTTCGATCTCTACGGCACTCTCCGTACCGCCGTGCTCGAACTCGATCTCGGTACCGAGGCTCCAGCCACGTCCAAAGTCGTAACCGAGCCACAACACAACGTGCGGCAGGTCGAAACGACCGTGGCTCTTGTCGTTGCGGTAGGTGTCGGCATCGGTATAACGCAGATATTTGTCACTAAAAAAGTTACGCGAATAGACAGCCTCACCATAGCCGCCAATCGTAAGGCGTGAGCCGCCGTCCGTCACCTCTACATTTGAGGCTGTCTCGGCTTGCGCAGCAGTATCATTCTCGTCAGTTGTCCATTGCGACTGCTGGGCACGCGAGGGCTGAGCCATCGCCGCACAGCATAGAATAAGGGATAGTAAAAATTTCTTCATCTCTCTGTCATTGTTTTCGCTCTGCGGTCGAAAAGCTTGCCGCGAGAGCATATTTCACCGATGCAAATATATACCGACAATCGCGGGCGGGCAATACTCAATATTAAGGCATTTTAGGGATGACGGGCGGGCGCGATTCACTATTTTTAAGTATTGTACAGGAGGGGCATTTGGTGTAATTTTGCATTGCAAATTGTTCAGCAACAAGATAAAAATGTCGGGAGAGTTATCCAAATACTGCGCAACGGACAAAATGAGAAGCCTAATCCGCGACAACTCATCGCTACTGATGGTGATGAGTCGTTTCGGCATCTCGCTCGGTTTTGGAGACAAGAAGGTGGGGGAGATTTGCGAAGCACAGGGGGTCGATACGGCAACTTTCCTGGCCGTGGCCAACTTCATCTCGCAGAAGGATACCGACTACTCGACCATCTCACTCTCGTCGCTGATCGAGTACCTGAAGCGTGCGCACACCTACTTCCTCGACTACAATCTGCCCTCCATACGTCGCCGCCTGATCGAGACGATCGACTGCTCGGGTGCCGACGATGTGGCTTTTCTGATTTTACGATTCTACGACGAGTACGTCACCGAGGTGCGCAAACATATGGAGTATGAGAACGAGGTGGTATTCTCCTATGTGGAGGATCTGCTCAACAATCGCATCAATCCTGCGTATGCCATCCGCTCCTTCGCCGATCGACACAACCATATCGGCCCGAAGCTCAACGAGTTGAAGGATATAATAATCAGCTACTACCCCGAGAAGAGCAACGATATGTTAAACTCTGTCCTGTTCGATATCATCAACTGCGAGCAGGATCTCACCTCGCATTGTCAAGTGGAGGATTGCCTCTTCGTGCCAGCCGTCGAGGAGATCGAGCAGCGCGTGCGCGAGCAGGGCGATGTGATAGAGCAAGAGAGCGAGCCGACGGGAGATATGCCCCGCACCGACGCACTCAGCTCGCGCGAGAAGGAGATCATCGTCTGCATAGCTAAAGGAATGTCCAACAAGGAGATAGCCGAGGCACTGAACCTCTCGGTGCATACCGTCACCACCCACCGCCGCAACATCTCAAACAAGCTACAAATCCACTCCGCCGCCGGCCTTACAATCTACGCCATCGTCAACAAACTCATCGACCTGAAAGACATCCAGAGTTTGTAGGGGTGTTATTCAACATAAAATCATCTGCGACAAAGCCATTCCACCGCAATCCCCACTTCGCATCAACCCATTCATTTGGCAACAGATTTGTATCTGCTTTAGGAAATCAATCATCGAAAGAGTATGCAACGAACATTTCTTGAAGCGATCCGACATCGGCGGAGCTGTTACGCACTGAGTGGCGAGGAGGTTGTGCCCGCACAGCAACTTATTAATATTCTGGACAATGCGCTGCTGAATCTCCCTTCGGCTTTCAATATGCAATCCACTCGTCTGGTGCTTCTTCTGGATCGTCATCATCGTGAATTTTGGGATATTGTGGCCGAGACTCTGCGTCCGATGGTGCCGCCCGATCAGTTCCCCCGAACGAGCAAAAAAATAGCGACGAGCTTCGCTGCGGGCTATGGCACGGTGCTGTTTTACGAGGATCGCGCGGTGGTGGAGCAGGAGAAAAGCGCCAACCCCACCTACGCTGCGCAGATAGATATTTACTCGGAGCAGGGCTCGGCGATGCAGCAATTTGCCATCTGGACGATGTTGGAGGATGCGGGGCTCGGCACGTCGCTCCAGCACTATAATCCTCTGATTGACAAGGCCGTGGCCGAGCGTTGGGGAATCCCCGACTCGTGGCGATTGGTGGCCCAGATGCCTTTTGGCAAGCCCATCGGATGGCCGAGCGAACGCGTCCAGCGCAGCCCCATCGAGCAACGACGGCTGGTGTTTAAGGAGTGACCGCTCCGATGTCAGCTGCGCGGCAACCAACAGAGGGTAGCGAACGAGAATGAAAAGTGGAAAATACACGAAAAGCCTATCCGCAAATTGTGGATAGGCTTTTATCACATAACATCTAACCGAGAATAGAGATCAACAACGCACGAAACAAAGTAAACCAGAATGCACACACAACTGCAACGATAATCAAATACAACCCCATTCCCTCACCGTTGAAAAGCATAGTGAAACCAATAAGAACTGCAAAAACGGAGATTATGACAATTAAATAATAGAGGGTGTCAATTACTACTCGCGGCAGACTTTTCTCCTCAGGATTATGTTTGGGGGTATCCATAGTTTACTCTTTAAGTTAAATTGTCGCTGATGGCAACCGTTTAACTTAAAAAAAGAAACGTGGGCTCTGCTTATTTGTCAAGAAGGGACGACCA
>CAZWHN010000030.1:0-15206 GCA_964633635.1 uncultured Alistipes sp. | reverse complement strand
CGGTCACAGCCTTAGCCTCGGGCTGGGGGATACCCACCTCGTTCATAATGCGCTCGAAGCACTTGCGGTCCTCGGCGTTGTTGATGGCGTCAATACCCGTACCGATGATCTTAACACCCAACTCGGCCAAAGGCTCGGCGAGGTTGATGGCGGTCTGGCCACCGAGCGATACTACGATACCCTCGGGCTGCTCCAACTCCACCACGTTCATCACATCCTCCACGGTCAGCGGCTCGAAGTAGAGCTTATCGCTGATGGTGTAGTCGGTAGAAACAGTCTCGGGGTTATTGTTGATGATGATAGCCTCGTAGCCAGCCTCCTTGATGGTCCAGATGGCGTGAACGGTCGAGTAGTCGAACTCCACACCCTGACCAATACGGATCGGGCCCGAACCCAGCACCAAAATCTTCTTGCGATCGCTGCGCAGCGACTCATTCTCGGCCTCGTAGGTAGAGTAGAAGTAGGGAACGTAGGTGTCGATCTCGCCTGCGCAAGAGTCGATGATCTTATATACGGGGAATACGTTCTCCTTCTTACGCAGCAGATAAATCTCGGCCTCGGTCATATTCCACAACTGGCCGATGAACTTATCGCTGAAGCCCATACGCTTAGCCGCCTTGAGCGTCTCTATGCAACCCACATTAGCCGACACCACCTTCTCCATCTCGACGATGTTCTTGAACTTCTCGAGGAACAACATATCGATCTTGGTGTGGTTGTAGATGATGAGCAGATCCACACCCTTGCGGATGAGCTGTGCTATGGCGTGCAGGCGATCGTCCGTACCCTTGCGGATGTACTCCAGCAGCGAGTCGGTGCTCCAATCGTCGAACTTCTTGTTGTAGATGTGGCAAACACCCGTCTCGAGCGAACGCACAGCCTTCAAGATACCCTCCTCGATGGTGCGGCCGATGCTCATAACCTCACCCGTGGCCTTCATCTGCGTACCCAGCTCATTCGACGCGTCGCTGAACTTATCGAACGGGAAGCGGGCAACCTTCAGCACCACATAGTCCAACGCAGGCTCAAAGCAAGCGGGACGGCCCGAGATCATAATCTCGTCGAGCGTAAGACCCACAGCGATCTTTGCCGTAACGCGAGCGATGGGGAAACCGCTGGCCTTCGACGCCAGAGCCGACGAACGCGATACACGGGGATTAACCTCGATGATATAGTACTTGAACGAGAGGGGATCCAACGCAAACTGCACGTTGCAACCGCCCTCGATCTTAAGCTCACGAATGATCTTCAGGGCGCTATCACGCAGCAACTGATACTCCGTGTCGGTCAAGGTCTGTGCAGGGGCGATAACCATCGAGTCACCCGTATGGATACCTACGGGGTCGATGTTCTCCATACTACAAATTGCGATAGCCGTGTCGTTCTTATCGCGCATAACCTCGAACTCGATCTCCTTATAGCCCTTGATACTCTTCTCGACCAAAACCTGATGCACGGGTGAGAGGATCAGAGCGTTGCGCATAATCTCGCGCAACTCCTCCTCATTGTCGGCAAAACCGCCACCCGTACCACCCAACGTAAAGGCGGGACGCAGCACGACGGGGTAGCCGATCTCCTCGGCAGCCTTCACACCGTCGGCCATATTATTAACAACCACCGAGGGCAACACTGGCTCACCGATACGCACACACAACTCCTTGAAGAGCTCGCGGTCCTCGGCCTCCTCGATACTGTTGAACGAGGTACCCAGAATCTCGACGTGGCACTCGTCCAGCACGCCCTTCTTGGCGAGCTGCACGGCCAGGTTCAGACCCGTCTGACCACCCAAGCCCGGCACGATGGCGTCGGGGCGCTCGAAACGAACGATCTTGGCCACATACTCCAACGTCAGAGGCTCCATATAGACCTTGTCGGCGATGTTGGTGTCGGTCATAATGGTTGCGGGGTTAGAGTTCACGAGGATAACCTCGTAACCCTCCTCCTTGAGTGCAAGGCAAGCCTGCGTTCCTGCATAATCGAACTCGGCAGCCTGACCGATGACAATCGGACCCGAGCCGATCACCATCACTTTCTTTATATCTGTTCTTCTAGGCATTTTGTTTCTCCTCCATCAGTTTAATGAATTTATCGAAAAGATATGCACAATCGTGCGGACCCGGAGCACTCTCGGGGTGGAACTGCAAGGCATACACCTTATCCTCGGCACACTCCACGCCCTCGACAGTGTGGTCGAGTACATTCTCGTGAGTAACCTTCAGGCGAGTGCCTGCCAACGACTCGGCATCAACAGCGAAACCGTGATTCTCCGAAGCCATATCGATACGGCCCATATTGAGATCGCACACAGCAGCGCTACCGTGGTGGCCACATTTCATCTTATATACCTTCGCACCGTATGCCAGCGAGATGAGCTGCATACCGAGCGACACACCAAACAAGGGAATCTTGCCCTCCACCTGCTTTACGAGCTCTACAACCTCGGGCAGCTCCTCGGGCGAACCCGGGCCGTTTGAGATGAAGATACCATCGGGGTTGAAGGCCATAATCTCATCCAGAGTGGTGTTATAGGGGACAACCGTCACGTTGCAGCCACGGCTGTTGAACTGGCGAATCATACTATACTTGATGCCGCAATCCACCGCCACGATGTCGTACTTGTGGTTGGGCGTACGCGAGAACCAACGCTTCTTGCTACTCACCTTGGCAACCTGACCCTGGGGCAGAGGTGTTGATTTGATCATCTCGAGAGCCTGCTCGGTGGTGGTGTCGATGTTGACGATAGCGGCACGCTGCACACCCTCGTCGCGGATGATGCGGACAATCATACGGGTATCAACACCAGCGATGCAGGGGATGCCAGCCTCGTCCAGAGTCTCCGAGAAGGTCTTGGTGTAACGGAAGTTGCTGGGGTTCTCATTGCACTCACGCACAACCATACCACCCACTTGAGGAGTCTTCGACTCGAAGTCCTCGTCCGTAATACCGTAGTTGCCGATCAAGGGGTAGGCCATCACCACGATCTGATCGATGCACGAGGGATCGGAGAGGATCTCCTGATAACCCACCACCGAAGTGTTGAAAATGATCTCGCACACACGCTCGACAGTGGCACCATAGCCGTAACCGAGGAACTCGCGACCATTCTCAAGAACTAATTTTTTTGTAAATGGTTTCATTCGTTTTGTTTTGATTTATATTATTTCATCTTATTCTTTCATACGCAACACGGCCATCGACCAGCGTCAGGCAGCACTCGCCCTGCAACTCCCAGCCCTCGAACGGAGTGCTGTGGCCCATCGAGTAGAAGGTCGAGGGATCGACCGTAAATCGGCTCTCTAAATCGAACACCGCAATGTCGGCAGCCTCGCCTACGCTAAGCCCTCCACCCAGAGCGAAGATGCGTCGCGGAGCCTCGGCCATAACCTCCACTGCCTTCTCGAGCGAAATCACGCCCGTCTTGACCAGCTTGGTGTAGATCACAGCGAACGAAGTCTCAAGTCCTACGACGCCCATTGCACTCTTCTCCAAACCGCGCGACTTCTCGTCGGCTGTATGGGGTGCGTGGTCGGTAGCCACAACATCGATCGTACCATCCTTGAGCCCCTCGACGAGTGCATCACGATCCTCGGCCGAGCGAATCGGGGGATTCATCTTAAAACGACCATCCTCCTGCAGATCCATATCGCACATCGTCAGGTAGTGGGGGCCTGTCTCACAGGTGATCTTCACTCCACGCTGCTTGGCAGCACGGATCAACACCACACTCTCCTTGGTGGAGATATGACAGACGTGGTAACGACAATCGGCCTCGGCAGCGAGCTCGATATCGCGCTCGATCTGTCGCCACTCGCTCTCCGAACAGATACCTCGGTGACCATTCTTTCGGGCATACTCGCCATCGTGGATGTATCCGCCACGCAGAAGATCATCCACCTCGCAGTGAGCCGCAATGATAGCATTGTTAGCCGCAGCCTCGGCCATAGCCGCACGCATCATCTCCTCGCTCTGCACGCCGCTACCATCGTCCGAGAAGCCAGCAACGTGTGAAGCAAGTGCTGCAAAATCGACCAGCTCGCGGCCGTAACGATTGCGGGTGATGGTGGCGTAGGGGAGTACCTTGATCTTGGCATCGCGCTCGATCAGATCCAACTGCTGTTGCAGGTTCTCCATCGAGTCGGGCGCAGGGGCCAGATTGGGCATCGAGCATACGGTGGTAAATCCGCCGTGTGCCGCAGCTGCCGTACCTGTTGCGATGGTCTCCTTTGAGGAGAATCCAGGCTCACGCAGATGGACGTGCAGATCGACCAATCCGCTCACTACAATCTTGCCCGTGCAATCGACGATGCTATCGCCTTCGGTGGGGGTAATTTCAGCCGCAATGGCACAAATCTTACCGTCGCGCACAGCCACATCGGCCCTTTCGCTCAGGCCGTTACGCACCACGGTACCACCTTTGAGTATCAATCGTTCGTTCATCATAATCCACAAAAAGGGCGACCAAACAGTCGCCCAATATATCAACAATAAAAAACAGTAGTGACGTCGTCACAAGAATCAATCGATGAAACGGGGAAATAGTCCTCCCAATACTTGGCAGCGCTATGCTTGGCCGACCACGGAGATATGTTATTTCTCTGCTTCATCCTCGACTAACTTATTTCGTGCAAAGATAAGAAAAAAAATCCAATCTTCGCCACAACGAAGCCCTCTTTTTCGAGATATTTTTTTGCCACGTTTTCCGACCATTGGCCATCTCTCGAGATTAGAAGACTATACGAGCCCCGATCTGCATATGCCAACGCGACTGAAGATCGGCAGGCGAGAGTTCACCACCCGTAAAACGATAGACGGGAGCGCCATCCTTCATCGAGGTGATGGTCACGGGCTGCATACGCCATCCCGAGATGTTGTAGTAAGCACCCCAATGACGGCAGATAAGGTTGCCGAAGTTCATCACGTCGAGCGAGAGCTCCAGTCGACGCTTCGACTCACGCGAGAAGTAGAATCCGTGCGAGAGGTGCAGATCAACACGATGCTCGGCGGGGCTCTGCATAGCGTTGCGCTCGGCAAACGAGCCACGGTGCGAGCTGAGGTACGAATCCGACTCGATGTAGTTGTTCCACGCCTCACCCGAAGCCTCGTCGGCAAACTGCATCGAAGCCATCTCGGCCTCGGTGGGGATATACATCAACGTCGAGCCAAAGGCTCCGTCGCCATTGAAATCCACCGCCTCGCCAAAGCAGAGCGAATAACGCTGACCCGAGGTCATTTGATAGACGAGCGACGCATTGACCTCCATCAGCGGGGCATAGCGCTTGCTGTACGACGCCGCGATGGACACCTTATGCGGCACAT
Source organism: uncultured Alistipes sp. (assembly GCA_964633635.1). Taxonomy (GTDB): domain Bacteria; phylum Bacteroidota; class Bacteroidia; order Bacteroidales; family Rikenellaceae; genus Alistipes. The sequence goes on along the minus strand of CAZWHN010000030.1, from coordinate 9,890 downwards.
CGTAGGCCGAGAGCGACAGCGGAGCGTCGTTCAGGTCGAGAGCATAGGTGCGAGTCCAGTTCGACGACGATGATGTCGAAGGCACATCGCACACAGCGTATGAGTGACCGAAGATGTACGACGCCATAAGCGACAGACCCCAGTCGAACGACTTGGCCACGCTGCCCGAGATCGAATAGGAGTATCCACGCGAGGTGTTATCGAGGTAATATACCGCCGAATAGTCGGTCGTAGCTCGACGATAGGCGGGGATGGCCGACGCCTTCACACCCTGCACCGCATAGACCTCGCCACCCGTAGGCTCGACGGCTAAATTGCGGAACACAGCATTCTGCAACGTCTTGGTATAGAGCGCCTCGGCACGCAGAGTCCAGCCATCGTGGGTGGTAAATCCTGCGGCTACGTTGGCCTTCAGATTCTGCGGATAGCGGAACTTGCTGTCCATCGCATTGAGCATAAAGGTGGTATTGGACTGCGTAGTGGGCGAGGGCTTGACCGAGAAGTTGGCCGCCGGCTCGACAATCTGCCCGCCGTCGCTCTTGGCCACCAGACGCAAACCCTTCTGCTCGACACCCGTATTTGAGTAGTTGTTCACAATCCAAACAAATGGCACCTGACCCGTAAAGACTCCCACGCCGCCATCAATCGTCAAGCGTCCCGAAGCGTAATCGTGCGCCCACGACACGCCGACACGGGGCGAGAGCAGGAGCTGCAAACGGGGCACGTCGCCTATGCGGATATTATTCTTTTGAGCAATGTCACCAGCATTAAACTCGTCGTTGGCCGTGGGAGAGTTGAAGATCAGCGGCAGGGTAGCACGCAGGCCATAGGTGAGCTGCACTCCGCCACCCATCGACAAGCGATCCTGAAGGTAGAATCCCAACTCGGCTGCACGGAAGCGAGGTCCCCACGTCGTAGTGCCCGTCACGGCTGGATCGGTGTAGTTATACTCATACACCGAGGCCAAATCACGCTCGAAATCCTCGATCGTGTTGTAGGTGTAGGTGCCGTAGGCATTGGCCAGATATTGGTTGTGGATGTTGTACAACTCGTGATGCATACCGACGGTCAGCGAGTGGGCTCCGCGCTCGATGATAAGGTCGTCGGTCAGCGTCAGCACATTCTGCGTCAAGGCATTGACACCTGCATAGCGGTTATTGCCGATGTTGATCGCCACACCGCCCGTCGTACCCGCATTGCGGATTATCACGCTCGGCAGATCACCCCCGACATCGGGCTTGCGACCATCGCCCACACGCGAAAAGCCCACACGCAACGTATTGTGCAAATGCTCCGACAGACGCGACTCGAGCGACAAAGCGAGGTGGTGCGCCGTGCTGTAATTGGCATATCCCGAGCCATTGAAGGTGAACGAAGTGAGCGAGTTGGCATACTCCTCGGCTCTGGCATCGAGATACGAGTAGCTGGCCGAGAGGCGATTACGGCTATTTATCTGCCAATCAAGCGAGGCTAACAGCGATCCCGAACGACGATCCACGTCGCGTCGGCCCACGCCTCCGCCATCGTAGCCCGTCAGCACCTTATAGCGATTTGAGATGCGATCCAGCTCCGCAGCGTCCAACGCCACGCCGTCGTAACCAAAGTAGTACGACGAGGGCGACGACTCGAGATTATACTCGCCACTGAGGAAGAAAAAGAGTTTATTCTTCACCGCAGCTCCGCCCAACGTCACACCATAGATCTGCGTGGTCTGATCCTGCAACTTGCGTCGATCGGCCACGTCGCGACCAGCCGTAGTACCGTAGAAATCCTGATTGTTGTAATATGTGTAGGCGCTACCCGTAAATTCGTTCGTTCCCGACTTGGTGACGGCATTGATAGCGCCACCGCCAAAACCGCTCATACGCACATCGTACGACGTAACGGCCACCTCAATCTGCTCGATGGCATCGAGTGCAATGGGATTAGCGTTAGACAGGCCGCCATTTGTACCCGACGACGAAAGACCGTACATATCGTTATTGGCCACTCCGTTGACCATAAAGGTGTTATAGCGATTAGCCACACCTCCGTACGACATTCCGCCGCCCTTGTTTACGATAGCCTGCGGCATCAGTCGCACCACATCGTAAAGCGATCGCGAAACGGTAGGCATTTGCGAGATCACACTCTCGTCGAATCGACCCGACACCTCGCCCGAGCGCAACTGCTCGGCCATCACCACAACGGCCTCCATATCGGTGGACTCACGAAGGGCAAAATTCTCCTCACGCACCTCGCCCACACGCAGCGTAAGGTCGGCACGCTGCTCGCTGTGGTAGCCGACATAGCTCACCTCCAGCACATACCCCTCCGAAGGACGCACTCCGTGAATCGAGTAACGACCATCGCGATCGGCCAACGTGGCGTATTCGCGCCCCGTGAGCGGGTGAGACAACACGACGGTTGCCCCAATCAGATTTTCATTGGATTGATTCTTCACCTCACCGCGAAGAGATGCGGTGGTGATTTGTGCTACGGCTATGGTAGCACACAGCAATGCCCAAGTCAGGCATAAAATTCGTTTCATCACATCTTGTTTAAGGGCATCTATTTACGATGCAAGTTCAACCACACGTTGCTTCGAATAGATAGAACCCGAAGCCATCGATGCAAAAATATAAAAAAATCACTATTTTTGCATCGTCAGACAACAAAATATGGAGGCTATTGCTGAATTTTTTATCGAATGGGGCTACATCGGGCTCTTTCTGTCGGCTCTACTGGCCGGCAGCATCGTTCCGTTCAGCTCGGAGATCGTGCTCACCGTGCTTGTGCAGATGGGTGCCGATCCCACGCTGTGTCTGATGTCGGCATCGGTGGGTAACACCATCGGAGGTTTGGTGTGCTATTGGCTCGGCTATTTAGGCAATATGCAGTGGATCGAGCGGTGGCTCAAAATCGACCACGCGAAGATGGAGCGAGTTGATGGTTTCGTCAGACGCTACGGCGCGTGGATGGGTATCTTCGGCGTGCTGCCGTGGGTGGGCGAGGCGATAATCGTACTGCTGGGACTGATGCGTGCCAATGTCTATCTCACCACGGCGACGATGTTCGTCGGCAAGTTCGTCCGTTATCTGCTTATGTTGCTGGCTCTGCTGGGGGTAAATTCGCTCTTTTAAGCCCCGAACTCTTGACACATATATAATAAGGTAATGCCGAGTTTTACAGCTCGGCGACGCATTTTTATGCTCCGTCGGCGGGGTTTGGTGCAAAGTTTGAATATCAGCCAAGTGATTAATTGGCAATCTTCAAACTATGAGAAAATTACTACTTTTGATGTTGGCTATGGCCACATTTATCGGAAAAAGCGATGCTCAAGTGATTGGTATTAAGACCAATTTGGCTCACTGGGCAACCGCATCGCCCAACTTGGGCGTGGAGATAGGATTGGGCAAACAGACAACCCTTGACATCTCGGCAGGATTCAACCCCTTCACATTCTCTAACAACCGCCAATGGAAACACTGGCTCGTACAGCCCGAGTTCCGCTGGTGGACCTGCGAACGATTCAACGGCCACTTCCTCGGCCTGCACGCCATCGGTGGCGGCTTCAACGTGGGCAATCTCTCGTTCTTCCCCTTCAGCATCTGGGATGGTTTGGAGGACAACCGCTACAAGGGACACGCCTTGGGTGGAGGTATCTCTTACGGCTATGCGTGGATGCTGGGCAAGCATTGGAATCTCGAAGCCGAGGTGGGTGTGGGTTACGCTCACGCTTGGTACGACCAGTACAGCGGCCCCGAGTATAGCCAAAAAGTTCTCTCCGATGCCGACAAAAACTATTGGGGCATAACAAAACTTGCCATTTCATTCGTCTATCTATTCTAAAAACGGCAGATTATGAAACAGATTTACAAATATCTTCTGGCCGTCTGCGCAACCCTTGCCGTCGCAGCCACGTCGCAGGCACAGACCGCCATAACTCCCAGTGGAGTGATGATCAGCAATGTAGTAATGGAGCAGTCGGGGAGTCGTCTGCAGGTGGCAATGACGATGGATATCAGCGATGTACACATTCGCTCGAACCGCTCGCTGCGCATCACACCCATCGTCACCAACGGTAGCGAGATGATCCAGCTGCCAGCGGTGGTGATCGACGGCCGTCGTCGTCACATCGTACACGAACGCAACGAGAGCGAGCTCTACGAGTCGGTCGATACCTACATCCGTCGCTACAACCGCAAGCAACAGGTCGAGGATTATGGTGCCGATCTGCCTTACGAGCGTTGGATGGGCAACTCCGAATTGGTACTTCGCGAGGAGTGGACCAGCTGTCACGACGCTACACTGAGCGAGGATATGGTAGCCGTGGCGCAGCTCACACCTCCGCGTCAGCCTGTGGCCGCAACGCCTACACAGCCCTCGTCGAAACCAAAGACGGCGTACATTATGCCATCGCCGAGCGAACTGACGCAGTCGTCGCAGAACTCGATCGACGTATATTTCCCCGTGAATAAGAGCAACATCAGCAACACGTTTATGGACAACAATCAGGAGATGAGCGACCTAAAAGATGCTCTCGCACAGGCTGGTGTAAAGAGCATCCACCTGATGGGCTACGCTTCGCCCGAGGGCCCGATCGACTTCAACCGTTCGCTGGCCGCACGTCGTGCCGAGGCGGTGAAGAGCTATCTTACGACCAATTATCCCGACACGAAGGTGGCTATCACGACCGACTCATCGCCCGCCAACTGGGATGCGGTGAAGAAGTTACTAAGCGAGAGCGCTATCGAAAATTGGCGCGACATCGTCGGCATTATCGATAATAACTCGATCGCCGCAGCCGACAAGAACAACACCATCCGCGAGCGCTATCCTGAGGATTACAACTTTATGCTCACGACGTGGTATCCCAAGTTGCGTCTGACCAACATCATCATCGAGCACGACAAACGCAATCTCTCGGTCGATGAGGCAAAGCGAGTAATGCGCAACACGCCACAGCAGCTCACACTCGACGATCTCTATCTGATCGCCCTGTCGTACGACAAGGGTAGCAAGGAGTGGGACGAGGTGATCCTGCTGGCCGTGGAGGGCTATCCGCAATCGAACGAGGCACGCATCAACGCAGCCAACGTAGCGATGGCCAACGGCAACTACACCAAGGCGGCCGAGTATCTGCAAGGTGTGCCCGACTCGATACCCGCAGCAGCCAATGCACGAGGCATTCTGGCGATGTCGCAAGGCCGATACGAGCTGGCTATGACGTTCTTCCAGCAGGCTCTGCGCGGAGGTGTGAGCGAGGCATCGTACAACATCACACTATTGCAGGAGTTGATGAACGCCGCACAATAGTCAACACAATGACTGCCTGACCTACGGGGACAGGCAGTCTATTTTTTCAAATTACAAGCAGATGAAACTGATATTTTACTATTTCCTACGCTTTGCGTCGCGTCGGGGACTCTTTCTTGCGATAGCGTTGATTGCGACGATGGCCGCAGGGTGTCACAAGGATTACTCGGGTGAGCCCGATCTGAGGGACTACTCGGATCTGGAGCGCGTGCAGACCACATCCTCCCTGCCGAGTCATCATTCACTCACGGAGGCTGAGGGTTAAATCGACAAACAATAAGGGTGTCCGACCACAATGGTTAGACACCCTTTATTCTTAGTTATGCTCCGCAGCAAAGTCTACACGCTGCGCACAATCATTACTCTCTTACGCAACGCACCTGCATTCCGTTTGCACGATACATCGGCTTGTTAGGCTCAAATCGGTTATTCACCGCACGCGTAGTGTTGAGATCGAAGAAGAGCGAAGTGGCCTGCACACCAGCTACACCCGTAGTCCAATAGTAACCCGTCCACGGCATAGGATTATGCTCGAAACCGTAGTTATTCACGTTGGTCAGCACGCCATTCTCGAAGCTACGACGGCCTGCACCCGGCAGGAACATCAACTCACCCGTCTGCTTATCGGCCAAGTGCCAGCCATACATACTCTGCACATCGACCAGCGCAGCCAAATCCTCACTCTCGGCAATATCGAACGTCTCGAACACCGAGCCGTCGGGTACTCGCCAACCGCGGGGGCAGGGGTCGTTGACACTCTTCATCGTACCAGCCCACAACGCATCGTTATGCGACGTATAGAGCCAATCGTAGTCGTTATCGGCCGAGCCGAGGATGTAGGTCATAGGGTTAGCCACCGAGTAGTCGTAGGTGCCAATGCCCTCCTCCTCGCTATCGGCGCCGACCTTCTTAAAGACGATATTTGCGCCCGAAGCACTGTAAACCAATTGGTCGCTATTGCTCGAGAAGTTGTAGTCGGTAGGACGCACAAAGGGATCCTTGCGACCCCACTGGTAGTAAAGACCATACGAACGGAAGATATCCATATGAGTGGTCGAGCCGTTGCTATTGTGGTAAGCTCCTAAGTTGCGATCCATAAATACGCCAGCCGATGTGGTGATGGCATTCTCGGCGGGATCATTCTCGGTGAGCCAGATATGCCAGCTCCAGATCACGTTGCCAGCCTCGTCGTAAGCGGCCACAACAGCGTTTCCGTCGGGGATAACGCGGGTGGTAACATCATTGTCATCGGTCACGTCCTCGTGCTCAACGTAGAAAGTGAACTTGCCCGTTGCAGCGTCGTAGCTACTATACTTAATCAGACCGACACTGCTATGCCACAACAACTTAGCACTTGCAGGGGTGATTCGCTCACCCGTCTCGCCCTTATGCGTAAGGTCGATCGTATATCGAGTATCGGGCTGTGTGACAACATAGCAGTTAGAGTACTCATTCGACAGATCGACCGACTTATTCAGAAGCGAGAGGTACGACGTTGCCGAGATTGATGTTCCTGCCGCGGTGAAGCCCATCAGCGTGAGGTCGCCATTCTCGTCCACATACTTGCTATCGGCCTCATACGTCGTAGGTGCGGTGATGGTGATGGTACGATTGAGAATATCCACCTCGCCCAACTTCCAACCCAAGGGGCTTGAAGAGATGGTGATACTCGCAATATTGCGAGCCTTGAAGGGGATAACCAGCGTCTTGCCAAACTCGGTTACGATCTGTCCAGGCATCTCGAACTCGAAATCGTACTCCTCCTCCATTGTACACGAAGCCAACGAGGTGAGACAGAGCGCCGCAACCGTCACGACAGAAAAAATAGATCGAAAAAGAGTCTTCATATAGTGATCTTTTCTAAATTCGTTTCCAAAATATCTGCAAATGTACGAAAAACCTCCGATTTTCAGCAACCAAATTCTAATTATTTCGCACTCCGAGGGTAAATCGCACCAATAAGCAAACGATTTGGCCTTGATTTTATTATACAAGGTGTAAAAAATCTCTCACAAGCAGTAATAAACTTCGCAAAACGGGATGCTGCAAGCCGACAACGCACGAAAAAAGAGGGCGCCAAACTCGAAAGTTAGCACCCTCTTGCGACATTTAAGCGATAGTCGGCCTACTTGTACATATCAAGCACCAGAACCTCTTTCGGTGCGAGCTTAAGCTCCTTGCCCAGCTCGATCGTGCGCTGTGTAGTCACATCCACGCCACGGCTCTGACCCTTGATCGACTCGGCGTAGCGGTCGAGCTCGATCGTAACCTCCTTGTTGGCACCGTTGATGAAGACCATCACGTTCTTATCGCCGAGGTAGCGCTCATATACATAAACACCATTCTGTGGCACGAAGTGCTTCATCTCGCCATCCGAGATCACACGGTTGCCCTGACGCCAGTGAAGCAACTTGCTCATATAGGTCCACGCCTCGTTCTGCATTGCCGAGCGACCCTCGGGGGTAAACCAACTGGTCTTATCGCCAGGCCATCCACCCGGAACATCCAGACGCACGTTGCCGTCGCCACCCGGGCTGCTGGTCGAGCCATTCATCAACATCTCGTAGCCGTAATATACCTGCGGCGTACCCGTGATGGTGAGCAGGAATGCAGTACCCTGCTTGAAGGCGTCGAGATTCTCGGGCTCGCTGCGCAGGAAGCGGCTGGTGTCGTGATTCTCCAAGAAACGCAACAGATTCTTCACATCGGCATAGACGAAGTCGTAGCCCAAGTGGTCGTAGATACGGCCCATACTGCCGTTCTCCGACTTGTCGTTGAACACGTCGCTGGCCATACTCATCAGAGCGAAGTCCATCACCGACTTCAGGTGGGTATTGTTCTTGTTGAGTGGGCTATCCTTCTGCCACCACGATGTACCCACGGCGTGCTCGGTCCACACCTCGCCAACGATGTTGAATTGGGGATACTCGGCCATAACGTCGATGTTCCACTGGCGCATCATATCGTAATCGGCATAGGGGTAGGTATCCTGGCGGATAGCGTCGATGCGGGCATACTCGATCCACCAGATGGTGTTCTGGATCAGGTAGCGAGCGATGTGGGGATTTGTCTGATTGATATCGACACGGAAGCCCGAGTACTTCATCACGTCGGTGTCGTACTTCGAGGCGTAGTTGTCGTAGAAGACCGACTTCTGGTGATTTCCACGAGGCGAGGGGCTCTCGTTGATCCAATCCTTGGCGGGAGGATCCAATACCCACGGGTGGTTGGGGCCGATGTGGTTGAAGATGATATCCATCACCACGCGCAGTCCCTTCTCGTGCGCCTTCTCGATCAGGCGACAGTAGTCCTCATTACCGCCCAGACGGCGATCGACGTGGTACATATCGGTCGAGAAGTAGCCGTGGTACGATCCGCCACGGGCATCGTTCTCCAGCACGGGGTTGAGCCAGATGGCCGTCACGCCCAGATCGACAAGATAGTCGAGGTGATCCTCGATACCCTTCAAATCGCCACCGTGACGAGCAAGGAACTTCGAGCGGTCGATCTCATACTCGGCGCTCATCGGAATCTGATCGTTCGAGGGGTCACCATTGGCAAAGCGGTCGGGCATAACCAGATAGAGCACATCAGACGAGTCATAACCCTGAATATCGTCGGTCGAGGGGCGACGCTCCTTAAGCTCGTAGCTATGCACAAACGACTTTTTGCCATCTTGGAACGTGATGTCGAACGTACCAGGCTTAGCATTGGCTACATCGAGGTAGAGGATCATATAGTTCGGGCTCTCGAACGTATTGATGCTCTTGAGCTTGATGCCCTCCTCGGCAATCGAGGGACGATACTGTGCGATATTCTCGCCATAGACCATAAGCTGCAGCTCGGGGTTCTTCATTCCCGTCCACCAGAATAGAGGCTCCACACGGTCGACGCTCTGGGCAAAGGCCGCGGGCAGAGTCAGCACACATAGTGCAAACAATAGTGTCAGTTTTTTCATTTCGATAAATAGTAATTTGGTATTCTCATTTAGTAATGTCGTCTCTATAACGTAAGATTACTTCTTATCATTGCGTGCTATGGTGTCGCGCATCTGCGTATCGGCCATAATATTCTTCATCTTGTAGTAATCCATCACGCCCAAATTGCCATTACGGAACGCCTCGGCCATAGCCAGCGGCACCTCAGCCTCGGCCAAGATAACCTTCGCACGGGCATCCTGAGCCTTGGCACGATTCTCCTGCTCGAGCGCAACAGCCATTGCACGACGCTCCTCGGCCTTGGCCTGTGCGATATTCTTGTCGGCATCGGCCTGATCCATCTGCAACTGCGCACCGATGTTCTTACCTACGTCAATGTCGGCAATATCGATCGAAAGGATCTCGAACGCTGTACCTGCATCCAAACCCTTCTCCAGCACCACACGCGAGATAGAGTCGGGATTCTCCAGCACGATCTTGTGCGACATAGCCGAACCAATCGACGAGACGATACCCTCGCCGACACGCGCCAGCACAGTCTCCTCGCCAGCACCACCGACCAACTGCTTGATATTGGCACGCACCGTCACACGGGCCTTGGCGATAAGCTGGATACCATCCTTTGCCACGGCAGCCACGGGAGGGGTGTTGATG
>CAZWHN010000029.1:0-15335 GCA_964633635.1 uncultured Alistipes sp. | reverse complement strand
GCTACGCACAAGCGTAAGAAGCGTCTTCGTAAGAATCGTCATAAGAAGAAGTAATCTTCCGGTCGATTATTAATTGCGTTAGCAAGTAGGAATGAAAGGTAAAGGGAAGTTTCGTCTAACGCCCCTTTACCTTTACCTATTTTTATAAACTTTTTTCAATGAATCGAGAGTTAGTAATAAACGTTACCCCGACCGAAATCACAATCGCCTTGTGCGAGGATAAGGTACTTGTCGAGCTGAGCAAGGAGCAGTGTCAGACGGGATTTGCCGTCGGCGACATCTATCTGGGTAAGGTGCGTAAGATTATGCCGGGACTGAACGCCGCATTCGTCAACATCGGACACGAAAAGGATGCGTTCATCCACTATCTCGATTTGGGAAGTCAATTCCTCTCGTTGCAGAAGGTGGTCGATAGCCGCCAACCTGGCCGACGAGGAATCAAGGTCGATACGATGAAGCTCGAACCCGACATCGAGAAGTCGGGCAAGTTGGCCTCGTACCTTCAGGTGGGACAGACCGTGATGGTGCAGATCGCCAAGGAGGCCATCTCGACCAAGGGACCACGCCTCACATCCGACATCTCGCTTGCGGGTCGCAACGTGGTGCTGGTGCCCTTCAGCAATAAGATCTCAATCTCGCAGAAGATACGTTCAAACGAGACTAAAAAACGTCTGCGTCGCATTGCGGCAGGCGTCCTTCCCAAGAATTTCGGCGTTATAATCCGCACCGCAGCCTCCGAGGCTAACGATGCCGACATCGAGCAGGATATCCTCTCGTTGCTCGACAGGTGGAATAAGGCTGTGGGTAATGTGCGTAAGAATCAGGCGCCCTCGCTGCTGATGAGCGAGATGAACCGCGCCAATACCATAATCCGCGATTCGCTCAACTCGACCTTCTCGCAGATCACGGTCGATGACGAGGCGATGTATCGTGAGATTCGAAACTATATAAAAATTATCGACCCCCAGTTGGAGAAGATCGTCAAGCTGTACCGCGGTACGGTGCCCATCTTCGACAACTTCGACATATCGAAACAGATCAAATCGCTCTTTGCCAAGTACGTCTCGCTCAAGCGTGGTGCGTACCTGATCATCGAGCACACCGAGGCGATGAACGTCATCGACGTCAATTCGGGCAACCGTACCCGCGCCGAGGAGAATCAGGAGGAGACAGCTATGATGGTCAATCTGGCTGCTGCTCACGAGATTGCACGCCAGCTCCGTCTGCGCGATTTGGGTGGAATCGTCATCATCGACTTCATCGACCTGCACAAAGCGCAGAATCGCCAGATGCTCTACGAGGAGATGCGCAAGCTGATGGCATCGGACAAGGCCAAGCACACCATCCTGCCGCTGACGAAGTTCGGACTGATGCAGATCACACGCCAGCGTGTACGCCCCGTGGCGGTGCAGGACGTAACGGACGTATGCCCCACCTGTAACGGTACGGGCCGCATCGAGCCTACGGTGCTGCTCGATCGCAAGATCGAGAACCAGATACAGTTTCTGGCCGAGGATCGTGGCGTGAAGCACATCTCGCTACACGTCAGCCCCTATGTGGCGTCGTACATCTGCCACGGATTGCTCTCATTGCGTCGTCGATGGATGTGGCGATACAAGGTGCGCCTAAATGTGGTGGCTGATCAGAGTATGGGTATGGTCGATGTCAAGTACCTCGACCGCTCGGGAGGCCTGCTGGTTGAGTAAGGGGGATTCATAGAAAATCTCTACATTTTGGAGAAGATCGAAAATATTTTGCAACACGTCGAGAGTGCCAAAGCCTTCTCGCGTCTATGCAAGGAACATAAGAAAAAGAGCGTCACCGTCCATCTCGAGAATTTGGTCGGCGGGGCTCTTTCGCTCTATTCGGCGGCATTGGTGCGTCGCTCGGGCGGTGTTCACATATTCGTCGCGGAGGATCGTGACTCGGCGGCGTATATGCTCAACGACTTCTACGCCCTGCTCGACGAGGAGCGCATCTTCTTCTTCCCCACATCGTACAAGAAGTCGATCCTCTACGGCAAGGAGGATGCGCAGGGTGTGGTGCAACGCACCAATGCGCTGAATGCTCTGCGTCACCGATCGGGCGGATATGTGGTGATATGCACCTACCCCGAGGCGTTGGCCGAACGTGTGGCCGACGAGAGTACGCTCACCGAGCGAAGCATACGCCTGCGTGTTGGCGAGCGGATGCAGATTGCCGATTTGGAGGGACTGCTCGTCGAGCAGGGATTCCAGCAGGTAGATTTTGTCTATGAGCCAGGGCAGTACTCGCTGCGAGGAGGTATCGTCGATGTCTTTTCCTACTCGGAGAGCCGCCCCTTCCGCTTCGATTTCTTCGGTGACGAGATCGACTCGATACGCCGTTTCAATATCTCGAGCCAGCTCTCGCACGAGAAGTGCGATGAGGTGGAGATCATCCCCAATATGAACACCTCGACGACCGAGAAGGTCTCGTTGGTGCGTTTTGCAGGCGAGAGTACCTGCTGGTTCTACGACCCCGATTTCGTGCTCAAGCGTGTGAACGACCTGCGTCGTCGCGTGCTGGGCGAGATGGAGGAGCCCTCGAAGATCGACACCCTGCTCACCAGCCGCAATGGTCTTTTGGCCGATATGGCCGAGTGTCAGTTGTGTCTTTTGCGCGACAACCTGAAGGAGCGTGTGGCCGATGCCGTCGTTACCTTCTCCACCACGCCGCAACCCAAGTTCAACAAAAATTTCGAAGTGCTGGCCGACGATCTGTCGGATGCTGCGGTGCGGGGCTACAAGTGCTACATCCTCTCCGAGAGCAAGGCCCAGATCGAGCGTCTGGACAATCTCTTCCACCAGATTGGACGTCGTACCATCGAGTTTGATGCTGTGCCCATCGCCTTGCACGAGGGATTTGTTGATAACGATCTTCGATTGTGTCTCTACACCGACCACCAGATCTTCGATCGCTACCGTCGCTACCGCATCAATGGCGAGATCAAGCGCGACGAGCAGATGACCGTGGCCGAGCTCAATGCGCTGAAGTTGGGCGACTATGTGGTACACATCGACCACGGCGTGGGCCGCTTTGGCGGATTGGTGAAGATCAACGAGAATGGTAAGCTGCACGAGGCTATAAAGCTGGTCTATAAGGATAACGACGTGCTGTTCGTGAATGTTCACTCGTTGCATCGCATCTCGCGCTACAAGAGTGGCGAGGGGGCACCGCCCAAGATTTACAAGCTCGGTAACGGCGCTTGGCAGAAGCTCAAGACGGCAGCCAAACGAGCCGTGAAGGACATCTCGCGCGAGCTTATCGCCCTGTATGCCAAGCGTAAGGCGAGCCGAGGCTTTGCATTCTCGGCCGACAGCTACCTGCAAAACGAAATGGAGGCTTCGTTCCAATGGGAGGAGACAGCCGATCAGCAGGCCGCCATCGCCGCCGTGAAGAAGGATATGGAGTCGGATCAGCCGATGGACCGTCTGGTGTGTGGCGATGTGGGCTTCGGCAAGACGGAGGTGGCCATCCGTGCGGCATTCAAGGCTGCGGTGGATGGTAAGCAGGTGGCCGTGCTGGTGCCTACGACCATCTTAGCGTTGCAGCACTACCGTTCGTTTATGGAGCGCCTGAGGGATTTTCCCGTGCGCATCGAGTATCTCAACCGCTCGAAAACGGCTAAGCAGACACGCGAGATTGCGGCCGACCTTGCAGATGGAAAGATTGATATCCTGATCGGTACGCATAAGATTCTCGGCAAGCAGATACGCTTCAAGGATCTGGGTCTGGTCATCATCGACGAGGAGCAGAAGTTTGGCGTGGCGGCCAAGGAGAAGCTCACGCAGCTCAGCGTCAATGTCGATACGCTGACGCTGACGGCTACGCCCATCCCCCGCACGTTGCAGTTCTCGCTGATGGGGTCGCGCGATTTGTCGGTAATCTCCACCGCTCCGGCCAACCGTCAGCCCATCCTCACCGAGTCGCACACCTTCTCCGAGGATATTATCCGCGATGCCATCGAGGAGGAGCTCGCTCGCGGTGGTCAGGTCTATTTTGTCAACAACCGCGTGGAGGATCTCACTACGTTGCAGGGCCTGATCTCTCGCATCTGTCCCAAGGCACGAGTGGCCATCGGCCACGGCAAGATGCCGCCCGAGCAGATGGAACGACTCATTATGGACTTCATCTACGGCGAGTTCGACGTGCTGGTGGCGACGACCATCGTCGAGAGCGGAATCGACATTCCTAATGCCAATACCATTATAATTAATAATGCACATTACTACGGTCTGAGCGATCTGCATCAGTTGCGAGGCCGTGTGGGACGAAGCAATCGCAAGGCATATTGCTATCTGATCACGCCGCCCGATGAGCTGCTCACCGAGGATGCTCGTCGTCGCCTTAGAGCCATCGAGGAGTTCTCGGATTTGGGCTCGGGATTCAACATCGCAATGCAGGATTTAGATATCCGAGGTGCGGGCAATCTGCTGGGTGCCGAGCAGAGCGGCTTCATTGCCGACATCGGCTTCGAGACCTACCAAAAGATTATGCGTCAGGCTATTGCCGAGCTGCGAGCCGAGGGCCTCGACGTCGAGGGATTGAGCGACGAGGAGGCTGCAACGGTGAAGTCGGAGAACTATATCGACGACTCCACGATCGAGATCGATATGCTGGCCGAGCTGCCCGACAGCTATGTGCGTCAGCCTGCCGAGAAGCTGCGTCTGTACCGCGAGCTGGACTCGATACACAAGGAGGAGGGACTCATCGCCTTCGAGAGTCGTTTGGTCGATCGCTTTGGCGCTCTGCCCGAGGCGGCACAGGAGTTGCTCAACGTGGTACGACTGCGTTGGGAGGCCGTAAGATTGGGTATGGAGCGTGTGAAGGTGAAGAATGGTTTGATGATCGTTCACTTCGTGGGCGAGCAGAACTCACCCTTCTACAAAAGCGACACGTTTATGGATATGCTGCGCAAAATTACCACCCAACCCGACCGATTTGTGATCAAACAGCACAATAATCGTCTGGCGATGACCGTTAGAAGAGTAAAGAATGTGGCCGAGGCGGTGGCTACCCTGCGTAGTCTGTAACCCAAGCAAAGGATGAATCTGGTAGTCGATATAGGCAATTCTACGATGAAGGTGGCGGTGATGGATGGCACTGAGGCGCTGTCGGTCAGTACGTTCGCGTCGGCTGAGGAGTTAGACGTTGAGGCGCTTCGCGTGCGTTATCCCTCGCTTCGCCGAGCCATCGTGGCATCGACAGCACGACCTACGGCCGAGGTGGCCGAGGTGTTGCGTCGTGGAGGGTTGCAGGTGCTCGAGATGACATCCTCGACACCCGTGCCGATCGGGAACGATTACCTTACGCCCGAGACTTTAGGTGTAGATCGTCTTGCGGCAGCCGTGGGTGCGGTCTGCACGATGGGGTGCAGGGATTGCCTGATCGTCGATTTCGGGACGGCCATCACCATCGACTTGGTGGAGGGTGGAGTCTTCCGTGGAGGCAATATCTCTCCTGGTGTGAGAACTCGTTTTCGTGCGTTGCACGACTACACCTCTCGTCTGCCTTTGTGTGAGGCGACGGACGAGAGTTGCGAGGTGGGACGCACCACCCGCGAAGCCATCGAACAGGGGGTTATGCAGGGCATAACCAACGAAATCGAGGGCTATATTGGCATATTTACCCGTCATAATGCAAAATTATCGTTAATTTTTACGGGTGGAGACGCAAAATTCTTTGTTAAACGAATTAAAAATGCGATATTTGCAAAATGTGATTTGGTTTTTTGCGGATTGAACACAATTTTAGAGCACAATGCAAACACTGAAGAAGAGATTTTTTGACTTTATCATAGCAGTCGTGCTGCTTTTGCCTATGGGTGCGTCGGCGCAAACTCTGGCCAGTAGTGTAAATACATATTCGCCTTACTCGATGTACGGAATGGGCGAGTTGGCTGTAAAGGGTAACACCATACAGCGATCAATGGGAGGCATCGGTGTTGCAATGTGGTCGAACAATATGGCCAATGTGATGAATCCCGCAGCCTTCGGCATCACACCGCAGCAGAGCTTTCTGTTCAACTTTGGACTCGAGGGCAGCCACTTCCGTAATAAGCAGGATAAGTTTGGCAACTCACCCCGCACGATTGAAACCGCGTACAACTCGGTCAATATACACGACATAGCATTCCAGATGCCTCTGGCAAAGGGTTTGGGCCTCGGCTTCAGCCTTACGCCTTACAGCAACGTGGGTTACAGTATGTACAACGACGACACCTCGTCGGACATTACGGGCACCGTCGGTAATGTGCGCTATCGTTATAGTGGCGAGGGCGACGTGACGGAGGTGAAGGCTGGTGTGGGCTGGATGCCCTTCACGGGTTTCTCGGTGGGTATTGCCGCAATCTACTATTGGGGTAATATCAGCCGCAATTACAGCGCCTCACCGCAGGTAATCACGGGTAGTGGCGAGTACTCAACCACGACGGGTATCGATACCTACGACGTCTCGAACGTGAAGGCTCAGGTGGGTATTATGTGGAACCCGATCTACGAGGATCAGCGCATCCTCACGTTGGGCGCTACCTACGACTTGGGTGGTAGCCTCAACCCGAGTATGATGAAGTATGTCTATGTGGACAACCTCCTCTCGTCGGTGGTACGTCAGGAGAAGGAGAACTCTCTCCCGCTTCGATTGCCTCATCAGATTACGGTGGGTGCATTCTACCAGACGTTGAAGGTGCGCTTTGGCGCCGACTACGTTTACCAGAGCTGGGGTAGCGAGAATAGCAACTATCTGGAGGGTGGCACAAGCGGTATGCCGGTGGCTTACACCGATACGCACACCGTAAAGCTCGGCTTCGAGCTTACGCCGCGTTACTCGGATGTGGGTAACTACCTCAACCGAATCGCCTACCGCGTAGGTCTGCGTGCTGGTCAGTACTACCAGACTTTCGGTGGTTGCGAGGTTATGCAGTACGCCGTAACGGCAGGTCTGGGACTCCCGATCCGACTCTTTGGTCGCTCGTATGCCAACATCGGCTTTGAGTATGGCATCCGCCATCCTGAGAGCGAGACCATCGTGGTGAACGACGCCGTGGCAGGTATGGTTAAGCAGCAGTACTTCAAGGCCTCGGTCGGCTTCACGCTCTTTGGCGAGGATCGCTGGTTTGTGCGCTACAAGTACGATTAATGAGAAAGCGAATAGACAAAAAATAATTTTAATAAACCTTAGATTACAATGAAAAGTTTGAAACTGATTTTGGTTGCAGTTTTTGCCGCAGTAGGATTCTCGGCAATGGCGCAGGTAAACTACGATGACCCCAAGTATGCCGTGTGGGGAAGTGATGCTGAGCAGCGCAAGTCTAATATGCTTGCAAACCAGTTCTTGAAGGAGGCTGTCGATAACAAGGAGTACAATCGCGCAGCTGGTTATTTGAAGCAGCTTTTGGAGCAGGCTCCCAAGGCAGCACAGGGTATCTACACCAATGGTATCAAACTCTACAAGAATCAGATCAACGCCGCTAAGAGCGACGAGCAGCGTGCAATGTACATCGACTCACTGCTCTACGTTTACGACGTTCGTCTGCAGGCTTTTGCTGACCACTCACGTTATGGTAAGGCTTACATCTTGGATCGTAAGGCTCGTGAGTACCTCACCTACAAGCCCGATGATCGTGAGGGTGTTCGCAACATCTTCAACGAGGCTATCACCGCAACTCAGGAGAAGACTGGTAAGCCCGACTTGGATCTGGTAACCATCTATTTCACCAACATCTGCGAGGATTACAAGAACAACGCAGTTGATGCTACGTTGGTAATCAACGAGTACGATCGCTTCAGCCCCGCTTTCGACGGTGCCGAGGGTGATGCTGCCGAGCTCAAGAATACGTTCGATACCGCTTTCGGTGCCAGTGGTGCTGCAAGCTGCGAGAACCTCGAGTCACTCTTCTCTAAGAAGCTCGCCGAGGATCCCGACAACGAGGCTCTCCTCTCTCAGGCTGTATCTTTGATGTCACGCGCTAACTGCGATAGCGACTTCTTCTTCGCTACCGCCGAGAAGCACTACTCGATCAAGCCCTCTTCGGAGACCGCTTTGTTCCTCGCTCAGGGCTTCCAGAACCGCAGCGAGTTCGATAAGGCTATGAAGTATCTGAACGAGGCTTTGGCAGCTGAGACTGACAACGCCGAGAAGGAGAAGCTCTACGTTCGTATCGGTCTTATCAGCATCCAGAGCGGTAACCACTCTGACGCGATGAACGCAGCTAAGGCTATCAAGGAGATCAATGCCGAGAACGGTTATGCTCCCTATATTATGGGTCAGTGCTACGCAGCTTCGGCTAACAGCGAGTTCGCTGGTCAGGCTTGCTACTGGGCTGCTTACGACGCAATGAACCAGGCTGTTGAGTTGCTCGGCTCGGAGCCCTCAATCCAGGAGGCTGCTAAGAAGATGGCAAGCGCTTATCGCTCATCATTCCCCACCAAGGAGGAGTGCTTCTTCAACGAGGTTACCGAGGGTGCACGTTACACCATTACCCGTGGCTTCGCAAGCGGCATTAGCACCACCGTACGTTACAGATAATTCTAAGCGATGAAAATAGGTTCGCTCAGACGATATTTAGCGGTAGCACTCCCTTTCGCGGGGAGTGCTATCTTGCTATTCTCGTGTGAAGCGAAGAGTGAGGAGGTGGTGCAATCCAACGACGAAGTGATGATGACCGAGTATAGCGAAAACCTCTCGATCACACAGTCGGAGAATGGCATCAAGGCCTACCACTTCGAGACCCCGCTGATGGAGGGCTACGGCGTGGCACGCGATCCCTACCGCGAGTTCCGCAAGGGCATTAAGATCACGCTCTACGAGGACAATGCCGCCTCGAAGGTGTCGGCTGTGCTGACGGCCAACTATGCCATCTTCTACGAGGATCGTAAGCTGTGGGAGGCTAAGGGCGACGTGGTGGCCGAGAATATCGACGGCCGCAAGCTCTACACTTCGCAACTCTTCTGGAATCAGGCTACACACCGCATCTATTCAAATGTCGATTCTAAGATCGTCGATGGCGATGAGGTGTACAACTGCGAGGGCTTCGAGAGCGACGAGGCGATGAAGGATTGGACCTATCGCAAGCTCAAGGGTGTGACCTACATTAGCGAGGATGCTATTGAGGGATCGACCTCGGGTGGCGATGGCGCTGACGCCGATGCAAAGGCTGATGCAGCAACGCCTGCGAATGATAGACCGCGACAGCTCAGGGCTGCACAGTCGGGTGTTGACGATAAGCAATTGACGATGCCCCAGCGTGAGCCCGTGCGAGCAAATCCCAACAATCGCTCGGCAATCGAGCTCAACGAGCGCGAGAAAAGATAGGTAGCTCGAAACTTACCTAAGCTCGAAAAGCAACCAACAACCCCAAAAAGATGGATTCTGCGGATTTTATAAACTCCATTATTATAATATGTATAATGCTGCTGCTGTCGGCATTCTTCTCGGGTATGGAGATCGCCTTCCTGAGTAAGAATCGACTGCGCGAGGAGATCGACCGCAAGCAGAGTCCAATGTTTGATTTTATCGCTCAACTCTTCGAGCGCCACTCGGGACAGTATATCACGACTATCCTGGTCGGGAATAATATATGTTTGGTCGTCTATTCGCTCTATATGTCGCTACTGCTGCGTATCGTGGCGCAGGCGATAGGGTGGGAGAGTATGGCCAACGAGGGCTCGGTGCTGCTCGAGACTATTATTTCGACGGTGGTTATCCTCTTCTGTGGCGAGTTTCTGCCCAAGTCGATATTTAAGAATAATCCCAATTTCTACTATCGATTTCTCTCTCCCGTAATCTATGGTTTCTACCTGCTGCTCTATCCGATAGCCATCCTGACGACGATGATCTCGTACGGCATCCTGCGCCTATTCGGACGTAAGGCTGTGCGTGGCGTGAATGCCTACACCTTCAATCGTGAGGATCTGGTCGATCTGGTCGATGGCGAGGCTGTGGAGCCGCAGCAGGAGGATGAGGAGGAGATCAAACTCTTTCAGAATGCGTTGGACTTTGCCGACCTGAGGGTGAGAGATTGTATGGTCTCGCGTGTGGATGTCGAGGCGGTGGATATCGACACCTCGATCGAGGAGCTTACCGAGCGTTTCGTGGAGTCGAAGTTCTCGCGCATCTTCGTGTGGCGCGACTCGATCGACTCGATTGTGGGTTATGTCAATTCGAAGAGCCTTTTCAATAGCCCCACGTTGGTGGAGCAGGTGCTGATGAAGGTCGATTATGTGGCCGAGACCTTGCCTTTGCAGACGCTGTTGCAGAATTTCATCAAGCGTAAATCGAGCGTTGCTGTGGTCGTCGATGAGTTTGGCGGTACGGCAGGCATCATTTCGATGGAGGATGTTCTGGAACAGATCTTTGGCGAGATTGAGGACGAGCACGACGTGAGCGACGACGTGGAAAAGGAGGTGGGTGAGCGTGAGTATGTCTTCTCGTGCCGACTGGAGGTGGAGTACCTTAATGAACGCTATAACCTTGATATTGAGGAGAGTGAGGAGTATGACACGCTGGCTGGATACATCATCTACGCCTTCGACGGGATCCCCGCTTCGGGCACCGTCATCCGCACCGATAGGCACGAAATCAAGCTCCTGCGAAGCACTCGAACACGCCTGGAATTGGCCCGTGTGAAAAAGCTGTAACAAAAAAATACTCAATAATATGGTCATTAAGAATAATTTTACTATCTTTGGTGGCTCAAAATTGAATAAAACGAAGTATAACAAATAAATTTTATGGTAACTCTAAACACTTTAAGAACGAAGTATGGTATCATCCTGTCGGTTGTTATCATTCTTGCATTGTTGGCATTTATTATCTCATTGGGCCCTGAGATGGGTTTCGGTAATAACGATCCCAAGGTGGGCGTTATCAATGGCGATAAGATTAGCTATTCGGAGTATTTGAACGAGTATGAGACGATTAAGAGTTATAGCGGTATGAGCGAGTCGACCGAGGCTGAGTCGAATGCGCTGGCTAACTCGACCTGGCAGTCGCTCATCGGCAAGCACCTCTTGACCCCCGATTTCAGCAAGATGGGTATCGAGGTTTCTAACGCCGAGCGTATGTCGATGATCAGCGGCGAGCACCTCTCTAACGTCTTCTACAATATGTTTGCAGATCAGCAGACGGGCGAGTACAACGTCGAGAACATCACCGCTTTCCTCTCGCAGATGAGCGGTAACGCCGAGACCCAGAATATGTGGTCGTTCGTAAACTCGCAGGCTATCCTCGACCGTACGTTGTCGAAGTTCCTGGGTCTGGTGAAGGCTGGTGTTTACGCAAACAAGTTGGAGGTTGCCGAGGGTGTAACCGCAGCCAACGAGAGCCGCAGTGGCCGTCTGGTAGCTCTGCCTTACTCGTCGATTCAGGATTCGGAGGTAACCGTTAGCGAGGCCGACATCCAGAACTACTACAACGCTCACAAGGAGAACTACACCAAGCTCCCTACCCGTTCGATCTCTTACGTTGTGTTCGACGTTGAGCCTACCGACAACGATATGCTCGAGATCGAGAACAAGGCTAAGACTATGGGCGAGGAGTTTGCTGCTACGGACGACGTTCGCGCTTTCGTTCGCAAGAATATGGGTACTATCGGCTCAACCTACGTGTCGGCTGCTATGCTGGCCGAGGATGAGGCTGTTGTTATGAATGGCGAGCAGTACGGTCCCGTGTTGAAGGCTAACGAGTGGGTTATGTCGCGCGCTATCGACACCAAGATGGCTCCCGACTCAATCGGCTTGAGCCACATCGTACTCGATCCCTTGCAGACCGATCTGATTGATAGCCTCTACACCGCACTCAAGGGTGGCGCCGATTTCGCAGCTGCTGCACAGCAGCACTCGGCATACGCTGCTACGGCACAGGTTGGTGGCGAGTTGGGTGTTATGCCCTTCTCGGCTCTGAACCCCGAGTTGGCTGAGCCTTTGGCTTCGGCTAAGAAGGGTGACATCGTTAAGGCTACCGTGAACGGCGTTGTTCAGCTACTCAAGGTTACTCGCGCCGATGCTGCCAAGAAGCACGTTTTGGTTGGTACGATCGCTATCCCCGTTGAGCCTTCGGCTGCTACTCGTCGTGATGTTCACAACGTAGCCAGCGTCTTCGCTGTTGACGGCAAGGGCTCGATCGATAAGTTCAACGCTGCTGCTACCGTTGCTGCCGTTACTCCCCGTGTGGCTACCATCAGCCAGGGCGATCGCTCGATCCTCGGTCTGGAGAGCTCACGCGAGATCATCCGTTGGGCTAACGGTGCCAAGGTTCAGGATATTTCTGAGATCTTCAATCTCGATAATACTTATGTAGTTGCTATGCTCACTGGCATCGACGAGTCGGAGTACACTCCCTTGAATCTGGTAGCTCCCTCAATCGAGCAGACCTTGATTCGCGACAAGAAGTACGAGGCTCTGAAGGCTAAATTGGCAGGCTCATCACTCGACCAGATCGCTTCGGCTAATGGCGTTGAGGTTGTTGAGTTCAAGGATGTTAAGATGAACGATTACAGCGTTGCATCGCTGGTTATGGAGCCCCGCGTATCGGGTGCTATCGGCCGCACCGCTCAGACAGGTCAGCTCTCGGCTCCCATCAAGGGCTACTCGAACGCCGTAGTATTCATCGTTGACGACATCGTAAAGAGCGAGACTCAGACCGCTGAGGCCGAGAAGGTTCGCTTGCAGGCCAGCAACGAGAACGTAGCTTCTCAGATGTCGGTATCGGCCCTCCAGAGCATTGCCGAGATCGAGGACTTGCGTGGTCAGTATTTCTAATCGAATACCGCCGCAACGACTTACTGCCTGACCCGATGGGTCGGGCAGTTTTTTTATGTTAGGATGGTGGGAATAGTGATTTTTTTGGCAAAAATATAGGCTCGGTCTGCTTAAAAATGCCTATTTTTGTAAAATAATATAAGTATAAACATAACAACAAATTATAGATGGCTTTACAATGTGGTATTGTCGGTCTTCCGAATGTGGGAAAATCGACACTTTTCAACTGCCTGTCCAATGCAAAGGCGCAGGCCGCAAACTTCCCTTTCTGTACTATCGAGCCTAACGTGGGCGTGATCACCGTGCCCGACGAGCGTCTGGTTAAGCTGGCCGAGATCGACAACCCCAAGAAGGTTGTCCCCACCACCATCGAGATCGTCGATATCGCAGGTCTTGTGAAGGGCGCATCGAAGGGCGAGGGCTTGGGTAATAAGTTCCTCGGTAACATCCGCAACACCAACGCAATCATCCACGTTCTGCGTTGCTTCGAGAATGGCAACATCACCCACGTCGATGGTTCGGTTGACCCCGTGCGCGATAAGGGTATCATCGACACCGAGCTGCAGCTCAAGGACTTGGAGACCGTCGAGAACAACATCGGCAAGTGCCAGAAGCAGGCCACGGCGGGCGATAAGACGGCCAAGCGTCGTTACGATCTGCTGGTGCAGTTTAAGGAGGCGCTGGAGCAGGGTCGCTCGGCTCGCACGGTCGAGACCGACAAGGAGGAGCGCAAGCTCGTTGCCGACCTTAACCTTTTGACCGACAAGCCCGTACTCTACGTCTGCAATGTCGATGAGTCGAGTGCCGTGAGTGGCAATGCCCACACCGAGGCTGTGAAGGTTGCCATTGCCGACGAGAATGCCGAGATGCTGATCGTGGCGGCAGCTACCGAGGCCGATATCGCCGAGTTGGAGGATTACGAGGAGCGTCAGATGTTCCTGCAGGATATGGGCTTGGAAGAGTCAGGCGTAGCACGTCTGATCAAGGCTGCGTATAAGCTGCTCAACCTCCAGACCTTCTTCACAACGGGTGCCGACGAGAGCCGCGCGTGGACTTTCAGCAAGGGTATGAAGGCGCCGCAGACTGCTGGTATCATCCACACCGACTTCGAGCGCGGTTTCATCCGTGCCGAGGTGATCAAGTACGACGACTATGTGACTCTCGGTTCGGAGAAGGCTTGCCGCGACGTGGGTAAGATCGGAATCGAGGGTAAGGAGTATATTGTGCAGGATGGGGATATTATGCACTTCCTCTTCAATGTGTAAAACATTTGCCTTGTGGGCTGTTTTGGCATCTTGCTCGCGTTGAGAATGCTCACATACGTCTGAGTATGCTCCGCTTCTTACCGCTTCGGCAATCTTCAAAACACCCTCACAAACCAAATGTTTTGGCGTAGTGGGGCGAGAGTGAGAGAGGAGCGTGAAAGTTAAATTTTTAAGTGAGAGAGAACCCTAAAATATTACAACTATGGAGATTTGGAGAAAGTCGCAGATTGCAAATGTCGTTTTGGCCGTGGTGGCCATTGGTCTGAGTGTGGTGGCGTGCTATGTGCCTAATGCCATTTACGGGACGATGTGGGTGTGGAGCTTTACGCTGTGGGCGTTTATGTTTCTGGTGCCGATGCCCGTAATCGAGCGCAACAAGCGAGACAATCAACTCGCGTTGGCTGTGGCTTTTCTGCTCTCCGTTTTGTTGGCCGTGACGGTCAATACTTGGTTGCAGACCTCCTATCCCGCAACACACGGATTCAGCCGAGGTATGCTGGTCTATTCTGCCGCCTACACCATTCTGGCGCTCCTGCTTGCCGCGTGGTTGAAGATTAAAGAGAAAAAGAAAATAGATAAAAACTAAAAATATAAAACTATGTCAAGAGAAGTTAGAGTACGTTTTGCGCCGTCGCCTACGGGTCCGCTCCATATGGGTGGTGTGCGAACTGCACTTTACAACTATTTGTTTGCCCGTCGCCACGGCGGTAAGATGATCCTGCGTATCGAGGATACCGATTCGCAGCGTTTCGTGTCGGGTGCCGAGGAGTACATCATCGAGTCGCTCAAGTGGTGCGGCATCGAGATCGACGAGGGTGTCGGCGTTGGTGGTCCTCACGCCCCCTATCGTCAGAGCGAGCGCAAGGAGATCTACCTGAAGTACGCCAAGCAACTCGTTGAGGCCGATTGGGCTTACTACGCCTTCGACACCTCGGAGGAACTGGATGCTCTGCGCAAGGAGGCCGAGGCCGCAGGTCAGACCTTCGCCTACAACTATGCCGTGCGTAAGAAGCTGCCCACATCGCTCTCGCTGTCGAAGGAGGAGGTCGAGGAGCGTATCGCTCGTGGTGATCAGTGGGTTGTTCGCTTCAAGATGCCCGAGAACGAGATCGTCGAGATGGATGACCTGATCCGTGGTCACGTCAAGGTGAACACCTCGACATTGGACGACAAGGTGCTCTACAAGAGCGCCGATCAGCTACCCACCTACCACTTGGCAAACATTGTGGATGACCACCTGATGGAGATCTCGCACGTCATCCGTGGCGAGGAGTGGTTGCCCTCACTGCCG
>CAZWHN010000028.1:0-15445 GCA_964633635.1 uncultured Alistipes sp. | reverse complement strand
AGGACGCAAGATTTTCATTCTTGAAAGAGGAGTTCGACTCTCCTATGGGCTACAATGACTTATACCCGGGGCCATTAATTGAGGCAGGTGCTGGATTGGGCGGGTGCCGAAGATTAGGCGGATGCTTTATAAAGTGGTGGTGGGTATTTGACAGCGGTAAAAGTTTATTGGACGACTCACGAGGTCGTCATAACACCCTCGAGGTGTTCGGAACGAGCGCCACACTCGACAACGTGGCACAACAAAGCAAACATAAAAAGTAAAAAAATAAAAACTTAAAAACACTATGGCAAATCACAAGTCATCAAAGAAGAGAATCCGCCAGACCGCTACCAAGCGTGCGCACAACCGTCTGTATCACAAGACCGCTCGTAACGCCGTTAAGGCTTTGCGTAACACCTCAGAGAAGAGCGCTGCCGAGGCACTGTTGCCCAAGGTATCATCAATGCTCGATAAGCTCGCTAAGCAGAACATTATTCACAAGAATAAGGCTGCTAACCTCAAGAGCTCACTCGCTCTGCACGTTAACGCTTTGGCATAAGTTGGAGCATTCGGTTCTCCGAACAACAAAAGGCTGTCCTCAGGGCAGCCTTTTTTGTTGGGTTATAGCGAGTTGCACCCTCTACTCCAACCCCAGATGATCCTCCAGGGTTTGGCGGAGGTGGCGGGTGTCGAGGTGGGTATAGATCTCGGTGGTGACGATATTTTCGTGACCGAGCAGCTCCTGCACTTGGCGTATGCTGGCGCCGCCCTCGAGCAGATGCGTGGCGAAGGAGTGGCGGAAGGTGTGCGGGCTCACCTTCTTGTCAATCCCAGCGCGTGTGGTGGCTTGCTTGATGATGGTGAAGATCATCACACGGGTGAGCTTGCTGCCTCTGTTGTTCAGGAAGACGGCCTCGTCGCTGCGTCGCTTCGGACCGACGGTTGCGGCGTTGCGACTCTCCATATATAATTGTATGCGCTCGCGGGCCATTCCGCTGATGGGCACCAGACGTTGCTTGTCGCCCTTACCCGTGATGCGGATGTACCCCTCGCCGAAGAAGAGATCACCAACCTTCAGGTCGCACAATTCGCTTACGCGCAGACCACACGAGTAGAGCAGCTCGAGTATGGCACGATCGCGCAGGCCTTTGGTTGTGGAGCTGTCGATCGAACCTATCAGACGGTCGATTTCGTCCGTCGTGAGAGTGTCTGGCAGGGGGCGTGAGGCCTTGGGAGCCTCGATCAGCTCGGCAGGCGAGGAATCGATCATCTCGTTCAGAAGCAGGAAGTTATAAAAACTCTTTATCCCACTAAGGGCACGCGCTTGCGAACTCTTCTCGCGTCCCAAGTCGTAGAGTCGAAGCATATAATTGCGAATCATCTCGGGCTCGACACGTTTGGGCTCAACGTCGTACATACGCAGTATGAAGTGGGCAAATTGGCTCAGATCGCGCATATAGGAGTCGATCGTATTGCGCGATAGGTGCTTCTCCAACCGCAGGTGGGTGCGGTAGGAGCGCGAAATTTCCATCCATTTTTTCGTATTATCTGCCATATTCTTGCTAACTTTGTACTCGGCGTATGCCAATGCAAATGTAGTAAAATTTTACATAATATGGAGTACATTGAGCTCAATATTCGCACCCAAACGACCGAACAGGCCGAGATCCTGATGGCACTTTTGGCCGATATGCCCTTCGATTCGTTCGTCGAGGAGGAGGGTGCATTGAAGGCCTACATCCTTGCCTCCGATTATGCCGAATGCGAGTCGGAGGTGGAGCAGCTGCTCGCTGATCAGCAGGTGGAGGAGTACTCGGTCGTAGAGGTCGAGCAGCAGAATTGGAATGCCGAGTGGGAGGGGGCCTTTGAGCCCGTGCGAGTCGAGGGCGAGAGGCCAATCCTCATCCGTGCCGAGCATCACGCTGCGGCCGAGGCTGGGGTTATGGATGTGGTCATTGCGCCCCGTATGTCGTTTGGCACGGGTCACCACGCCACCACGGCCCTGATGTCGCAAACCATTGTGCAGATGGATTTTGCTGGACAGCGAGGGCTCGATGTTGGATGCGGCACAGGAGTGCTGGCCATCGTGGCGATGAAGAGTGGCGCACGCGAGATGGTGGCCGTAGATATCGACGATTGGGCCTGCGACAGTTGCCGCGACAGTATGGCCTTGAGCGGTGTCAAGCTCGATGTGCGATGCGGCTCGATCGAGGTGGTCGAGGGCGAGTGTTTTGACTTCATTCTGGCCAATATCAACCGCAATATTCTGATCTCGATGATGCCGCAGTTTGCCGCCTGCACTATGGCGGGTGGTGCGCTGCTGATGAGTGGCTTCCTTGCGGACGATGTGCCCCATATCGACGCCTCGGCTACGGCCAATGGCTTTCAGATGGCGGGGCAGGCCGAGCGCGACGGCTGGATGGTGTTGACGTATAAAAAGTTGTAGCGTATGGTAATTCTTCCTTCGGCCTATCTCCCTTCGGTTGAGTATGTTGCGCGACTGCTGCGCGAGGAGTGCATCATCGACCTCGGCGAAAACTATATCAAGCGTTCGCAGCGTAATCGCGGACTGATACTCTCGGCCAACGGCGTGATGCAGCTCAGCGTACACGTCGAGAATGGCAACCGCCCGCGCCAGCCGATGCGCGACGTTAGGATCGACTATTCGAAGCGTTGGCAGCACCAGCATTGGGTCTCGATTCTCTCGGCCTACAAGTCGTCGCCCTACTTCGATCACTATGCCCCATATTTGGAGCCCTTCTATCGTCGCGAGTGGCGCTATCTGATCGATTACAATATGGAGTATCTGCAGACGCTGCTGCGATTGTTGGGAGCGAAGCAGGAGGTTAAATATTCCGAGCAGTATGTCGAGGCTGCGGCGTCGGATCTCGACCTTAGGCCCAAGCACAACGAAGGCTCGACGTTTGTTGCCGAGCCTTACGTTCAGGTCTTTGCTGACCGTATGCCATTTGCGACCAACCTCTCGGTGCTTGATCTGTTGCTCTGCGAGGGGCCGAGCGCTGTTAGCGCTGTCTTAATGCGTTGCCAATTGTGATGGTCTGCTCCTCACGCTGATCACCAGCTGTGAGCACAATCTTGTTGCGACCTACCATAATGATGTCGTCGGATACATATTGACAGGGAGCATATTCGGTCACCTGCACCGTATCCTTGTTCACCGTCAGCACGGGCGTCTCCACGGTCGAGGAGTAGAACTTAATCTGCTGCACCGAGTCTTGACGTATGTTGCGACGCTTCTCCGTTAGGTGCAACGTGGGGCTCTTGCCGTTCCACAGCGCTCGGTAGAGGTAGTAGGCATCCTTCTGATCCTTACGGTCGAAGGTGACCAGTCCTGTGCGCGATATGCCGTCGTTGTGGCGCACCGATCCGAACTCGAACATATTGTTGATCCATATTCCCCAGAATGTACTATCGTCGTGCAGATGGCGGACGTATCCCTCGTGGAACTCGGTCTGCCAACGTTCGGGCAGCCAGCGCTGGTCGATGGTGGTGGGCT
Organism: uncultured Alistipes sp.; assembly: GCA_964633635.1. Classification (GTDB taxonomy): domain Bacteria; phylum Bacteroidota; class Bacteroidia; order Bacteroidales; family Rikenellaceae; genus Alistipes. Next base: position 11,946 of record CAZWHN010000028.1, on the reverse strand, counting down.
TAAGGCTCGAGTTGGTCTGCTGGTCGATCGAACCCGCCTCGCCGTATGCCACGGCCGAGTTGAGGTGTCCCCAATCCGACGCCAATTTATCGCGCCATACCGAGAGGTCGTTGATGATGCCGCGCTCCCAGCCCAAGTTCTGCTGCCAAACGATCAGGTCGGTGATGAAGTTGATCTCGCCATCCTGATTGCTGCACGCCACCGTGGGGCGTGACTTGTCGAGCGACTTGGCCTCGGCATTGAGCTGCTGAACATATCCCAACACATTGTCGCCACGCAACCACACGAGCGAGAATATGCCCCACATCACCACCGAGGGGTGGTTGTAGTTCTGGACGATCACCTCGCGCAACTGCTGCAATCCGTTCTGGCGGAAGCGCTCGGTGGGGTAGTAGAATATATCGCTCAGATAGGGCGCACGCGTGAAGGGGGTGTCGATCCACACCATCATACCGCTCTCGTCGCAACGGTCGTAGAGGTACTGCGCGTGGGGAGCCGTGGCCGAACGTATGGCGTTGGCACCGATGTCGCGTATTTGGTCCAGATCCTCATCGTAGTGGCGTGTACGCAGAGCGCTACCTATTGCAGCACGGTCGTGATAGAGCGTAACGCCCTGCACGGCGATGCGTTCGCCGTTGATGTGCAATCCCTGACCTGAGGTGGCCACAATCGAGCGGAAGCCCGTTGTAACTGTCACCTCGTCCTCCTGACGCTGACCTATGGCGATGGAGATCTTATAGAGATTCGGCTCGTTGGGGCTCCACAGCAGCGGCTCCTCCAACGTGAAGGGGATGTTGATCGGCTTGCCCGCCTCGATACGCTCCTTCAGGTAGCGCGAATAGACCACATCGCCCGATGGACCTCGCACCGTGATGGCCAGATCGCACGCCTTGTCGTGAAGCGTGGTGACCCATACCGAGGTGGTCACATCGACCGAGTTGTCCGTAATATTGTTCTGATGCACCAGCACTCCGTCCGAGCCGTAGTGCAGGGGCGAGATGGTGGTCTGCTCGGTGACGATCAGCTCCACATCGCGGTAGATGCCGCCGTAGAGGTTCACCTCCGACGAGGTGGGGAGGATGTCGTTCTGGTAGGCGTTGTTCACCACTACCAACAGCGAATTGTCGCTGTCGTACTCGACGTGGTTTGTGATCTCGAAGGTGAAGGCTGTCCAGCCGCCACGATGCTCGCCGACGTGGTGGCCATTGATAAATACGTCGGCCACGCTCTGCACACCGTAGAACTTGAGGAAGAGTCGCTTACCGATCCAATCGCTCGGGATGTAGATGTCGCGCGAGTAGTTGGCCGTGGTCTGCTCGTAGCTGCCCTGACCTGCGAGAGCATCGAGATTCCAAGTGTGCGGCAATGAGATGTTGCGAGCGCCGTCGCTGCTCGACTCCAGCTTGAAGTAGAACTGCCAGTTGTCGTTCAGCGTATAGACCTCACGCGCCTCGGCCCGTAGGCCGATGAGCATTATTAATAATAGAAATATATATCGTTTCATAGCGGTAAAAAATTAGGTGTTTTCGACTGCGTAAAATGCTTTGTTCCAGTGTGATGAAAGGTGGCGATGAGGCCACCGTGAGCCAATTTACTTACTGCAAATATACGAATTATCAAAAAAATATGCTAACTTCGTGCGATATTTTGACCATAGTGTGGCACAACGGCTACAAAAAAACTTTTTTCATCGGATATGAACCTATTTGATATTATACTCTATCTGGCTCTCGCGTGGGCCGTGTTTAATGGTTGGCGTCGCGGTTTCCTGTTGCAGATGCTCTCGCTCGTTGCTGTGGTGGCGGCACTCTACTTCGCAGCTCAGTATGGCTCGGAATTAGAGCGTATCCTCGGCATTGAGGTCGGCATCGAGGGTGTGGCAGGATTTATCGTGATCTTCGTCGCTGCGCTGATTCTGATCTCGGTGGCTGCCTATCTGTTGCGTGCGGTATTCCGCTTTGCGGGGTTGGTCGCAGCGGATGTATTGCTCGGAGTATTGTTCTCGGTGGCGAAGGTGGTGCTGATCGTCAGTGTGCTCTATTCGTGGTTAGACTCGGTGAACAAGAACTACGAGTGGGTATCACGCCAGACGATTGAGCAGTCGCGCTGGTACGAACCCGTCAAGGGCATCACTACCAAGCTAACCCCCTATTTCGAGCAGCTGGCCGATAAATTCCTAAATTAGAGCGTATGGCCGATAGTTTCAAAGCAACAGTGATCCGTTCGACGGGCAGTTGGTACGAGGTGATGCACGAGGGCGAGCGCCTGCAGTGTCGCATACGCGGTAAACTGCGCCTGAAGGGTGTGCGTTCGACCAACCCCGTGGTGGTGGGCGATGTGGTGAGTGTCGAGACAGACGAGATGGGCAAATACGTTATCGCAGCCGTCGAGCAGCGTCGCAACTACATCATCCGCCGTGCGTCGAATCTCTCGAAGGAGTCGCATATCATTGCCGCCAACGTCGATCAGGCGTTGCTCGTGGCGACGCTCTTTTCGCCTCCTACGGCGACGGTCTTCATCGATCGCTTTTTAGTGACGTGCGAGGCATATAAGGTGCCCGCCACGATACTGCTGGCGAAGATGGATCTCGCCCGACAGGATCCCGATGCGGTGCGTGAGTTCCACGAGATTTACGAACGTGCTGGCTACCGCATCATCGAGGTCTCGGCCACCGAAGGCGAGGGCGTGGACGAGGTGCGCGAGCTGTTGCGAGGCAAGACTACGCTACTGTCGGGCAACTCGGGCGTGGGTAAATCCACGCTGGTGGCAGCCGTTGAGCCTGGGCTGGATATCCGTACGGGCGAGATCTCGCAGAGCCACCACAAGGGTCGTCACACCACAACCTTTTCGACGATGTACCCACTCTCCGAGGGCGGATATATAATTGACACCCCAGGCATTAAGGGCTTCGGTCTGATCGACATCGAGGATGCCGAGCTGGCGCACTACTTCCCCGAGATGATGCGCTTTCTGCCCGAGTGCCGTTTCTATAATTGTTCTCATACCCACGAGCCCCATTGTGCCGTCGTGGAGGCTGTCGAGCGAGGCGAGATAGCCTATCCGCGTTATGAGAGTTATCTGAAAATTCTGGACGAAGATGACAAGTATCGCAAGTAGATTGAAAGCCTATTGCGCTGGCCACTCACCCGAGTGGTACGACGAGCGCACGGCATATATGATCACGTTCCTTACCGAGGAGCGTATCGAGGTGTTGCGTCGCACACTCGGCGAGCGCACACGCTATATGACCATCCTTACCGAAAACACATTCCATCCGCAGAACGCCTCGGCGCTGGTGCGCCACTGCGAGGCATTTGGTTTGCAGGATCTGCATACGGTCGAGACGCGTTGTAAGTTCAACCCCAACGTCAATATCGTTCGCGGTACGGACAAGTGGGTCGATATCACCCGTCACGACTCCACAGCCGAGGCCATAGCAACGCTCAAGGGCGCGGGCTATCGTCTGGTGGCCACCACGCCCCATCGTGAGAGCTGCACACCCGAGACCTTCGATGTGGAGCGGGGCCCCTTCTGCCTGGTCTTTGGTACGGAGCACGCTGGTGTGTCGGACGAGATCATCGAGTCGGCGGATGAGTATCTGCGCATCCCGATGTGTGGTATGGTCGAGAGTCTGAATGTGTCGGCTTCGGCGGCGATACTGATCTATATGCTCTCGCAGCGTATGCGCCTCTCGCCAGCGATTGATTGGCGACTCGGAGAGGACGATGCCCGCGAGATGCTGTTCCGTTGGGTGATGTCGTCGGTGAGGGATGCCGAGCGAATATTGGAGCGTCAGTTTCCTGAAAAATAGCGATTATGAACGAAATCCTTCGCAAACAATTCCTGCGTCACGTTGCGCAGACTTCGCCCGCGCCACAACTCATCGAGGTGGCCCGAGCCGAGGGTGTCTTTTTCTATACTCCTGACGGAAAACCCTACTACGACCTGATCTCGGGCGTGTCGGTTAGCAATGTCGGCCACGGCAACGCCGCCGTTGTAGAGGCCGTGCAGCGTCAGGCAGCCGAATATATGCACATTATGGTCTATGGCGAGATGGTCGAGCGTCCGCAGGTGGAGTTTGCCCGCTTGCTCGCGGAGACCTTGCCCGAGCCGCTGGAGTCGGTCTATTTCCTTAACTCGGGAGCCGAGGCTGTCGAGGGTGCTTTGAAACTTGCAAAACGATATACCCACCGTACCGAGATGATCTCGATGCGTCGTGCCTACCACGGCTCTACGCACGGTGCGATGAGTATGATGGGGCAGCCCGAGGGCGAGGAGTGGAAGTCGGCCTTTCGACCCCTGCTGCCCGACACGAAGGCCATCAACTTCAATAGCTTTGAGGATCTGGCGCAGATTACTGAGCGTACGGCCTGCGTGCTGTGCGAGCCCGTGCAGGGTGAGGCTGGAGTGCGGCCGCCCGAGGCGGGATATTTGCAGGCTCTGCGCGAGCGATGCTCGGAGGTGGGGGCACTGCTCATCTTCGACGAGATACAGACGGGTATGGGTCGCTCGGGCGAGATGTTCGCGATGCAGCGCTATGGCGTTGTGCCCGACATCGTATGCTTGGCCAAGGCGTTGGGTGGAGGTATGCCGCTCGGAGCTTTTGTCTCGAGTCAGAAGATTATGTCCACGCTCACTCACGACCCCGTGCTGGGCCACATCACCACCTTTGGTGGTCACCCCGTGTGCTGTGCTGCGGGTTTGGCGGCGATGCGTTTCTTGCAGCAGAACAAGGTCGTGGAGGATGTCGAGCGCAAGGGCGCAATGTACGAGGAGCTGCTCCGTGATCACCCAGCGGTTAAGGAGATTCGCCGTAGCGGATTGTTGCTGGCCGTGGAGTTGGGAGAGAGCGAAAAGCTCTATAAGATTATGGACCTCTTTATCGAGCGAGGCATCTTGAGTGATTGGTTCCTCTATTGCGACACAGCATTCCGCATCTCTCCGCCACTTGTCATTTCGGACGACGAGATACGCGACAGCGTGCGGTTGATCAGAGCGTGTTTGGATCAACTATAAAAAAGAAACAGTCTAACAAGGCTCTTTTGTCATCTGGCTCGCTCTCAAAATCCTTATTTACGATAGGTCAACTGCGGTTTTTCGGTCTTCGACCAGTTTCAAAATAGCTCTTGTTATACAATTCCTCAAAAAAATAGGGTGCCAACATAACTTGTTAGACACCCTCTTTTTTTACTCCTCAGAAAAACTCTTCAGCGCCGAAATTTCCTCGGCCCAGCGGCTCTCGTCGGGGGTTTCGAGGATGAGCGGAATAGAGTCGAAGCGTGCATCGCGGGCGATATAGCGGAAAGGCGTGATGCCCAAATGCCCCTCACCCATCGGCGAGTGGCGATCGACACGGCTACCCAGAGGCTTCATTGCGTCGTTGAGGTGCATACCACGTAGGTACTTGAAACCCACCTCACGCTCGAACTCGGCAAAGACACGCTCGCAACCCTCCTCGGTCGAGAGGTCATAACCCGCCGCAAACGAGTGGCAGGTGTCCAGACAAACACCCACACGCGATTTATCCTCCACACGGTCGATGATGTAGGCCAGGTGCCAGAAGGCGTAGCCGAGGTTGGATCCCTGACCAGCCGTATTCTCAATCACTGCCGTCACGCCCGAGGTCTTGTCGAGCGCTATGTTGATTGACTCGGCCACCAGTCGTAGGCTCTCCTCCTCCGTGATTTTCTTCAGGTGGCTGCCCGGGTGGAAGTTTAGACGATCCAGTCCCAACTGCTCACAACGCTCCATCTCGTGCACAAACGATGCCCGCGACTTCTCCAACCCCTCGCGTTCGGGGTGGCCAAGATTGATCAGGTAGCTGTCGTGGGGGAGTATCTGCGAGGCCGAGAAGCCGTACTCTTGGCACGCCTTGCGAAAAGCCTCCACTTGGGCTGCGGTGAGGGGTGGGGCTGCCCATTGGCGTTGATTCTTCGTAAAGAGAGCAAAGGCCGTGGCTCCGATGGCGGCGGCGTTGCGTGGAGCATTCTCCACACCGCCCGAAGCGCTGACGTGTGCGCCAAAATATTTCATAAGCGTATAATGTTGGTTAATTATGTACTCACAAATGTAACTATTTTTCTGAAATTTCTTAACTTTGCAAATGTAAATTCGAAAAACAAAAATATAGCCGATATGAATAGACTTTTACTTGTTTTGACCTTCATTGCAGCATTTGCTGCAAGCGAGGTTCGTGCGCAGTTCACAGTCGAGGATCGCACCAAGACGCAGACTGCTGGTAACGTAGAGCATAAAAACCAGATTCAGGACGTCAGCATTACCGAGGGTGCCTATTTCAGTGAGGCGCGTGCACGATTGGAGCGTCAGCGCATACGCAAGGAGCGCAACTACCTCGAGCTCACCTTCTCGTTGCAGGGTACGATGACCTCATACAACGAGGCGTGGGCCGACACGAAGGGTGGTGACAACGCCATCTCGTGGTTGGGATCGTTCGGTCTGGTACACACCTACAAGAAGGATCGCTTCTCGAACAATACGCAGATAAGTGCCAAGTATGGTTACAACCGTCTGCGTGTCGATACCGAGGAGGGCGACCGCGAGGGCATCTGGTTCAAGAATATCGACGAGTTCTGGTTGCAGGTGCAGCCCAAAGTGGCCGTAAATAACAAGTGGTCATACACGGCGATGTTCAAGTTCAAGAGCCAATTCTCGAACTCGTACCTCTCGCGCACGCAGCAGACCAGCGACGACGTGATCACGGGCTTCCTCGCTCCGGGCAACATCGACTTCTCAATCGGTATGGACTTCGCCAGCCCCAATGCCAAGTTCCCGATCAAGATCTCGCTCTTCCCCCTCTCTGGTAACGCCGTTGTGGCCAACAACTCGCTTGTCGAGCGCTACTACCGCAACAAGGAGGCACGCAGCTGGTTTGGTGTCGATATCGACAAGAACTTCCTCTTCACGGGTGGTTCTTCAGTCAAGTTCGAGCTCAAGCGCTCGTGGGGTAAGGATAATTGGTTCACCTATGATACCAACCTCTTCTGCTACTACGGATGGATCACCAACGTGAGCAACCTCTCGAAGATACGCGATTACAACGACTACCTCGACGCACTTGACGATTGGAAGCAGGCGGGCAGCCCCGCAGATCTGGAGCCCACGGCTGTCGAGCGTCACGAGATGTTGCACCCCACGGTCGATTGGCGTAATACGTTTAAGATCAAGGCTTCGAAGTACTTCTCGACCGAGATCACAATCAATATGCTCTACGACAAGGCACAGAACGACGAGATTATGCTCAAGTCCTACATCTCGTTGGGCTTGACCTATACGTTCAAAAACAAGTAGTCTGCCGCGAGGCTGAGCCGACGACCTATTTTGCCACTTTTGCGCTCGAATGGTATGCCAATTGCGGAGGATGGTGGCGCACATTATTAATTTGACAGATGTATAAAAATTCAAAACATACCATACTCTTCCCGATCATCTTGGCGGTGGGAGTTGTGCTGGGAATACTGCTCGGTCAGTTCGTCGGGCGCAATCGTGCCGAGACGCAGCTGCGTTCGATCATACGCCGTAGTGGAATGAACGTAACGAACAAGATTATGCAGACCTCGATGCTCATCGAGCATCGTTTTGTCGATTCGATCTCGATGGATTCGCTCTCGGAGGTGGTCATTCCGCTTATGATGAAGGAGTTGGATCCTCACTCGGTCTATATCCCTGCCCGCGAGATGCAGCAGGTGAATGAGCCGTTGGAGGGCGAGTTCGACGGCATCGGAGTGACCTTCAATGCCGCAACCGACACGGTCATCGTGCTGAGCGTTATACCCAATGGCCCGAGCGACAAGGCGGGCATCGTGGCGGGCGACCGCATCATCGAGATCAACGACACGGTGGTGGCGGGTGTGAAGATGCCGCAGAACGACATCGTCAAGCGCCTGCGTGGCCGACGTGGCACGGAGGTCAAGCTCTCGCTCAAGCGTCAGAATATCGACGATCTGGTCGATATAACCGTCGTGCGCGACGCCATCCCCATCAAGAGTATCGAGGCGGCTACGATGCTGACATCCGACATCGGATTTGTGCGCCTGTCGCAGTTTGCACGCACGTCGTATGCCGAGCTGATGGAGTCTCTAAGCAAGCTGCGCGAGCAGGGTATGACAAAGCTAATCTTCGACCTGCGCGACAACTCGGGCGGATTCTTGGATCAGGCCATCCTGATTGCCAACGAGTTCCTGCCTGCGGGCAAACTCATCGTCTATACCGAGGATCGCCACCGCGAGCAGGTCAAGGAGTTCAGCGACGGCACGGGCACAGCCACCGATATTGCGCTGGCGGTGTTGATCGACGAGGGTAGCGCTTCGTCGAGTGAGATTCTGGCGGGTGCCGTGCAGGATAACGACCGAGGTACGATTGTGGGACGCCGTTCGTTTGGCAAGGGATTGGTGCAGAGTCAGATACCTTATCCCGACGGCTCGGCTCTGCGACTCACTGTGGCGCGTTACTTCACCCCTACGGGCCGCTCGATCCAGAAACCCTACACCAACGGCAACGAGTCTGACTACGATATGGATCTGATCCGTCGCTACAACAACAACGAGTTCTTCTCGGCCGATAGCATCCACTTCGCCGACTCGCTGCGATACACCACCCCCAAGGGCAAGGTGGTTTATGGCGGAGGCGGTATTATGCCCGACGTGTTTATCCCGATGGATACCACCGATATGACTCGCTATTACGTCGAGGTGTCGGGACGTAACATCCTCTATCGCTATACGTTAGACTATGCCGACCGCCACCGCGAGGCGCTCAATGAGGTACAGACTATGGAGCAGCTAACCCAGCTGTTGGATAGCGATAAGGGGCTCTTCGACGACTTTGTGCGCTATGCTGCACAGCAGGGTGTGCGTCCCGTGCAGAGCGACATCGCCCGCTCGCGTAAGCTGATGGAGTCGCAGTTGCGTGCCTACATCGGTCGCAATACCGTGCTGGAGGATAACGCCTTCTATTACAACATTATGCCGATCGACAATGTGCTGCTGCGCACGGTGGAGATCCTTGAGCAGACACCGCTGCCCGAACCCGAGGAGGGTGAGGAGGTGATCATCAGCCGCACACTGCCCGAGATGGAGATAAAGATTAACCGCTAATGCTATGATAAAGAAGATTATAGGAATTTTGTTCGCTGTGGGAGTCTTGGCACTGATCGCCCTGACGGCTCTCGATGCGGGGTCGTACCGTACGATGCTGCCCGACAGCTTCTTCTCGGCCATCGGCCTTGCGCCCTCGCAGCAGGAGGCCAATCAGGAGGTAGAACAGGCTGTGGAGCAGGCAGCCGAGCAACCCTCGACGCCTACCGACGCGGCTACCGAGCAACAACCCCAAACCCCTAACGAAAACTAAACGAAAAACTAATAAACTACTGACTATGAAGAGGATGTTTTTGAGCTTCGTGCTCATCGTTGCCGCTGTGGCGGCCTTTGCTGCCGATCCCCCCAAGGCGCAGACCAAGTGTGGCCCGTGGGTGGTTGGTGTAACCGAAACCGAGATGACCGTGGTGTGGACCTCGACGGTGCGTTGTATGGGTTGGGTGGAGATCGCCCCCGACGACGGCACCTCGTTCTATGCCGAGGAACGTCCCCGCTACGACGAGGATTTTATGGGTCGTCACGTTGTGTCGGATGTTCATCACGTCCGCATTACGGGGCTCAAGCCTGGCACTACCTATCGTTACCGCATCTACCAGCAGGGTGTCGATGACAGTGGCCATAACCCCATTCCGAGCGGCTATATCAGCGCCAGCAATGTCTATTCGCAGAAACCCTATGCCATCCGCACGATGGATGCTGCGAAGGATGATTGCAACTTTGTGATGATCAACGATATTCACGGCCGTGACTCGATGATGTTGGCCCACTCAAAGACATTCAAGGAGCAGCAACCCGACTTCGTTGTCTTCAATGGCGATATGGTGAGCTTTATGGGCTCGACCGAGGATATTGAGAAGGGCTTTATGAAGCGTGCGGTGGAGACCTTTGCTCCCGACCTCCCGCTGGTCTATGTGCGTGGTAATCACGAAACTCGCGGCCCGGGCTTTAGCGAGTACCTCAATCTCTTCCCCACCTCGACCAACACCCCTTACTTCACTTTCCGTCAGGGCCCTGTGGCGTTCGTGGTTCTCGATAGTGGAGAGGATAAGCCCGATAGCGACATCGAGTATGGCGGCACGGCAGCCTACGATGCCTACCGCGAGGCTATGGCCAAGTGGCTCAAGGAGGCAGTGAAGGAGGAGTCGTTCCGTTCGGCTCCCGTGAAGATTGCGCTACTGCACATCCCCTTCGACAAGGGTACGGGCTGGTATGGCAACAACGAGCTCAAGCGCCTGCTGCTGCCTACGCTCAATGAGGCGGGTATCGACCTAATGCTCAGCGGCCACACTCACCGTTACAGCTACCGTGACGTGGGTTCGGTGGATAACAACTTCCCGATTTTGGTCAATTCAAATAACGACCGTGTGAATGTAAAGGTGACAAAGTCGCAGATTGATATGGAGGTTGTCGATGCTGCGGGTAAGGTGTTGCATCGTCACAGTGTGAAGGTGCAATAATGAGAAAAAAGAAACTGTCTAACAAGGCTATTTTGGCATCTGGCTTGCCCTCAAAATCCTCATTTACACCCGGTAAACTGCGGTTTTTCGGTCTTCGACCAGCTTCAAAATAGCTCTTGCTATACAATTTCTTAAAATAAGAGAGGGTGCTAACACGACTTGTTAGGCACCCTCTTTTTTTATGCGTATGTAACTCGTTAGAAATATGCAACCTCCTTGCCCTCGATTGCCGAGAGAATGTTGTTCGCTGCCGACGATGCGCCGATGCGGAAGAGTTCGGGCGTGAGCCACTCCTCGCCTAATGTCTGCTCGACGATGGTGTAGTAGAGCGCAGCCTCCTCGGCCGTGCGAATGCCTCCCGCAGCCTTGAAGCCGACCTTGCGGCCTGTGAGTCGATGGTACTCGCCAATGGCAAGGCACATCACCACCGCCGCCTCGGGTGTGGCCGCTACGTCGATTTTGCCCGTCGAGGTCTTTACGAAGTCGGCACCAGCCGCCATCGAGAGTAGGGCCGCGTTGTAGATCAGCTCCGAGCTTTTCAATGCACCCGTCTCGAGTATCACCTTCAGCACAGCGCCCTCCGACTCCTCGCGCAGCACTTCGATTTCGTTAGCCGCCTCGTCGTAGGCACCCGTGAGGATCTTACCCGCATTGAGTACCACATCCACTTCGTCGGCACCGTTCTCGATGGCCATAGCCACCTCCAACATCTTCACCTCGAGGAATGTCTGCGATGCAGGGAAACCGCCCGCCACGCTCGTGATACGCAGTGGGGTAGCATCGATAGCCAATCCTACGGTCTCAACAAATGGCGGATATACACACACCGAGGCCACGCCCTTCAGGTGGGGATAGTCGATCGCAAACTCTGCCGCACGGCGTGCCAGAGCCGTCACCGACTCCTCGCTATCGGTGCAGGCGAGCGTCGTCAGGTCGATGGCCGACAGACAACGTGCATAGACCTCCTTGTTGTAGTTCTTTACGGCAGCCTCGCGTGCAGCCGCAACCTTCTGTGCTACCTCCTCGGCCGTGGGGGCCGGAGCATACTCTTGAAGATGGTTGGCGTACTCCATAGTTTCGGGGTTTATCGTTTATGCAAAGATACAACAAAGAAACGAAAGTGAGTGCGAAACGGAGAAAGAATGTTGTCTGTTAGCGATTTAACAGTGTTTGCCAAAATGTTGCAGTGCCATCAAATGTCAATGAAAAGCCAAGAAATGACAAAGTTTCGTTACTATCTCGTTACTTTGACTCTTGACTTTGAAAGGTTGTTTTGGTTGCTGTAACAGGCTGAATAGCAATACATGTTAAACGATTTTGGTTGCAAACTTACATAAAAATCTTCGATTTCTATGCCTGTTTAATAAAAATCAAGA